>VFZO01000345.1 GCA_016871155.1 Acidobacteriota bacterium | reverse complement strand
CATCACGGAGCGTCCTTAAGATGGGCGAGCATCTACGCAGGAGCATCAACGCACCATTCGGTGCGATTCGCCGATCATGCTGTTGGACTGGTGCGAGGTCACGGCAGTTCGCGCTGGTGGGCGTCCGCTTAGGTTCAGTTTCTGAGATGATGTGGAGGAATCATGAGACGATCCGCGTTTCGATGGCTGTTGTGTTTCAGCGCCACCGCTCCGATATGCGCCGCTGACTACGCCTCGACGCTTCTCCCCCTCCTGAAAACGAATTGCCTGCCTTGCCATAGTGGTGCGGCCAAGCAAGGGAACCTTGACCTCACCTCCTACGAGGCGGCCCTTCGTGGCGGCAAGACAGGACCGGCGATCAAGCCGGGCGCGGCCGACGGCAGTTTGATGATAGCCAAGATTGCCTCCGGCCAGATGCCGCCCGGGCGCAAGCTCGACGAATCCTCGGTAGCTGCGATCCGCAACTGGATCGACGCACAGAAGCCCGTTCTGGCCGGCGTCACCGAAGCAGACGTGGTTCCGTTGTTCCAAATGCGATGCGTGGTCTGCCACGGGAAACGAAATCAAGAAGGAGGCCTCGACCTCCGGACGCAAGCCTCGCGGCTGCGGGGCGGCAGGTCGGGCCCGGCGCTGATTCCCGGCAACGCGGCGGAGAGCCTCATCATTAAGAAGATCGCCGACGGTACGATGCCTCCGCCCAAATTGATGGCGAAAGCCCACGTAAGACCGCCGGACTCCGGCGAGGTGGAGACGTTGCGTGCCTGGATCGCCGCCGGGTGTCCGCCTGTCCCGCCGCCCGATCTGGCCGAAGTGCGCTTCACGGACGCCGAGCGCAACTGGTGGTCGTTTCAGCCGCCCCGGTTGCCCGCCTTGGCGCAAGTGCGTGACACCGCGCGCCGGGTTCGCAACCCAATCGACGGTTTCCTGCTGGCCAAGCTCGAAGCCAAAGGCCTCGGCTTGTCTCCGGAAGCGGACCGTCGCGTGCTGATGCGCCGCCTGTATCTGGATCTTACCGGCTTGATTCCCACCCCGGAGCAGGCGGAAGAATTCTTGAACGACGCGCGAACCAATGCCTACGAACTACTGGTGGACCGGCTGCTCGATTCGCCGCAGTACGCCGAACGCTGGGCCCGCATGTGGCTGGACGCTGCCGGCTACGCCGACTCGGAGGGCATCAAAGAGGACGATCGCGAGCGCAACGAGGCCTGGCGCTACCGCGACGCCGTCATCCGCGCCTTCCATGCCGACAAGCCCTTCGACAGGTTCGTGACCGAACAGGTGGCCGGAGACGAAGTGGAGGACTACAGGCAGTGGCGCTCGCCGACGCAAGAGCAACTCGACCGCGTTGCCTCCACCGGATTCCTCCGCATGGCGTCCGATCCCACCTACTCGCCCGCCAACGGTTCGGTGCCGGAACGAGTCAATGTCGTCGCCGACGAGATCGAGGTGATCGGTTCCACGCTGTTCGGGCTGACCATCGGCTGCGCCCGCTGCCATAACCACAAATACGACCCGATTCCGCAGCGCGACTACTATCGTTTGGGCGCGATTCTTCAGACGGCCTACGATCCCTATGACTGGTTGAAGACCTCCGAACGGGACTTGGATCTGTCGCTCGCGGACCAACGCGAGGAGGTACGCCTGCACAACGAGCCGATCGAAGCCGAAATCAAACGGCTGGAAACGGCTTTATGGGAACGGGCGGCGCCATGGCTCAAGAAAGCCGGCCTCGACTCCCGCACCGATGAGACGCTCACCGCGCTCGGCAAACAGTTCCCGGGCTTCAAACCGGATCTCGACCTGATTCGCGGGCAGATCGGCACGACCCGGGGCCGCCTGAAACCGAAGCCCACGCTGCGCGCGCTTTACGACATGGGGGGAGACCCATCGCCCGTCTTCCTTCTCAAGCGAGGCGAAGCCCAGCAGTTGGGCGAAGAAGTGGAGCCCAACGCACCATCGATCCTGCGGCATGCCGCGATGAACGGCTACGAGGTCAAGGAACCCTGGAAGGGAACCTCGGGCCGCCGGCTTGCGTTGGCCCGCTGGCTCACGCAACCCAATCACCCGCTCACGGCTCGCGTGATGGTGAACCGGCTTTGGCGGTACCACTTCGGCCGCGGGATCGTTGCGACCCTCGGCAACTTCGGCAAGACCGGGTCGCCGCCATCGCATCCGGAACTTCTGGATTGGCTCGCGGTGAAGTTCGTCGAGTCCGGCTGGAGCGTGAAAGCAATGCACCGCCTCATGGTCAACTCCTCCGCCTACCGCCAAATGTCCGCCATCTCCGCCGAGGCCCGGGAGCACGACCCGGAGAACATACTGCTTTCGCGCATGCCGCTGCGGCGCATGGATGCCGAGCAGTTGCACGACTCGATCCTGCTTGCCTCCGGCAGGCTTTCCCCCAAGCAGTTCGGCCCGGCCATTCCCATCCGCGCCGAAACCGGCGGAGAGATTACCTCGCAGGGCACCAAGGACGAATGGCGCCGCGCGATCTACGTGCAGCAGAAACGGAGCAAGCCGGTGACGTTGCTCGAACTGTTCGATCTGCCTCCGATGTCGCCCAACTGCACGGAGCGGGCGCATTCGACCGTGGCCACGCAAGCATTGGAGTTGAGCCACAGTCCGGTCGTGATCGAGCACGCGCGCTACCTCGCGGGCCGGCTGATGGACGAGTATCCTGACGACCGCTCCCGCGTAGAGGCTGCCTATCTGCGCACGCTCTCCCGCCGCCCCACCGGGCCGGAGGCCAGCCGCGCCGTGGCGATGCTCGAACGGCTGCGGAAAGAGTGGCAGGCTCACCAGCGCGCCGAGCGCTCCACCGAGCCCTACGGCTTCACATCACAATGGAAGGCGATGGGCGACCTGACCCACGCACTGCTGATATCCGCGGAGTTTGCTTATGTCGACTAACCGTCCAGCCCCCACGCGGCGCGGCTTCTTCAATCGGCTGATCGACGGTGTTCATGGCGCGGCCTTGGGCTCCCTTCTCGCTCCCAACGCACGGGGCGGATCCGGAGGAGCGGAGGTATATGATCTGTCGCCCAAGAAGCCGCATCATGAACCGAAGGCCAAGGCCGTCATCCACCTGTTTCAGAACGGCGGCCCCAGCCAGGTCGATCTGTTCGACCCCAAGCCCACTCTGCGAAAGTTCGCCGGTCAACTTCCCGGCCGCGATATCGTCAATCAGATCGAGTCCCCCGACCAGATCGGCGTTATGATGCCATCGCCGTTTCCGTTCAAGCGCTACGGCAAGTCTGGCATCGAGTTGTCTGAGCTGCTGCCGCACACTGGTTCCGTTTGCGACAAGATCGCTTTCATCCGTTCGATGTATGGCGAGCACTTCAATCATGAGCCCGCGCTCTACCTGATGCACTCGGGCCGCACCCTTCCCGGACGCCCGTCTCTGGGCGCCTGGGTTACCTACGGCCTAGGCTCGGAAAACCAGAATCTGCCCGCATATGCCGTGCTCGACGATCCCAAGGGGCTCCCGATCAACGGCATCCAGAACTGGCAGGCGGGATGGCTTCCGCCTCTGTTCCAAGGCACTCGATTCCGTTCCACCGGACTCCCCCTGCTGAATCTCAAGCCGCCGGAACAACTCCCGGCCACGCTGGTTGAGGCGCAACGCGAACTCCGAAGAAACATGGATGGGCCGCATCGCGCGGCGCGCCCCGGCTATGGCGATCTGGACGCACGAATCGCCGGCTTCGAAATGGCGGCCAGAATGCAAGTGGCCGCCACGGACGCGCTGGACCTTTCCCGCGAATCGGAGTCGACCAAGGAAATGTACGGGATGAACAACGAAGTCACCGAATCCTACGGCCGGCGATGTCTGATGGCGCGGCGTCTGATCGAACGTGGCGTACGCTTCGTGCAAGTGTTCATCGAGAGCCAGATCTGGGACAACCATCACAACCTGGTGACGGGGTTACGCGCTTGTTGCGCCAAGACGGACCGGCCTTCGGCGGCCCTGGTGCGCGACCTCGACGCACGTGGCCTGCTGGACTCGACGCTGGTAATCTGGGGCGGCGAGTTCGGACGGATGCCCTGTGCACAGGTCCAGCAGGGAGGCGACGGCGCCGGCCGCGATCACGGACCGGCCGGCTTTACCCTGTGGATGGCGGGCGGCGGGGTGAAAGGCGGCACGGCTTATGGCGCCACCGACGAAATTGGCTACCGGGCCGCCGAGCAGCGCGTGAGCGTTCATGACTTTCACGCCACCATGTTGCACCAACTCGGCCTGAGCTTCCGCGCGCTCAGCTTCCAGCGCCACAGCCTGCCGGAACGGCTCACCGATCAGTACCCGGCGCGTGTGATTCACGACATCCTGGCGTGACCCCGCGTCAGCACTCCCAGGGCGGCCTCGCCGCGTCCTCATGGCCATGCGCCTGACGGAATTCGTGGACGCGCCGCTCTTCGATGCGCCCTTCGCGCGCCAAGGCCCGGAGCGCCGCTACCGCGATGGTCACGCTGTCCACCTCAAAGAAGCGGCGCAGCGCGGCGCGGCGGTCGCTACGCCCGAACCCGTCGGTGCCCAATGTGTGGAAGGTTCGCGGCACCCACGCGCGAATCAGATCGGGGACCGAACGGACATAGTCGGTGGCGGCGATCACCGGGCCTGCGTCCGCGCCCGCCAGACACTCCGTCACCCAGGGCGTTTCACCCGCCCGGCTCCGCCGCATGGCATCCCAACGCAGTTCCGTAAAACTGGTTACGCTCCAGATGTCACTGGCAACACCGGCCGCGCTGAGCAATTCCGCCGCGGCTTCCACCTCACGCAGAATCGCGCCGGATCCAAGCAACTGCACGCGCGGACCGTCCGTTCCGCTACCCGTCTGCCGCAGGCGGTACATGCCGCGCAGCACCCCCTCCTCGCAGCCCGCGGGGGGCTGCGGATGAGCGTAGTTTTCGTTGGTGACGGTCAGATAGTAGAAAACGTCGCGGCCATCGGCGCCGAGCATCGCGCGCATGCCGTGCTCCACCACGATGGCGAGTTCGTGCGCGTAGCAGGGGTCATAGGCGCGGCAGGTGGGAATCGTGGAGGCAATCAATTGGCTCGTGCCATCCTGATGTTGGAGCCCCTCGCCGGAGAGTGTGGTTCGGCCGGAGGTAGCGCCCACCAGAAAGCCACGGGCGCGAGAATCGGCCGCGGCCCAGATGAGATCGCCCACGCGCTGGAAGCCGAAGATCGAGTAGAACACGAACACGGGCAGCATGGCCGACCCATGGTTGCTGGCCGTGGTGCCGGCGGCGATCCATGACGAAAGCGCGCCCGCTTCCGTAATGCCCTCTTCCAGGATCTGGCCATCTCGCGACTCCTTATAGTGCAGGAAGTCGGCGTGGTCTTCCGGCGTATACATCTGACCGTTCGGCGAATAGATGCCCACCGAGCGGAATAGCGGCTGCATTCCGAACGTGCGAGCCTCGTCCGCCACGATCGGGACGATCCGCCGGCCGAAGGGCTTCGCTTTCAACAGCGCCTGCAGCATGCGCATGAACGCCACCGTGGTTGACATTTCGCGCGCCTCCGCAACGATGCTGAAAGGCGCGAATGCGGCGCGGTCCGGAATCTCGCAATCCATGGGAACCGGAGACCGCCGCGCCGGCACGAATCCGCCGAGTTCATTGCGCCGCCGAAGCAGGTATTGCATGGCCGGATCGCCTTTGGGAGGCTTGTAAAAGCACGGCTCCAGCGCCTGTTGGTCTGTCAGCGGCAGCGCGAACCGGTTCCGGAACCACAGCAACGCCTCGTCGTCCAGCTTCTTCTGCTGATGGGCGGACATCCGGCTCTCGGCCCACCGGCCCAATCCGTAGCCCTTCTTGGTGTGGGCCAGCACCACCGTCGGTTGCCCCTCGTGCCGGCGCGCCGCGTCGAACGCCGCATGGATTTTCACCGGATCGTGGCCGCCGCGCGTGAGGTTGTCGATCTGCTCGTCGGATAGATGCGCTACCAGCCGGCTCAACTCCGGGTACTTGTCGAAGAAACGCTCGCGATTGAAGCGCCCGTCGTTGGCGCCGTAGCTCTGCATCTCGCCATCCACGGTCTCCTCCAGCCGGCGGCGCAGCACCCCTTCGCAATCCAGTTCGAAAAGCAGGTCCCAATCGGAACCCCACATCAGCTTGATGACGTTCCAACCTGCTCCTCGAAACACCCTCTCCAGTTCCTTGATGATTGACCCGTTGCCGCGCACTGGCCCGTCCAGCCGCTGCAAGTTGCAGTTCACCACGAAGATCAGATTGTCCAGTTGCTCCCGCGCCGCCAGTGCGAGTCCGGCCAGCGACTCGGGTTCGTCCATTTCGCCGTCTCCGGCGAATGCCCACACCTTTCGGCTCGATGCCGGGATGACGCCGCGATGCTCGAGATAGCGCATGAAGCGAGCCTGATACACGGCGGTAAGCGGGCCCAGTCCCATTGACCCCGTCGGGAATTGCCAGAACCGCGGCATCAGCCACGGATGCGGATAGGAGCACAGGCCGCGCCCGCCCGTCTCCTGGCGGAAGTTGGCGAGCGCCTCTTCCGGAAGGCGGCCCTCCAGAAACGCGCGGGCGTAGACACCGGGCGCCGAGTGCGGCTGAAAGTACACCAGATCGCCATCCTGCTCGCCGCCGCGGAAGAAGTGATGGAAGCCAG
>VFZO01000344.1 GCA_016871155.1 Acidobacteriota bacterium | reverse complement strand
CGAACACGTTCCGTCCACTCCTTGACGCCCCAACGCCCGCCGCCGCAATCACGCCGGGCAGGCTTCGCAACATACCCATCACGTTGCGTTCAATCAGCGGGTACTGTTCGATGATCTTCGCTTCGAGCGTCGCGCCGACACCGGAAGTCTCCGATTGAATCAGCGGCAGTTGCGCCGAAACCTCCACTGCCGTCGCCGCCTGCGCGACCGCTAGTACAAAATCGAGCGTCGCCGTATGGTTGATCTCCAGGCGCACATCCTTGCGCGTCTGCGGCTGGAGCCCAGCGGCCTCGAGTGTGACTTCATAGACGCCGGGCTGCAGCAAGGGTATCGAATACAGCCCGCCCGGTCCTGGCATAGCCGTTCGTTTCGTCTGGGTGTCGACGCGCGTGATCGTCGCCGTTGCATTCGGCACCGCGCCGCCGGAGGAGTCGGTGACCGTGCCGACCACCCGGGCATTGAACGTCTGCCCGGCCAGGCCGCAGGTCCAGAAAAGAAGCAAGCGAAACATGAGGTTCCTTTCAGGCTAGCTCACGCCGCTACAATAAGGAGATACATGAAGGCGCACGTTTACGTCACCCTGAAAAAAACAGTTCTGGACGCGCAAGGAAAAGCCGTTACCCAAGCTCTGAAAGGCATGGGCCACGCTGCGATCGCCGATGTCCGCCAAGGGAAGTACTTCGAGATCCAAATCGCTCCTGGAGCCTCCCGGGAGGCCATAGAAGCCGAATTAGATCAAATTTCCAGTGATATCCTATCTAATCCTGTCATCGAGGACTACCGATTAGAGATACAGGAGTGAACTGTATCGCATGTGTGGAATTGTAGGCTATATTGGCCGGCGAAAGACCGCCCTGATCGTACTCGACGGACTTCGCCGGTTGGAATATCGCGGGTACGATTCCGCTGGTATCGCTGTTTTCGACGAAAACGGCGAACTCCTGATTCGCCGCGCCTCCGGCAAGTTGCACAATTTGGAGGAGACTGTCCGGCAGTCGCCCATAGAGGGCAACTACGGTATCGGGCACACCCGTTGGGCCACCCACGGCCGCCCTACCGAGGAGAACGCCCACCCGCACACTGGCCCCCGCCGGAACGTAGTTCTGGTCCACAACGGAATCGTGGAAAACTATTTGGAACTTCGGCGGGAATTGGAAGCGCTCGGTCACGTCTTCGTGACGGAAACCGACACCGAAGTTGTCGCCCATCTGGTCGAGGTGGCCATTTCCTCCGGCTTGTGCTTTGAGGAGGCGGTCCGCAAGACCGTCAAGCGCATCAACGGCGTATTCGCACTCGCCATCATGGCGAAATCCGATCCCGGCAAGATTATCGCCGCCCGCTCCGGCCCGCCGGTCGTCATCGGTCTCGGCGACGGCGAGTACTTTGTCGCCTCCGATGTTCCGGCCATCCTGAGCCACACTCGCGACATGTTTTTCCTGGACGATGGCGACCTGGCTGTCGTCACCGCCGACGGCGTCAAGCTCTCCGATTTTGAAGGCCAACCCATAAAACGCCAAGTCACCCACATCATGTGGGACCCGATCCTGGCCGAAAAGGGCGGCTACAAGCACTTCATGCTCAAGGAGATCTATGAGCAGCCTCGCGCCGTACGCGATACTTTGCTCGGCCGCGTCGGCCAAGAGTCGGGAAGGGTCTTCCTTGAAGAGATGTCCATTACGCCGGAGGAGTTTGCCGGCTTCAATCAAATTCGGATAGTCGCCTGCGGCACCAGTTGGCACGCCGGGCTCACGGGCAAGTTCATGATTGAACGCCTCGCCCGCATTCCAGTCGAGGTCGACTACGGCAGCGAGTTCCGCTACCGGGATCCGATCGTCGACGAGAAAACGCTCACCGTCGTCATCTCCCAGTCCGGCGAAACCGCCGATACCATCGCCGCCCAGCGGGAGGCCAAACAAAAGGGGTCCAAGACCCTCGCCATTTGCAACGTGATCGGTTCCATGATCCCGCGCGAAGCTGCCGGTACCATTCTTACCCACGCCGGCCCGGAAATCGGCGTAGCCTCCACCAAAGCGTTCACCTCCCAGGTCACGGCGCTGTTCGTGCTCGCCATGTATATCGGCCAGCAGCGTGGGATTCTCAATGAGGAGCAATCTCGCGCCCTCGTCGCCGAGTTGGTGCGCTTGCCCGGTAAACTGGAGCACGTCCTGGGCAGCGAAGTCCACTACGAGGACATCGCCCGTGCTCTGTTCCGCGCCACCGACTTCCTCTACCTCGGCCGTGGCGTGCATTTCCCCATCGCGCTGGAAGGCGCGTTGAAGCTCAAGGAAATTTCCTACATTCACGCCGAAGGTTACCCGGCTGGAGAAATGAAGCATGGCCCCAACGCACTGATCGACGAGAAGTTGCCGGTGGTCGTACTCGCCGCCTACGATCCGGCCGACGCTGCCAGCCGCATCCGCTACGAGAAAACGCTCTCCAACATCCAGGAAGTGAAGGCCCGCGAGGGAATCGTCATCGGCATCATCAACGAAGGCGATAAGGACGCACGGAAGATGTGCAGCTTCTCCATCGAAATTCCAGTCACCTCAGAGTTGCTTCTGCCCCTCCTGGAGATCATCCCCTTGCAACTGCTTGCCTATCACATCGCCGTCCGGCGCGGCTGCGATGTCGACCAGCCTCGCAACCTCGCCAAATCCGTCACCGTGGAGTAGCCCGAATTTGCGCCAGGCTTTAACCTCGTTCACCATCGCCACCCGTGGCAAAGGCCTGGTCGAATTCACCGGTCAAGTGGAGCGCTGGTTGAGCGAGCAGCCGGTTCGAACCGGACTGCTGACGCTATTTATCCGCCATACCTCGGCCTCGCTGACCATTCAGGAAAACGCCGATCCGGATGTGATCGCTGATCTAAACGATTGGTTTGGCCGTCTGGTTAAAGAGAACGATCCGCACTTCCGCCATACGCTGGAAGGGCCGGACGATATGGCTGCCCACATTCGCGCCGCGCTCACCAACGTTCAGTTGGCGATTCCCGTCGTCAACGGCTCGCTCGCCCTCGGCACCTGGCAGGGTATCTACGTGTTTGAGCACCGCCGCGCGCCGCATCGGCGAACGGTCGTGGCGCACCTGTTGGGCGAGGATTAGTCGAGCCCGTAAACTCGGATCGAATCGTAGGAAACGGACGTGCCGGACACCGGTAGCCCTACGTCGGCCTTCGCAACCGCAATCGCCGGGTGCGCTCCGCTGATCGTCGCCTCGCCGATTTTGGCTGTCATCGACTCGCCCTTTACCGTCAGCGTCAGGTCCTGCCAAACGCCCGCGGCAAGCGGTTTTGACGATCGTGCCAGTTCTTTTGCCTTCTCACCCGTCTTCTTGTCCGCGTCCTTCATCAGCACGAACCCCTCCGGCCGCATGACCACCCGGCAGATATGGCCGCCCGCGCCGTTGATGGAGAGCGATGTTTGCCGGCTCCCGTCCAGCCGGAAACGAAGTTGGATAACCGCGTTCGTATAGGCGACTTTCCGGCGCACGACCGCGGCGTGTTTATCCGCAGGCAGTTCCACGCCCGTCAATACGCCGCCGCTCTGCTTCCATTCGCCCTTCGCGACACGCCATCCGGCGTGAATCGCCGTTCCCTCGAAGTCGTCGGCCAGCAGTAACTTGCCGGGCGGCGCGGGATCCTTCGCGGCAAACAACGCGGCGGCAAATAGGCACATCGGGGTGATTCGCATGATTGACCTCCATTAAACAACAAAAGGCAGCCCGCTGGGGCTGCCTTTCTGAATGCTTGCCGGACTCGACCGGTTAGAGCGCTTTTGCCAACTCTTCCGCGAACGCGGATGTGCCTTGGCTCTTGCCGCCGCCCTTTCCGCCACGGCGGTCTCCTCGCGGAGGACCACCTGCCGGGCCACCGGCCCCAGCTCGCGGTCTGCGATCGCCGCGCGGTCCACCGGCGGGTCCGCCAACGGCGGCTCCGGGAGGGCCGCTGGGGCGCATTCCGGCTGCTGGGCCGCCCTTGCCTTTCGGCGGTTGCGCTGGATTCGCGCGCAAAAGGCGGTCTTCTAGTGGAGCGCGATCAAAGCGGCGGATAATCGAGTTCATCTCTTCCGCGTTCGGTGCTTCTATGAACGCGAAACCTTTTGACTCTTGCGTTTCGGGGTTACGAATGACCTTGATCGAATCGGCAACCAAGCTCTCTGCAGCGAGCCAGGATTTGATGTCGTCAGCGGTCACCCAGGCTGGAAGGTTGCCAAGGAATACAGTATTACTCATTCGACGATGCGCACAACTCCGTTTGGGTGGAATTTCGAGGGGATTCCTCGGGGAGCCTAACTAGCTTAACACATTCAACGATTTGTGCAATCCCGCCTTTTGGGCGAACGTACCTATTGCTTTCCTATAGGAAGAGTGGCATACTCCTATTGGATTTAAATAGGAGGACGAAATTTTACATGGGCGAAGTTTGGCAAGGCACGCTCCAACTCATGGTACTCCGCACCCTGGAGGCCCTCGGTCCCCAGCATGGCTACGGGCTCGCCCGGCGCATTGAGCAGATTTCCGGCGACAAACTCGCCGTTCAGTACGGCACCCTGTACCCTGCGTTGGTCAAGCTCGAGCAAGAGGGCTTCATCGTTTCTTCCTGGGGCGTCTCCGACAAAAATCGGCGGGCGAAGTTCTACGAGATCACACGCGCCGGTGGCAAGAAACTCGCCCACGAAACCCGCCAATGGGAAGAGACCGCCGCCGTCATGACCCGCTTTCTAACGGCCGGAGGCGCTGAGTGAGACGCTTCTTCCATCGCCTTCGTCAGACCTTCCTCGCGCCCTCGCCCGAGTTCGACGCCGAGTTGCAGAGCCTCATCGATATTCACGCCGCCGAGCTCATCGACCGGGGTGTCGAGCCGGAGGCCGCGCGCAGCCAGGCTCTGCGCCGTGCCGGGAATCTGATCAACGCCAAAGAGAGTTACTGGGACGCTGCGTCATTTCCGATTCTGCGCGACCTTGGCCGCGATCTCGTATATGGCTGGCGGCGTCTGCGCCAGCGCCCCGTCTTCCTCGGCACAGCGGTCCTAACCCTTGCCATCGGTATCGGCGCGAACGCCACAATCTTCACCATGGTCGAGTCTTTGATTCTCCGGCCCCTGCCGTTCCCGGAGCCGCGAAGCGTCGTCTCGATTGAGGGCACGTCCAGCCCGAACCTCTCGTATCCGAACTACCTCGACATCGCCGCGCGCCAGCAGGTCTTCTCCCACACCGCCGCCACGCGGATGATGCCCATCACGATTCGCGGCGATGGCGCGGCAACGGTCTACTGGTCCTACATGGTTTCGGGCGAATATTTTCCGCTGCTCGGCATCCAGGCTTGGCGCGGCCGCCTGCTGGGTCCGGAGGACAACGTCAAGGACGGCGCTCACCCTTCGATCGTGATCAGCCACGCGCGTTGGCTCAAGGAGTTCGGCGGTCAGGACTCCGCCATCGGCCGCGAGATCCGCTTGAACGGCCAGCCCTTCACGATTGTTGGCGTCACGCCGCCCGGTTTTCTTGGCCATCTTGTCTTTTACAATACCGACTTGTGGGTCCCGTTTTCGATGATCCGCATCGTCGAAAACCGCGATTGGCGGGCCTCGCGCGGCGCGGGTAACGCCGCGATCATCGCCCGGCTGAAAGCGGGTGTCGATCCGCTCCGCGCCGAATCGAGCCTCGCTGTCATCGCCGCCCAACTCGCCAAGGAGCACCCCGCTAACAACGAAGGCATGCGCCTCTCCGTCACGCCGGTCGGTTGGCTCAGCCGCCAGGCCGGCACGGCCGTTCACAACGCCGGCGCCGCGCTCCTCCTGGTCTCGCTGCTCACTTTGCTTATCGCCTGCGCCAACCTCTCCGGGCTCGTCGCCACCCAAACTGCGGACCGGCGCAAGGAGCTCGCGTTGCGCGTCTCGCTCGGCGCTGGGCGTGCGGCGGTCTACCGGCTCGTTTTCGCGGAGACGTTGCTCGTCGCCCTGCTCGGCGGCGCCGCCGGAATCCTCATAGCCTTCTGGTTTGGCAAAGCGATCGGCTCCATGTCCCCGGCCCAGCTTCCGCTGCGGCTTCCCGTGAATCCGGACTGGAGCGTGGTGCTCTACGGCGGCATGGTTGCGTTGTGCACGGCCTTTGCCTGCGCTTGGTTCCCGGCGCGCAAGGCCGCGCGCGAAGACGCTCTGCCCGCGCTCCAGGACCTTCCGCTCTCAGGCGTACTGCGCCGTTTGGCCTTCCGCGATCTGTTGACTTCGGCCCAGGTCGTCATCGCCGTCGTGCTCCTGTCGGCCGCGATGATGATGATCTCGGCCTTCCGCGCCGCGGACCGCATGCCGCTCGGTATCCGTCCGGAGGGCGCTGTGGTCGTCGGGTTCGACCTCGGGATGCGCGGCTACAAGCAGGCGGAAGGACTCGCTCTGCAACGCCGGATCATGGAGCGGGTGCGTGCGCTGCCCGGGATCACCGTCGCCTCCCACGCAAACTCCGTTCCACTGTCTCTTGATAACTCCAACACCAGTTTCTTTGTCGAAGGCCGCCCGGAACCGCCCGCCTCCCGCCGTCCAGGCGCAACGATCTATCAGGCTTCGCCCGGCATCTTCGAGGCCATGGGAACCACCCTCCTCGCCGGCCGCGATTTCACGGACGCCGACACTAGCCAGGCCAAGCGCGTCGTCAT
>VFZO01000343.1 GCA_016871155.1 Acidobacteriota bacterium | reverse complement strand
CTGCTTCGATGTCGCCTTGCAAAATTGCTTCTCCATCTATCGCTCCTGTTCTCATCGTATTGCCGAGCGGCGTTGTGGCGAAGAGAAAAGCGCAGTATTTCGCGCGATTAGCAAGGCGTAGCAATAGAGCGCGGCGCGTTGTATCATAACGGCGAGATCAAACGGTACAAACGCCTGACAGTAGTGTTCGGCGGAGGAGGCACTCGAATGCGAGGAAATACGCCGGAACCGCCGCCGATGCCTCAGAGCGAGAACCACACTGGACAGAAATGGATGGCTGCCAAGGGAGGCCGGGGCGAAAAAGGCAACGCCCGCTACGCTAAGCCCTGGCATCAGGCGCCGACGGAGCACGAACAGGGCTTCCCCGGCGAACAGCGTCTCTTCCGGCTGGAGCTGAAACTTCTGGCCGATGTCGGTCTCGTTGGTTTTCCGAATGCGGGCAAGTCAACGCTCATTTCCCGCATCTCCGCGGCGAGCCCGAAAATCGCCGACTACCCGTTTACAACGCTCGAACCGAACCTCGGCGTTGTGCAGTTGCCCAACGAACGCAGCTTTGTGGTCGCCGATATTCCCGGTCTGATCGAAGGCGCGCATGAGGGACACGGCCTCGGCATTCAATTTCTACGTCATATCGAGCGGACTCGTCTGCTCGTACATTTGGTCGACGTCAGCGATATCACCGGCCGCGACCCCAAACGCGATTTCGAAATCATTCAGAACGAATTGGCCAGCTACAGTGAAGAACTGGCTTCAAAACCCATGGTGGTCGTCGCCAGCAAGATCGACGCCGCCCAGGACGACGACCGCGTAAACGCCGTCGAGGCCATCGCGAACGAGCACGGCCTTCCCTTCCTTCGCATTTCGAGCGCCACCGGCGCGGGGCTTGATGAGTTGAAGCGCCTAGTCGCCGAGCGCGTTCTCCCCGCCGAAAATAATTAGCGCCGCGGCGCGATCGGGCAGCATCGGACCTATCGAACCGGCGTATGTCCGCAAATTGGAAACCTCGATTTCTGCGACTGGCTGCTGCTTTGCACACCTTGGCTGCGATCTGGCTACCACCGATCACGACCCTGCCGTTGGCGATAGGCTTCTGGCTGGCATCGCGGGACCCGCGCGGCCAAAAACCGCTGCTGGTCGCCGCGATTGCGGCGGAGGCGCTGGCGGTCCATGTGTTCAACGCCGTGTGGATCATCCCGCTTCTGTTGCTCTGGCGAGCGATCGACGCCGAAAGTCACGGCGTAGAAAGCGCCGTGCGCGGCGCGGGAATCGGCAGTCTGCGCGGCCTTTTCGAAGGCCACCGCACCGAAGACGGGATTCCGTTAAGCCGCATCGTCAAAAACACCCCGTCCCTTTTGGTGTTTCTCCGCCACGCCGGCTGCCCGTTTTGTAAACAGGCGCTCGCGGATTTAGCGGCCGCCAAACCGGAAATAGACCGGCGAGGCGTGCGAGTCATTCTCGTTCATCACAGTTCGGAGGGATCTATCCGTCCTGCGCCCGGCATTTCCGTCGCCGCCGACGGCGAGCGGCGTCTTTACCGAAAATTCGGCCTGATGCGCGGCAACCTGCTGCGTATTCTCGGGCCGACGGCATTCGCACAGGGCGTGCTCGCGGTAATCCGCGATCGCCATGGAATCGGACTCTTCGACGGCGATCTCTTCCAGATGCCCGGTATGTTCCTGGTCCACGGCGATGACATCCTAGCCAGCTATTACCATCGCGTAGCCGGCGATCGCCCTGATTATGCCGCCTTTGTCCGCCGCAACATCAACTCGTTTCAGCCTCAGTGAACACTGACGACCATATTTAACCCTGAGTGAAACGGGTTTTTGTGACAGTGAATCTGGCGGCTTGCGGCAGCGTCTTAGTCAGTATGGCTGACCAACCGTACTCGAAGATGACCGAACAGGCACTAATCGCATTCGCAAAGGGGGGAGACGGCGAGGCGTTCGCAGAGCTGATCCAACGGACTCGGCCCTACGCAATGCGCGCGGCCCGGTCTATTCTGCGCGACTCCGACGAGGTGCAAGACCAGTTGCAGTCGGCCTATCTGAACGCTTGGCGGCAGATCGCAAACTTCCGCGAAGACGCGAAGTTTTCGACCTGGATCACAACGGTGGTTGTGAATCAGTGCCTGATGCGGCTCCGGAAACTGAAACGGTCGCCAGCGGCGATTTCCTTCGAGTTCGAACAGAACGGAGAAACCCGCACTCTTGAGCCTTCCGACGCCCAGCCTACCGCCGAAGAATCGATGGCTCGTGAAGAGCTCATTCAAATCGTCCGCCACGAAATGCAGCGTGTTCCCCCTGTGTTCCGCAGCGTGCTCACTCTTGTCGACCTGAACAGCACGCCAATCCATGATGCGGCCAAACAGCTCGGCATTTCCGTGGCGGCGGCAAAAAGCCGGCTGATGAGGGCGCGAACGGCAATTCGAGCGCGATTGGAAAATCGTCTCGCCGGCGTCCCGTTATAGAGCTCGGATCGACGCCATAATCAACTCGGGTGAGGTTACACGGCCAAAGCGGAGGATTAAGTTGCCCGCATCTTCCGCCACTCGCACAGGTACGACCGGTCGCCCGAGATGTTGCATCAAACGGATAACGCCCGGGAGTGCTTCTCCTATGCTGTCGGCTCTACCAGCAGCGCCTTCAGGGAAAATGCCTACCGGGCAAGGAACGCTCGGTAACTCACGGCGCAGCCGCAAATAACTTCTTGCCGTCGCGGCAGGATTCGTACCCGCGAACGGTACGGGATAACATTGGAGCACCTTGGCAACGCGCGGAAGGACAAGATCTCCGGGCGAGGCTACCGACCTGCCCAAAAATCGCCACTGCGGCCAATTCGCCGTTACGAGCCAACGCAGGGGCGGATCCGGCAGCTTGTAACGCGCCGCTAGCGCCTGCGTCAATGCCGCCGCTGTATGCAAAATCCAAAGCCCCTTCCGCTGATAGTGATTGGCGGCCAGGATGAACCGCGGATCCGCCGGCAAGTTTTCGATACCTTCAACTCTCGGCACAGCAGGCATTCGCTTCACGATTGCCGCCGTGAAATCGCCAATATTCTTCGGCTCCCCTGTGCGCAAGTTGTGCGTCAGCCCAACCAGCAATGGCCATGGGACCCCATAATCGGGCGTGTCAGACATACCGACCCTTCCACGACGTGCGCGAGCGGAAGATGGCAAGCGCCATGGCATGGAGCGCGATCAACTGAAACAGATAGATCGCAACTGGCGACAGCACGCGCGGAGAAGCCTCCTCATACCAACGCCACAAAAGCGCGGGTGGGCCGAGCAACACGAGCGCCGCCCAAATCCAGGCGCCATCCAGCGCGAGCCAGCCGAGCAACGGCAAATAGGACGTTAGCAAAATCGACGCCGCCATCACCTGAAGGCCGGTTCTCGGCTGCGCGCGCACGAAGCGGTACGAATTCTTCAAGAAACCGCTCCATATGGCAGACAGCGAGTCGTACATTCGCACAGCCCCGATACGTGGGGCGCGAAAGATGCCCTGAGCCGTTCCGGGCGCCTTCATCGCAGCCGCCAGCGCTACATCTTCAATCACGCTGTTTATCACCGCGCCGTGGCCGCCGATCGCCCAATAGGCGTCGGCCCGAACAAGAAGGCATTGGCCGTTGGCCAACGCGTCGGAGGTCTCCGTGTCCTGCACTCGCCGCGCGTCAACACCGCAAAAATACAGGCCGAACGCATATGGCAGAAGAACGCGCTCGGCCCAGGTTTTGCAGTCGTTGCGTAGAAAGACGCTCGCCATGCCGAGTCCCCGCGCTTCGGCCCTTTCGGTTAGCACGTTGACAAACCCGGGTTCATACCAGGTATCAGCGTCGACAAAGAGTATCCATGGCGTGGCCGCCGCCCGTGCCCCCGCCAAGCAGGCATTCGGTTTGCCACGATGCCCTGGGGCCAAGGCAGGTGCCGCCATTACGTTCGCCCCCGCCTCGCGCGCTTCGTCCGCGGTGCGATCGATCGACGCGTCATCGACAACGATTACCTTGGCTTGGGTAGCTAGAGACCGTACCGCTCTCCCAATCTTCCCTTCTTCGTTTCGTGCCGGAATCACGACGGTTAGGTCCTCTCGAAACACGTCGCGGCCCACCGCTAGTTCTTCAAACGCCGCGAAGTTCGCGCGCGACTTCCACGCGAAGAATCCGGTGGACAGCATCCAAGCGCCGGCTATGAGGTCAACGTTCATATCAGCCGTTTCACGGTTGGACCCTTGACGCCGTTCGGGAATAGGGGGCTCTCCAAAGCCGATTGCCAGCCCCCCAGACAATCCTGCGCTCTGGCTTCGATCATTCTTGCCGCGCTCAACGGGATTTCAGCAACCCAGCGGGTCCAGGCATAAGCCGAAAGTGGCGGTTCGATCTGCGCTACAAACCAGTCGCCGCCATCCGCACGCACTTCCACGCGCTGAATGCCCCTATCGCCCGCATAAGAAACACCTCCGACGCGAATCCGGCCACCTTCGACGCGAACCTTGTCGATCGCGCTCGAAACATGCGGCCGCGGCTCTTTGGTATACCCCAACTTCGGCCACGTGCCCAGGTAGGGCTGAGTTACAAACCGCAGTTCGCCAATCCATTTCACATTCTTGAGGCCGTAGTATCGAGGGCACAACAGCCGCACCGGAAATCCGTGAGTGCGGTCGAGCGTTTTGCCGTTCATTCCCAGCGCAAAGAGCACACCCTCGCTCCACGCGTATTCGAGCGGTAGGCTATCCCCGTGGCCGTCCACACCAATCACGGCTAGTTCCTTTACGCCGGAGGGAATCGCATTCGGTGAGACTAACTGCTTAAGCCGCACACCGCTCCAATGCGCTGTGCCGATTAAGTTCGAGCTTAGAGTGTTGCTAATGCAACGAAGCGTTACCCACCGCTCTTCACGGGTCAGCGCCAGCAAGTCGGAATACGTCCAAGACGCCACCGGTTCGCCATCCACCGTAATGTGCAGCTTCCAGGTTTGGGGATCGGGGGCTGGGTCGACGGTGTTCTTGCTCATCGCGTAGAAGGCGTCTGTTGTTGTCGTTGCTGCTCGCACAAGGCCGTCACCGAATTGGCCGCGGCTCTTGGGCGGGACGAAAGGATATAAATCGGTTGCCGGCACCGCCGATTCCCGCAACCGCTGCTCTCGCCAGAGACTTTCGCCAGCCACCGCAGCGGTACCTGTGGACAGCAATGCAGTTCGCAAGAAGCGTCTGCGGTCAATAGCAGCTTCCACCGGAACACGGAGAAATAGGACCACCGAAGCCGGAACCCAGAAAGTCAGGTCACTAGCCTGACCCGCCGCCGCTGCGGTTGCCAGAGGAAGCAGACTCCAATAGCCGTAACGGCGAGCAACAATGGCAGCGATGGTCAACAACGCCCCGAGCGCTGCTAGCCCACCGGTCGCGGCAAACGGTTTCGCCCAGGTCCCTAGAGTCTCCAGAATCGCCAGCGCCCAAGCGGAAGGGGTCCGCGCCATAATCCATTCGCCGAGTCGATCCGTCAATAGCGGCCACCCAAAAGCGCGACAGGCCGCGAGGTGCGTAACCAAGCCTATGAGAGCCGCCAATGAACCGCGCGCCGTCATGCCGCCCACGCTCGCGCCAGTAACGCGAGCTTCTCCCACTTCGGCACAACGGCACGCCGAGTCACGGAGTCGTATGCGGCTCGTTCGATGTGGTCGAGAATGCGGCTATAGTAGAGCGCCGCTGTCCGAACCGCCAATTGGCCGTGGTGGTCGAGTAACGAAATACCTGGCATTGCCGACGCATAAGTTCGGCGGGCCCGGTCGACTTGAAACCGCATCATGGCGCGGAACCGTTCATCTCGCGGGTCGCCTGGAAATCCCTCCGCGTCGAGGCCGAACGCACGCAACTCCGCCATCGGAATGTAGATTCTACCCCGCCGGTAGTCCTCGCCGACATCCCGAAGAATGTTGGTCAACTGCATCGCCACGCCCATTTCCTCGGCGTAGGCCAGCGCGTCGGCGCGGAATCCGATTACGTGGCTCATCATAAGGCCGACCGTTGACGCGACTCTGTAACAGTATCCGCGCAGTTCCTCAAAGGTGTCGTACCGGTTTTTGTCTAAATCCATTCGCACGCCTCCGAGCAGTTCGAAGGCATATTCCTTCGGGACGGCGAACTCGTCTAACGTGGCGGCGAAAAGACTCAGTATCGGATCATCGCTATAGCCTCGCTCGCAGGCAGTCCGCAGCGCGGACTCCCACGTTTCCAGAGCGACCCGCGCCTTGGAGGGCTCTGGAGCTTCATCCACCAAGTCGTCGGAGTGGCGGCAAAACCAATAGATCGCATGCGCCCCGTCCCGGACCTTCGGCGGAAACGATCTCGCTGCCATTGAGAAGGTCTTAGATCCTTCGGCCGCGGCACGCTCCGCCATAACCCGTAACTTCTGTCTCTCTAGCACGGTAGGCGCTCGCGGACGAGTTTCTCGGCGATCTTCGCTGAACTTAACACTCCCGGGATGCCGGCGCCAGGATGAGTACCCGCGCCCACAAGGAAGAGATTCTTGACATCTTCCGATTCATTGTGCGGCCGGAACCACGCCGACTGGGAAAACAAAGGCTCCAACGAGAATCCTGCTCCAAGGTAGCTGTTTAGTTTTTGTTCGAAATCGAGCGGCGTAAGGATGAGATCGGTCACAAGGTGCTGGCGCAACTCCGGCAAGCCGTGGGTTTCCAGGTAGTCGATGAGCCTT
>VFZO01000342.1 GCA_016871155.1 Acidobacteriota bacterium | reverse complement strand
TCCGCGCGCGAAGCGGCGCAGTACCGCAACCTGCAGGGAATCGTAACGCGTGTTCGTGCCGGTCGAGAGCTCTCCAATGCTGCCGATGGCCGGCGCATAGATGCGCCTCGCATTCGTGTTCCCCGTGGTGGCGCCCGGGCGAAACACCGCCGGATTCGCCTGGCGCAGGTTGGCGAGGTGCCGGCCGGCGTTGCCAACGTAGGAAACGTCGAGAACCCAGTTCCCGCCCATCTGCTGCTGAATCCCGAAGTTGTAATTCATCGTGTAGGGATTGCGGACGCCCTGGGCGAACGACTTGGGCAACACCACGGGGGACTGAAAAACGGCATTCGCGGGGTTTACCGCGTAGGGGTACGGAATCTGCTGTCCGGCGTAGGGCGATGAAAGCCGCCGGTTGTTGACATCCACCACCAGCGCGAAGGGCTGCGGCGATTGCACCCCTCCAGCCATCTCGGCGGTGAGGGGCTCAATAAACATGCCCCAACTGGTGCGCACAGAGGTCTTGCCATTGCCGAAGACATCCCAGGCAATGCCCAACCGCGGAGCCGGGTTCCACAACCGGTCCACCAGCGGAAACGCGCCGTCACCCTGGAACACAACACCTTCCGGAGCATTCGGGAACCGTCTCGACCGGGCGCCCGGAACGAATGCCGTGGCCTGGCCGAAGCGCTCCCGCCATGCGGGATAGGCTTCCATGCGGACGCCGTAATTCAGCGTCAGCCGGCGGGTGACGCGCCAAGTATCCTGCGCGAACACGCTCCAGGGGAAATAGCGCTGGTCCGTATCCAGCGGCGACGCCTGCTGCAGGCGCACCACACTGCCCAGCAGGAAATCGGCCGCCGGCACGCGAGTGGCCGTGCCATCGAAGGTGAACTGTCCGCCCGAACTTTGATTGTCGCGATACATAAAGCGGTTCCGCTGGATGTCGGCCCCGAATTTGAACTGGTGCGCCCCCTTGATCCACGTGAGGTTCTGCGAGAAGTCCATGTTCTCCGACAATCGCCGACGGTCCCGGCCGGGGCTGAGGACAAACCTGCCGCTCACCTGCAAGCGCGGCAGTGTCACCGGACCGCCTGCGTGCACGAAGCTGGTGGCGCCCAACTGATCCAATGTGGTCCGGACGGTATTTGCTTCGTCGTAGTCGAAGCGAGTATAGTTCACGCGGGTCGTCAGCAGGACATTGGCCGTGAAGGTGTGGCTGTCCTCCACCGTGATCGTATTGAGTTGCTGCCCGTTGCCGACCGGGCTGTAGTTCGGAAGCGTGCTGCCGTTGGGGAAGGGATCCGTCCCGACGGAACGGTCACGGAAGTACCTGAGATTCAGCCGGTTATTTCCGCTGAGCACGGAGTCCCAGCGGCCGAGAAACTGATCACCATCGTTGGCCTCGCTCATCTGGCTGACAAACTGGCCCGTTGTGCGGTTGGGGAGAGGAACATAGCTCTGGACGACGCGAGCCGCGACGGGATCAATCCGCGATGTGGGAATCTGCCGGCCCGGAAAAGGCTGTCCGGTGAGGGGGTCGACAATCGCTTGCGCCGCTGCACCGAAATTCCCGGTTCGCTCCGCGTCCGTAAGTGGATTGGCATCGGAACTCACTCGATCTCGCCGAATCCGCAGGCCCTGGTAAGTGACGAAGAAGAAGTTCTTCCCTCGGCCGTTGTATAGCTTGGGGATTAGGATAGGGCCCCCGAGGGTCGCGCCAAACTGGTTGAACCTCAGCTTGGGTACGTTGGCGGCGAAGAAACTGCGTGCATCGAGCGCATCATTGCGCAGGAAGTGCCAGGCGCTGCCGTGGAACTCGTTCCCGCCGGAGCGGGTGACCGCACTTAGAGTCGCGGCGCCACGGCCATATTCGGCGGGCGTGCCGACCGTGGCCAGCTTGAATTCCTGGAGCGCATCCGGCGGCGGCAGCAGCAAGCCGGATCCGCGATGGAAGAAGTTCTGCTGCCCGCCGTCCAGCAGGAAATTTACCCCGGTCTGACGGCCGCCATTAATCGCGAGTCGCTGCTGCGAGAAGCTGGACTCAATGGTTGTGTTTGCATTGTTGATGCCAGGCGCAAGCAGCACCAGGTCGACGGCATTGCGACCGTTGAGGGGAAGGTCGCGGATTCTGCGGTCATCTACCAGAATGCCCTGCACGGTACTGCGCGTCTCCACTAACGGAACATCGCTCGAAACCGTGACCGCGTCAGTCACCTCGCCAATCTGCAGGACAAAATCGAGCTTGATGGCGGAAAGCGCAGTCACCGTAATGTTGCTGAAGCTGGCCCGGCGAAATCCGGACTGCTGGGCGTTCACTTCGTAAGTACCCGCCGCAAGCGCGGGGAAACTGTAGAATCCTACTTCGTTGGTTCGGGCAGCCCGGCTGACACCCGTGCTGCGGTTCACCACGGTGATCTCCACACCGACCATGACCGCACCGGATGAGTCCGTAATTGTGCCGGCGATTTCGCCGGTGGGGGCCTGAGCCCTGGCGACCGGCGGATACAGCAGGCCGGATATGAGGACGGCCATGAACAGAATCGATTGTTGTTGACGCATGATTGGGCTTACTCCTTGATCTGGTGTCGACGGGGTCGGTAGCTGACCTGGTGAGGAATCAGCCGGCAAGTTCGGCGCGGTGGTGATAAATTTTGCTGACGGCGGCGGCGATTGAATCCATGTCCGCTTTGGAGCCGAGCAGATAGCGGTGTTCAAACCAGACGGCTTCGCGGCAGGCTTGGTTGCTTGCCGGGCATAGCTCGTTGTAGCGCTGATACGACTCATCGAAAAGCGGATTGTTGAACAGCGAGTGCGCGTACCCGCTGGAGCCGGGAACACCCTCGGCGGCGAGAGCCTCCAGAAATTTTTCGCGCGTGATGCCGAACTCGGAAGCGACGAAGCGGAGACAGTAGATGTGCCACGCGTGCCCGGTAGCGAACGCGGGAACGGCCATGGGATGAATGCCGGGGATCCGTTCCAGTTGTGCGGTGAGGTACGCGCCGTTAGCCTGACGAGTTCGGGTCTGTTCGGGGAGCCGCTCAAGTTGCGCAAGAAGCATAGCGGCCTGGAATTCGGTGAGTCGATAGTTCCAGCCGAGGCGGTGGTGTTCGTACCAGGGACGGCCCTTCTTGCGTCCGACCCAGACGAGAGACTCGGCGATCTCGGCGAGGTCTTCGTCGTTCGTCACAACGATGCCTCCTTCACCGGCGGTCATGTTTTTCGAGGCCTGGAAACTGAATGTGGCCATGGCGCCGATGGAGCCGAGCGGGCGGCCGTTCCACGTGCCTCCGTGCGCGTGGGCAGCGTCCTCGAGCACCGGGATGCCGTGGCGGTTGGCAACATGGAGGATGGCCTCCATGTCCGCGGCGAGGCCGGCGAAGTGGACTGGAATAATGGCGCGCGTGCGCGGCGTGATGGCCGCCTCGAGTTTGGCGGGATCGAGATTGAGCGTATCGATCTCGATATCGCAAAAAACGGGATTTGCGCCGATCAACATCGGGGCGCTGGCTGTAGCGATGAACGAATACGGTGGAACGATAACATCGTCCCCTGGTTGCACTCCGAGCGCTTTCAATGCGATTTCGAGGGCGGCTGTACCGTTGACGCAGGCAATGCCGTACTTGCACCCATGCGCCTCGGCGAACCGCTGCTGGAATTCGGCGACTTTGGAGGCCGAGGCACCGGAGTCAACCGCCTCGCCGAGGGTGTAGCGCCACCATTGGCCCGAGCGAAGCACTTCGAGGGCGAGCTCCTCCTCGCGGGCGCCATGGACGGGCCAGGAGGGGAAGGGTTCGGTGCGGATGGGCTGTCCGCCGTGGAGAGCGAGTTGGCTCATGGTGTGAACTCCGTAGGGGTATTGAAATACTCGCCGATGATCATGTCGGCGAGCCCAAGCACGCCGGCACCGGCGGTGATCCGGGCATAGCGAATGCGCACCTGGGATGCCGCTTCGCGAAGCGCATGGCGTTCGATTGCGGCGGAAATCTGATTGAGAAACGTCTGGCCATGGCAGGCGAGGCGAGCATCGATGACGATCACGCCGGGGTTGAACAGGTTGACCAGATTGGCAAGGCCGAGCCCAAGCCACGCGGCGATTTTCCTGGCGCCGATGTTGGCGCGGAGGCCGGCGACGGCTTCCAGGCAGCCACGCGCTCCACACGCGCATCGAGGGCCATTCGGTTGCACGCACATGTGGCCGAACTCGCCGGCGGCTCCTGTCTCACCGTAGACGAGTCGGCCATCCAGGTAAATGCCTGCGCCAATGCCGGCGCCGTAGTCGATGTAGATGCTGGTCGTCGCGGCGGGGTCGCGCTCGGCAACCGCTTTGGCGCGAGTGCGGGATTCGAGTGTGACGGGTAGGCCGAATTCCCGCGAGAGAATTTCGCGAAGCGCAACGTCACGCCAGAACGGGAGTGTGGAGGAAGTGAGCGTAATGCCGCGGCGGCTATCGACGAGACCGGGGTCGGCGATGCCGATTCCGATAGGAGGGGCCGTGGCGGCGTCGAGAGCGCGGCGGGTCAGGCGGCGAAGTTGCCGCAGCAAAGCCGGACGCCCGCCGGAGGTTTTCGTGGGCTCCGTAAAGAGATGTTGAATTTCGGGAGCGAGGTTGGTGACGCCGGCAGTGACGGACTCGTCGTCGAACTCGATGGCCACAACGGAGCGATAGTTTTCGTTGAGTCCAAGGATTACGCCTTTGCGGCCGCGGTCGCCCGGTTCGGTACCGGCTTCGGTGATTCGCCCGTCGGCGAGGAGTTGGCGAACCAGATCCGACGTCGCGCTAAGACGGATGCCGGTGCGGGCGTGGATCGCGCCGCGGGAAAGCGGGCCGTCCGCGCGAAGCAATGCCGCGATGGTCTGTCTATCGCGATCCGGTTTCAGTGCCACCAATTCCTACGGTAGAGCCATTGGCGGCGCACGTCAAGGGCATTCTTTCCGTTTTCAGAAAGAATTACCTTGACCTTGCCGTCCGCAAGGCATAGGCTTAAGGGAGATGTCCACTGAAAGTCCCCATCTCCGGCGGGTCCTTGGCCTGTGGGATCTCGTGCTGTACGGCATCGTTCTGGTGCAGCCGATTGCGCCCGTGCCGTTGTTCGGGATCGCGCAACAGCTCTCGGCGGGTCACGCCGTCACGACGATCGCGTTCGCGATGTTTGCGATGGGGTTGACGGCAGTGAGCTACGGGCGGATGGCGGCTGTGTATCCTTCGGCGGGGTCAGCCTACACCTATGTGAGCCGGAGTCTGCATCCCACGCTCGGCTTCCTGACCGGCTGGGCCATGTTTTTGGACTATCTGCTGGTGCCGCTGATTTGCACGATCTATGGAGCGATCACGCTTACGCGACTTGTTCCGGGCGTTCCGTATGTCGTGTGGGTGGTGTTGTTCGCGTTGGCGATGACGGTGCTGAATCTGCGGGGGATTAAGTTCACGGCGCGCGCGAGTTGGGTGCTCATGCTCGTGACGACCGGCGTGATCTCCGCGTTTATCGTTCTCGCTGTCCGATACCTTGGCGGTGGCGGACTGGTTTCGAGCCTGCCGTTTTATGACCCAGCGACATTCAAGCTGGGAACGGTGCTGACGGCAACTTCGGTGGCGGCGTTGACGTACGGCGGGTTTGACGGCGTGACGACTTTAGCGGAAGAGGTCGAGAATCCGCGGCGCAACGTTATGTTGGCGGCTGTCGGAGTGGTTTTGTTTACGGGCTTGTTTGGCGGGCTGCAGGTCTATCTGGCCCAGCTAATTTGGCCGGACTACAAGACGTTTGGAAATCTGGAGACAGCATTTTTGGATGTGAGCCGAAAGGTCGGCGGAGAGTGGATGTTTCAATCGCTGGCGGTTGTGTTGATCGTGGCGAGTTTCGGATCGGCTCTAACCGCGCAGGCGGGTGTTTCGCGGCTGCTCTACAGCATGGGCCGGGCACGGGCGTTGCCTGCGTTTTTCGCGCACTTGGATGCGCGCACGGCGTCGCCGGTTTGGAACGTGACGATGATGGGTGCGATGGCGGCGGCGGGTGCGATGGTATTGAACTACGAACGGTCGGCGGAGTTGATCAACTTTGGCGCGTTCCTGGCATTCATGGGTGTCAATGGGGCTGTGATGCGGCAGCGGGAACTGGGATGGATGGCGGGAAAGGTGATGCCGGCGCTGGGATTTCTGTTCTGCCTTTCGATCTGGCTCAGTTTGTCGCGGCCCGCGATGGTGATGGGAGGCGTCTGGTTCGTGGTGGGACTCGCGTTCCACCTGGTGCAGCGGCGGCGTGGGGAATCGTTCGTATTTGAGGAGTGATGGCTATGCGTTTCGTTTGGATAGCGCTTTTGTGCGTTGTCATGAAGGGAGAGCCGGCCCTGATGCCGAAGCCGGCGAAACTGGAGCGGCTGTCGGGTGAGCAACGCGTGGACGCCTCATTCCGGCTGGCCTTCCAACGGGCGGCGGCGCCACGACTTGAGCGCGGAGCGGCCCGATTTCTGGAACGCCTGACAAGGCAAACGGGCATTCCTTTGAAACGGGGCCTGGCGGCGTCGGTTGGCGCGGCGAATCTGATTATCGATTGCGCGCAGACGACGGACGCGCCGCTTACGCTGGGCGAAAACGAATCTTACCGGTTACAGATCAATGTCGAACAGGCCCGGCTGACGGCCTCGACCATCACGGGCGCAGTGCGTGGTCTCCAGACGTATTTGCAGCTTGTGGACGTCGGGGAACGGGGATTCGCCGCGCCGTCGTTGATCATTGAAGATGCACCGC
>VFZO01000341.1 GCA_016871155.1 Acidobacteriota bacterium | reverse complement strand
AACACGATGGACACGCCGGCAAACCGCACCGCGATGCCGGAGGCCGACCCATCGCTGTGGGTGCAACCGTCGAACGTAGCCAGCCTCCTGGTGTGGCTGGTCTCCGGCGCCGGTAGTGAGGTGAACGGCGCCGTCATTCCGCTGCCGGGGCGCGGCCAGTAGACGAAGAAGGGAATAGTCTCACGCGAGGAACTGCTTCGGCTAGTCTCGGACTTGGGGTCGAACAAAGTCGGCCGCACGGGAGGATCCAGCCGCCCGCCGGCGGCGCGATCGGCGCGTACAACGGGGCCGTCCGAAAAGCTGCGAGGGATTTCACGATCTGAACGGCAAAATCCCCACCCGCATGGGAATGTAGACTATTGGCGTGTCCCTTCCGCGCCGTGCTCTACTCACGCTTCCCGCCTCGCTGCTCGCTCAGAACACGGCACCGCTGAACCGCTTCCCCCGCATGGTGCAGGAGCACTTCGTTGCCAGAGTACGCGCCGCGGAAAAACGCGGCCTGGAAGCAAAGGCCCGGCTCCAAACAAAGGCCGACGCCGAGAACTACGTTCTCCGCGTGCGGCAACGGGCCCGCACCTGTTTCGGCCCGCTCCCCGCGAAGACGCGGCTCAACGCGCGAACCACCAAAACGCTCGATCGCGACCGGTACAAGGTCGAAAACGTCATCTTCGAAAGCCGGCCCGGGTTTCAAATAACCGCGAATCTCTATCTCCCCAAGGGCTTGGTCCGGCCCGCCCCCGGCGTCGTCGGAAGCTGCGGGCACTCCAACAACGGAAAGGCGGGCGACACCTATCAATCCTTTGCGCAGGGACTGGCCCGGCAGGGATTCGCCGTCCTGATTTTTGACCCCATCGGGCAAGGCGAGAGATTCCAGTACGTTGACGATGCGAGAAAGCCCTTTATTGGCGCTGGCGTCAGCGAACACCTGCAAGCCGGGAACCAGCAGGTCCTCATCGGCGAGCGATTCAACACTTGGCGCGCCTGGGACGGCATCCGCGCGCTCGACTACCTGCTCACTCGTCCGGAGGTGGATCGCAACCACATCGGCATCACCGGGAATAGCGGCGGCGGCACGATGACTACCTGGCTCTGTGCGTTGGAGGATCGTTGGACGATGGCCGCCCCCAGCTGCTTCGTCACCACGTTCCGGCGAAACATTGAAAACGAGCTACCCGCCGATAGCGAGCAGTACCCTTGGCAGGCGCTGTCCCAGGACCTCGATATGGACGACTTCATCGCCTGTATGGCGCCCAAGCCGGTCATCCTGCTTGGCAAGGAACGCGATTACTTCGACGCTCGCGGGTTTGAGGAGTCCTTCGCGCGCCTCAAGCGTCTCTATTCGCTGCTGGGCGCGGAACAGAACGCCGGCATGTTTATCGGCGCGGGTCCGCATGGTTTCACGCAGGATAATCGCGAGGCGATGTACCGGTGGTTCCACCGTGCCACCGGATCGACCCACGACGGCGTCGAGCCCAAGCTGGAACTGGAGGACGAAAAGGAGTTGTGGGCCACGCCGAACGGCTTCGTCTCCGAGACTGGCTCGAAGTCCATCTGGGCCTTTACGCGCGACCGCTCCAAGGAACTCACCTCGAAGCGCACGTCTCCGCGCGGCGATGTGTTGAAGCGGGCGCTCAACAACATTCTGAAGATGCCGGCCGCGCCCGGCCTCCCGGACGCCCGCATTCTCCGCCGGGAGCCCAGGCGCGGCTACCCGCTGCCGGAGTTCACCACCTACGCGGTCGAGACCGAACCCGGTGTACACGCCGTTGTGTATTGGCTGACCAAGGAGCAGCATCTTTCCAGGCCGCCGAAGAACCTGGAGCGCGCGATCCTCTACGTCTCGCACCAATCCGCCGACCGGGAACTCCGGGAGGAAGCCTTCGTCCGGCAACTCCTGGCCGATGAGCCGGGCTCCGCGCTTTTCACGGTGGACGTGCGCGGGATTGGCGAGTCGCTTCCCAACACCGCCGGCGCCTCCAACTTCGACCGGCCGTACGGCAGCGACTATTTTTACGCCGGCCACTCGCTCATGCTCAACTCGCCGTATCCGGGACAACGAACCTTTGATGTGCTTCGCGTCGTGGAGTGGCTTCGAAGCAACGCGGGCACGAAACAGATTCACCTGGCCGCCTCTGGCTGGGGGACGATTCCGGCCACCTTCGCGGCCGTACTCGCTGAAGAGGTCAAGCGCGTCACGCTGCAAGGAGCGCCGAAGTCGTACGCGTCCATCGCCGAAACGGAGCGCTATAGCTGGCCGCTCTCTTCTTTCGTTCCGGAGATTCTCCAACACCTGGACCTGCCCGATTGCTACCGGGAACTTGAGCCAAAGATGTTGCGGCTTCTTTAGACGCAGTGGATCTCGAACTTCTTGTTCGTGATGAAGAGGACCACCATATCGGCCCCCGCCGTCGTGCCGTGCTCCATCACCTGGTCTTCCAGAAACCACCGCGCACGGATGGGTGTGGCTCGTGTTCATCACTCCCGCCGGATACTTGACCAGGCGGATCTCCATTCCCGCATCCGGATCTCCGACGAGCTTCTTGCGATAGAGTGTCTTCAGCAGATGTTCGTCGTAGCGCGTCTCCCATTCGAGCGCGTTCGCGTCAATAGCGGTAAGCTTCAATTCAGCCATGATTCACTCTTTCATCGCCGCCGCGGCGGCTATTCTGCTGTTTGCACTCACGCTCCAAACCGCCCCTTTGCCGGAATGGAAGAGCCTGTTCAACGGCAAAAACCTGAAGGGCTGGATTCCGGTCAACACGGAGCCGGACACGTGGAAGGTGAAGAACGGTCTGCTCATGTGCTCGGGCCACCCCATCGGCGTGATGCGCAGCGAAAAGCAGTATGAGAATTTCGTCCTCCACATCGAGTGGATGCATAAGGAGCCAGGCGGCAACTCCGGCGTTTTCGTTTGGAGCGGGGCCCGGCCCGGCAAGAACCGCCTGCCCGATGGCGTAGAGGTCCAGATGCTGGAGCTCGACTGGCCCAAGCTTCACATGAAGGACGGCGTGATGCCGCCGCTGGCCTATGTGCATGGCGAACTCTTCGGAGTGGGTGGAGTAAAGACCGTGCCGGACAACCCGCGCGGCGAACGCAGCAAGTCGATTGAAAACCGCTGCCTGCCGCGCAACCAGTGGAATACCTACGAAGTCGTCGCTGTGGATGGTGTCATCAAACTCAGCATCAATGGGAAGTTTGTGAACGGAATCGCGCGATCCACGCAAAAGAAGGGGTACCTGTGCCTGGAGTCGGAGGGCGCGGAGATCCATTTTCGAAACATCAGAATCATGGAGCTTCCGGCCGGGGTCACCGTGCCGGAGCAGATCGCACCGGAGTTGTAACATGCCAAAAGGAACACTTTCGTTGACCGTCTCCGATCTGCGCGAGGAACCGGTCCGGGACAAAGTGGAAATCGATTTCCAGCCCGATTCCGGACCGCACGGGGCCGGTGGGGAGAACATGACCGTCCGCGTGAACATGGGCGGCGCCACGGACCTGACTGTCACTGGGATCGCTTGTAGCGGAGGCACCGGAACCCTGTACCGGGTCCGCGTCTCGTCGCCGCGATACCGGGATTACTCGTTCTTCCAGACCGTCGTCGCCAACGCGGTAACGGCGGCGAACGACGACGTCGACCTCACCGTCAATGCCGACCGCGTAAAGGGTATCGCGGCGTCCGCGTACGAAGGCCTTTCCAAACACTTGCAATCCATCTTTACCGGCGCGGAGATGCAGACGTACAAGCGCGAAGGCGGCGACCTGGTTGGTTTGACCGGCAAGGCGCTCTACGGCGCGCTTGGAGCGCTTCGGCAAGCTGCGTTCCTGAACTTCGCCGCAAAGCTTGCGGACGATTCGACCGCGGAGCGGCTGCCAATGATTGGCGGCTTGATCGCCGCCCGGCAGGACCGTATCTTTGCTTTCGCCGATCCCGCGCTGGAAGCGTTTTGCAATTCGAACGCGCTGTTCCGTAGCGCCAGCCCGAGCCTGCACGCACCGCTGGAAGGCTTTGACCCGCCGCACATCAGCTTCAAGACTCACCGCGACGCCCACGCCGGCATGCAACTGACGTTTCAACGCGAAACGGGCACGGCCCGCGTGGCCGTCGACATCGACATGGACGAATCCAGCGGATTCAAGCACGGGCTGGAAGTGATCCGCAATCATGTGGGCAATCAACGGACGAATCCATACCTAATGCGAGAACTCATGCTGCTGGGCCCCTCGCCCATCGACCCCGGTTACCGCTTCACGTTCTGACACTCCCGCTTGGTCCGCGCTCTCTACCTTCTCTTCTTCCTCAGTGGCTTCCCGGCGCTGCTCTATCAAATCGTTTGGCAGCGGGCGCTGTTTACAGTGTTCGGCGTAAATACCGAGTCGGTGACCGTTGTCGTGTGCGCGTTCATGCTGGGCCTGGGCGCTGGCAGTCTGGCCGGCGGTTGGCTCTCCAAGCGCCAACGCCTGCCAGTTCTCCTGATCTTTGCGATGTTGGAACTCGGCATCGCCGGCTACGGACTGGTCTCGCTGCGGCTCTTTCCGCTGGCATCCGCCGGCGGGCCCTTGTGGACCTTTCTTGCGGCCTTCGCGATGGTCGCGATTCCCACCATGATGATGGGCGCCACTCTGCCGCTGCTGACCGCCGAACTGGTGCGGCTGCATGGCGAGGTGGGAAAGACGGTCGGCAAGTTGTACTTCGTCAACACGCTCGGCTCGGCCGTGGCCTGCTTCGCCGCCGGCCGCTATTGGATGGGCGCGCTGGGCATGGACGGCGTGGTACAACTTGCCGCGGCGCTCAATGGCGCGGCGGCCCTCTGCGGCCTGTTCTGGTTTCAGCGAAGCCCAAGGAAGCGCATCGAAGTTCCGGACCAGCCCGCGGCCTGGCGTCCCCGGGAACTTGCCGTGGCGGCCACCGCCGGATTCGTTTCACTCGGCTTCGAACTCGTCTGGTACCGTGTGTACTCGTTCGCCACTGGCGGTGAGCCTCGCGCGTTCGCCTACCTGCTCGGCTCGTTCCTGCTGGGCATCGCACTCGGCGGGTTGCTTGTGCGGCGCGTGAAGTCGGAAACGGCCACGGCAACCTACCTGTGCCTCTCCTCCTGCGCCGCCGGACTCACCGCCCCGTTTATCGCGAGCCTGATGGCGCATGTGGACCCGCTCCAAACGTTGCCGGTCGTCACCATTGCCGCCGCCATGATGGGCGCCGTGTTTCCCATGCTCTGCCAGACGGCTGTCGCGGCAAATGCCGCCGCCGGCGCGGGCGTCAGCTATCTCTATGCCGCCAACATCGCGGGCTCGGTCGCGGGCAGCTACTTCGTCGGTCAACTCGCATTCGACCTGCTGCCGCTGCAAGGAATCGCAGTCGCGCTCTCCGCGGTGGGTATCGTAGCGTCGGCCGGATACCGGCGCAACGCTCGCATCCTTGGGTTTCTTGCGTTTCTGCCGCTGGCAATGACCCTCTATGACAACCTCTACGAGCGCCTGATGTATGAAGGCGGCTTCGATCCGTCCAGCCGCTTTGTGGACGTTGTCGAAACGAAAGGCGGCGTCGTCACGGTGGACTCGGAGCGCCACATCTACGGCGGCGGCGCGCACGACGGCATTCTCACGACCGATCTGGAAACCGCCGATTCCTGCATTCGCCCTTACTCGCTCAGCTACCTGCATCCGGAGCCCAAGTCGGTGCTGCTGGTCGGCGTGGCCGGCGGCGCATGGACCGCCATCGTCGGCAAAAATCCCTTCGTGCGGGAAGCCGTGGCGGTAGAGATCAACCCCGGCTACCTGACCGTCATCGGCCGCTACCCGGAAATTGCGCCGATACTCAGGGACCCGAAAATCACGCTGGTTGTCGACGATGGCCGCCGATGGATGCGGCGCAACATGCACCGGAAATTCGACGCCATCGTCATGGACACTGTGCAGCACTGGCGGTCCAATGCGACAAACCTATTAAGCGCCGAATTTTTCAGGCTCGCCAAATCGATGTTAAACCCAGGCGGAATCGTGTACTTCAATACGACGTATTCGGACGCGGCGATGTACACCGGCGCCATCAGCTTCCCGTACGCCCTGCGATTCGGTCCCTTCCTGGCGGTAAGCGATTCGCCCTTGCGGCTCGACGAGCGGCGCTGGCGAGCAGCGGTTGCCGGACATGCCAGCGACGCCAGAATTGAGCGGATCGCAGGCTACTTCCGGACCATCGATCTCACTGGAACCGGACACTTTGCGGTGGAACCCCGGGAAAACATTTTGACCCGGACCCGGCAGGCGGGCATCATAACGGATGCAAACATGCTAACGGAATGGAGGCCCTAAAAGCCCCCCCGTGATATCATCAAGGGTCACACGAAGGAGGGAAAAGTGCCTCGGCCCCATCCCCCTCTTTTGTCTCCTGAGTTGCTGAAATTTGGAGGCACGCATTGAAAATTTTCCTGGTTAACCCCAGCGATCTGTCGTTTGGAACCGCCGTCATCACGCCCCGTTGGCTGTTCGTCCTGGCCGCGGCGACGCCGAAGAGATTCGGCGATCCGGTCCTGGTGGATGAGACCATCGAGCCCCTCGATACGAACCGAATTCAGAAGGGCGACGTAGTCGGCATCGGCATTCATACAGCCAACGCTGCCCGTGGATTCGAAATCGGCCGGGAAGCCCGGAAACTGGGGGCTTGGGTCGTGTTTGGAGGTATTCATGCGACGCTGTACCCGGAGGAAGCGCGCGACCTCGGCGGGGCTCACGCCGTTGTAAAGGG
>VFZO01000340.1 GCA_016871155.1 Acidobacteriota bacterium | reverse complement strand
TGGTTTCCGCGCCTGGCGCCGGAAACCAGCCCTGTTGGCCTGCGCGGTCGCGCTTTCGACCGCACTTCTGGCCCAGACCGGCCAGGAGAACCCCGAGTTAGCCGCGTTTGACGACGCCATCCGGGCCGCGATGGCCAAGCACCAAGTTCCCGGCATGTCGATCGCCATCGCGGTCGACGGACGCCTGGTCCACGCCCGCGGCTTCGGACTTGTCGACCGCGACCGTACCGAACGGGTCCAGCCGGACTCGATCTTCCGCGTGGCCTCGGTTTCCAAGCTGATCAACGGCATTGCCGCCATGCGTTTGGTGGAACAGGGCAAACTACGCCTGGACGACCTCGCTTTCGGCACCGTTCTCAACAACGTTGTGCCTCCAGGTTCGGCCACCAAGCTACCCGCTTACAACCAGATCACAGTCCGGCAACTCTTCCAGCACACGGCCGGATTCCCGTTTCAGGCTGGCGACTTGAACAACGTTTCCAACCAACGGGCAGCCGCAACGGCCCACGGAGTGACGTATGACCGAGTCACCGCTGACGATGTCATCAGTTGGCAACTGGGTCGGCCTCTTGCCGGCGCTCCGGGCCAAGCGTACAACTACTCGAACGGTGGTGTGATGGCCTCGGGCCGCGTGATCGCCCGGGCGGCCGGCAAACCCTATGAGCAGTTCATCCGCGAGGAAATCCTGGCACCGCTGGGTATCGTGCAGACGCGGGTGGGCAACTCGCAGCGGAAGGACGCGTTCCCGGGGGAAGTGCGCTATCACATGCCCGTCGGCGCGGCGAGACATCAAAGCCCGTTCGCCGGTGGCGGCCTGGACGAGGTGCCGTACGTCTTCCACATTCCCGCCCAGGACGCCTCGGGCGGTTGGACGTCCACCGCGGTCGATCTCGTCCGCCTAGTTGGCCGCCTCAATCCGTCGCGGCCGAACTCGATTATTAATGCGCCAACGTTCCAGGAAATGATCCGGCGCCCACCGCCGCCGCAACCCCAAACTGGCATCTCCTGGTACGGCATCGGAACCGTAGTCGCCGATTTTGGGGGAGGCAACATTCGCCTCGACCATTTTGGAAGCCTCCCGGGAACGAACTCCCATGTACTTCATTATCCCCCTCGTGGCCTGACGATCGCGTGGCTGGCGAACAAGCGTGCCGATGACGACAGCAACAACCTGGTCCAGGATCTCGTTCTCGCACTCGAATCGGCTGTCAACGCCTACAGCCGGTCCGGCCGCCCATGGCCCGCGCACAATCTCTTCGGCAACTACTACCAAGGCGACCGCCCTCGAGCGAGCGCCGCGGGTACCCTGAACGCCGCCAGTTTCAAGGGCGGTGGTGTCGCGCCCGGTCAAGTCGTCACGATCTTTGGCGAACGGCTGGGCGGTGCCGAACTCACCACGGCACGGGTCGCCAATGGCCGCCTCGCCACCGAACTCGCCGGAACCCGCGTGCTGTTTGACGGCGTGGCCGCGCCGCTCGTCTACACCTCGGCAGGCCAAGTGAGCGCCATCGTGCCGTACGCCGTCTCCGGCCGGCCGACGGTGCGCATGGAAGTAGAGCGCCTGGGCGTCCGGAGCGAGTCGGCTACTCTGCCGGTGGTCGAAGCCTCGCCCGCGTTGTTCACCGCGAACTCCTCGGGGAGCGGTCCAGCCGCCGCGCAGGTGTTCCCGGACGCGCGCGTGGCGGTGCTATACGCCACGGGCGAAGGACTGCTGAATCCGCAGCCCGCCGACGGCGAACTGGCGGTCACGCAACCGCTCCCCACGCCGCGCCTGCCCGTGAAAGTGCTGCTGGCTGGACGCGAAGTGCCGATTCTCTACGTTGGCGCAGTGCCCAGCCTGACGGCGGGCGTCATCCAGATCAACATCCAGGTACCTGAGGATCTGGCGGATCGTCAGAACATGCCGTTGGTTCTCCAGATCGGACAGGCCCGGAGTCCGGACGGAGTTACGTTCGGATTGCGATAACCAAATCGTCCTGCTTGCCACCGCTGCCTTGTTGTCCAGTTGTGGTCGGGCCGTCATCACTCGGGAACTCAAAAAGGTTTAGACTCCTGGCGTGCCTTCCGGCCCTCCACGCCCAGTATTACCTCGCCTCTACGATCGCGGGGAACGGCCAATTACAACCCGCCCCAAGCGGCGGCCTCGCCATCAACGCACGCCTCGTAACGGTTCGTCACGTCGCGGCCGACGCCGCCGGCAACGCCTACGTCAGCGACGCCTATTTTAATCAGGTTCTCCAGATCACTCCAGCCGGCGTGATAAATGTCTTTGCCGGCGCGGGCCAACAAGGCTCCTCCGGCGACGGTGGTCCGGCCATAGCCGCGCTTCTCGATGCTCCCGGGGCTCTCGCGGTGGACGCCGCAGGCAACCTCTATATCGCCGACACCGCGAATAGCCGCATCCGCATGGTCACTCCCGGCGGAACGATTTCCACGTTCGCCAATACGGGCGCCTCCGGCCTGACCTTCGATACTGCGGGCAACCTGTACATCACCACAGCACACTCGGTCCGGCGAATAACTCCAACCGGCACGATCACTACCATCGCAGGCACCGGAACAGCCGGGTTTTCAGGCGACGGCGCCGCAGCTACCTCCGCAACCCTAAACACCCCCACCGGCCTCCGCTTCGACTCCGAAGGCAACCTCTTTATCGCCGATAGGCTCAACCACCGCATCCGCCGCGTCACACCCGCTGGCATCATCTCCACAATCGCTGGAGACGGCATCGCCCGCTCTGCCGGCGACAATGGCCCCGCTACGTCCGCATCACTTTCGTCCCCCTCTGATGTCGCGCTGGACGCAGCAAACAACCTCTATATCGCAGAGACCAACGAAGGGCGCGTCAGGCTCATAAACCGGCAGAGCGGCAACATGACCACCGCAGCCGGTGGAGGCACTTCTTTTGCGAACGGTGCCGCAGGCGATGCCAGACTCACCGGCGTTTCCGGGCTCGCCTTCGACAGCCGCGGCGGACTACTCATCGCGCTGAACACCGTGCGCCAGGTACGGCGGCTCTTCCAGTCGTCGATTACCACCATCGCCGGCGTTCTTCCCGGCGCAGCCATCGGCGACAACCGCCCCGCCACAGAAACTTCGCTTCTCGATCCTTTTGGCGTCGCGGTCGAAGCCAATGGGAACGTCTTGGTCTCCGACAATACCGATCAACGAATTCGCCGTATCTCGCCCGCCGGCATCCTGACCAACGCCGCCGGCACGGGCCTCTTCGGTTCCGCGGGCAACAACGGTCAGGCTCCCGTCGCCGAGATTGGCGCGCCGCGTGGACTCGCAGTCGACTCGGCCGGGAACATTTTCGTCAGTACCGGAGCATCCTTTGCGATTCGCCGCATCAACACCGCGAACGTGATTTCTACAATCGCCGGCGCCGGTCCCGGCTTCTCTGGAGACAATGGGCCCGCCTTCGCCGCGATGTTTCAGAACCCCCTTGGCTTGGCCGCCGATTCGGCTGGGAACGTGTATGTGACCGATAACGGCAACAACCGGATTCGCCGCATCGCCGCTGCCAATCAGATCATCTCCACCGTCGCCGGTTCGTCCGGGGTTGGGTTTTCGGGTGACGGCGGCCCCGCCACTTCGGCCCAGTTGAGTGCGCCCCAGTTCGTGGCTACAGACAGAGCCAATAATCTCTACATTGCCGACACGCAAAATCACCGCGTTCGCAGAGTTACGCCGCAGGGCGTCATCTCCACGGTCGCCGGCAACGGATCGGCCACAGCCTCAGGCGATGGCGGCCCCGCCACGGAAGCCGGCGTCAACGCCCCGCTGGGTATTGCGGTCGATTCCGCCGGCCATCTCTACATCGCCACCGGCTCGCGCATTCGAAAGGTAGACGCCGCTACGCAAAACATTTCGACCATCGCCGGGGGCACCGGACCGGGATTCTCCGGTGACGGCGGCTTGGCGGCCAACGCCCGCTTCGACGTGCCGCGCGGCATCGCCGTCGACGCGGCCGGCGCCGTCTACGTCGCCGACAGCCGGAACTTTCGCGTTCGCAAACTGACGCCCGCTCGTATCGTCGCCGAAGGTGTGACGAACGCCGCCACCAGCCGGCCGGGCCCCGTCGCCCCGGGTCAAATCGTCAGCATCTTCGGCTTCGATCTCGGCCCCGCCGCTCCCGTGGGTCTTCAACTGGACTCGAACGGCCGAGTCGCCACCACGCTCGGAGGAACGCGCGTGACATTTGATGGCGTGCCCGCGCCGCTGCTGTTCGTCAGCGCGAATCAGGTGAACACCATCGTGCCTTACGGCGTCAACGAGTCCACCCGCCTCCAAGTGACCTATCAAGACCGGCCAACCAACACCATCACCCTCCCGGTAACCGCCTCCTCGCCGGGCGTCTTCGCAATCACGAATCAGGATGGCTCGGTCAATTCCGCCGCCAACCGCGCCGGACCGGGCTCGGTGCTCGTGATTTACGGGACGGGAGAAGGCCAGACAACGCCCGCAGGCGTCGACGGAGCCGTCTCCAATAGCGTCTTCCCCAAGCCCAATCTTCCCGTAACGGTCACAATCGGCGGCCGCCCGGCCGAGGTTCTCTACGCCGGCGCCGCGCCGGGTTTCGTCTCCGGAGTGCTGCAACTCAACGTCACCATCCCCGCCGGCGTCAGCGGTACCGTCCCCCTCGTCATCAGAGTGGGCGAAGCCGCCACACCCGCGGGTCTCAACGTCAACGTGCAGTAGGCGTTCACCGCCAGATATGCCGCCCCTCTCCCGCCGCGCCTTCCTCACTGCGGCCGCCGTCACCCGTCCGCCCAACTTCATCCTCGTCCTTGCCGACAACCTCGGCTACGGCGACATCGGTTGCTACGGCTCTAAGATTCATCGCACCCCGCATCTGGACCGCATGGCGCAAGAAGGCGCACGCCTCACGTCCTTCTACGTCGCTAGCGGCGTCTGCACCCCGTCGCGCGCAGCCATCATGACCGGCTGTTACCCGCGCCGCGTCGGCCTTCACCATACGCAGCCCGACGGCTACGTGCTCCGCCCGGTTTCACCGAACGGCCTCCACCCGGACGAAGTCACCATCGCCGAAGTGCTGAAGACGCGCGGCTACGCCACGGCGATCATCGGAAAGTGGCACCTCGGCGACCAGCCCGGGTTCCTGCCAACCCGGCAGGGCTTCGACTCCTACTTCGGCATTCCCTACTCCGACGATCAGGTCGAAGGCCGCGGCAGCGCGCCTCCCCTGCCCCTCATGGAAAACGAACGCGTCATCGAGGCGCCGGTCGATCGCGACTACCTCACGCAACGCTACACCCGGCGCGCCGTCCAGTTCATCGAACAGAACAGGAGCCGCCCGTTCTTTCTCTACCTGGCGCAGGCTATGCCCGGTAGCACGCCAAACCCGTACTCCAGCCCCGCATTCAAAGGCAAATCGGCCAACGGCGCCTATGGCGACTCGGTCGAAGAGCTCGATTGGTCGCAAGGCCAAATCCTCGACGCGCTCCGGAAGAACGGCCTCGACGGAGAATCGCTGGTCGTCTGGATGGCCGACAACGGAGCCGTCCGCCGCAATCCCGTCCAAGGGTCCAACCTTCCTCTGGGCGGCTGGGGATACACAACACAGGAAGGCGGCCAGCGCGTTCCCTGTCTTGTGCGCTGGCCGGGCCGGATTCCGCCCGGCCGAACCATCTCCGCGCTTACGACGGCCATGGACTGGCTCCCCACCTTCGCCGCGCTGGCCGGCGCCAAAGCGCCCCGGACCGACGGCAGGAATATCTGGCGAGTACTCACTGCTCCCGGCGAAAAATCGCCGCACAAGGCCTTCTTTTACTACTATGGCGAACAACTCCAAGCCGTCCGCTCCGGCCCTTGGAAGCTGTATCTGGCGCTGCAGGAAAAGCTGGTCTCCCTGCAAAACGCCGTCAAACCGGCGGAATTGGCGCTCTACAACGTTGAGACCGACCCCGGCGAAACGGCCAACGTTGCGAACGGACACCCGGACGTGGTGCGTCAACTCACCCGCCTTGCCGAAATCGCGCGCCGCGACCTCGGCGACCGGAACCGCCCTGGCACCGGCCAGCGCCCCTCCGGCCGCGTCCAACACCCAACCCCCCGAAGGCTGTGATAAGTTGCAGTTCACCCCTAATGCGTGAACTGATCTTCATCTCATTGCTCTCATCGTGCGCCTACGCGCAGGCCGTCTCCGGCACCATCTTCGGCGCCGTGAAGGATCCCTCCGAAGCCGCCGTCGCCGGCGCCACCGTCACCGTTCGCAGTGCACAAACGAATTACAGCCGTTCCATGGTCACCAGCGCCGAAGGGGACTACCGTTTTGCCGCTCTACCTCTCGGCTCCTACACCGTCAACGTCGAACACGCCGGCTTTGGCCAATACTCCCAGGAAGGCATCACCCTGCAAGTCGACGCCCAGGTCCGCGTCGACGTCACGTTACGCGTCGGCAACGTCACCGAGAAAGTCGTGGTCTCTGCCGAAGCGCCGCTCATCAACACGACCAATGCCGAGACCGCCGAGGTCGTGGAACGGACGCGCATCGAGCAGCTCCCGCTCAACGGCCGCAACTTCGTCCAGCTCATTCAATTGACTACCGGCACCAATACTGGCGCGGCCGGCGACCAGCAGAGCAACCTCGTCATCAACCACTTCCGCGGCTCGGCGTTCTTCTCGGCCAACGGAATGCGCACCTGGTACAACAACTACATGCTCGACGGCGTCAACAACAACGAAAGCGCCTGGAATTCGGGCGGTATCATCGTACTGCCC
>VFZO01000339.1 GCA_016871155.1 Acidobacteriota bacterium | reverse complement strand
CAGCGCATCCAGCATTCCCGGCTCAATCTGATGCTCCAGCTTACGAGGCTCGCCCACGGCCGGTATCAGGTAATACCAGCGGCGCGTGGGAATCCGCGGAGCGTCGAACTGCAGAACCCGGTACGCCAGCGGGTCGCGGCCGTGATGATCGAAGAACAACCATCCGTCCAGCTTCTCTTCGCGCAACGCCTGTTGAATCGCGGCGATATCGATCATCTGCTTCCTCCCGTCAAACGCGCCAGCGGCTTTACGAACGCGGTGAGAATCGCTGCGGCGGCGATGCCGAACAGCGCGACGTACAAGAACAGTTGCTCCAGTTTCATCGACTCGTAGAATCCAGCCAGCCGCCCGCCTATAAAATTCCCGGTCGAAATCGACAGGAAGAACACTCCCATGATCACGCCGCCAAACCGCGCCGGGGCCAACTTCGTCATTGCCGACAGCCCAACCGGGCTTAGGCACAGCTCGCCGATCGTGTGCAGGAAATACGTGATCGTCAGCCAGACCGGCGCGACCTTGAGTCCCGCATCCGCCGCGCCAGCCGGAATCACCAGCACAAGAAATCCAAGGCCAACGAACAGCAATCCGAGCGCGAACTTCGCTGGCACGCTCGGCTCCTTATCGCCCATCCGCAGCCACAACAGCGAAAATAGCGGGGCGGAGGCGATGAGCCATATCGAGTTCATCGACTGGAACCAACTCGATGGATACGCGAATCCGAAAACCCGGTTGTCCGTCTTCTCATCGGCGAACAGGTTGAGGGTGGATCCAGCCTGCTCGAACAGCGACCAAAACAGCGCCGAAGCGATGAACAGACAAAATATCACCGCGATGTTCTTACGCTCCTGCGGCTCTTTGCAGGCCGTCCACAGCGCCGCGAAGATGCCGAGGAAACAGGTGACTAACAGCAAACTGAATCCGTCGGCGATCGTCGACGCGCTCCAGGACGTAACTCCGAAGACTTGCAACACGCCGATCAGCAATGGAACGCCCAGAAGGCACGCCAAACCCATCGCGAACTGCTTTTTCTCCGCTGGTCCAGCCGGCGTCACCGGCGCCGCGCCCGCGCCGCCCAAATGCCCTTGGGTCAAAACATACTGCACAACACCGGCGGTCATACCAACTGTCACGCACAGGAACGCCAGACGCCAACTAATCGTCTGGCCCACATAGCCGATCACCAACGGCGCCAGAAAGGCTCCCAGATTGATACCCATGTAGTAGACCGAAAAACCAGCGTCGCGGCGCTTGTCGCCCGGCGCGTAGAGCGCCCCCACCATCGTCGAAGCGTTCGTTTTCAGCAGTCCAGTGCCCACGCAAATAAGCCCCAGCCCGAGATAAAACGTCCAGGTCATCGGCGCCGCAAGCAGCGCGTTGCCGATCGCGATGATCACGCCGCCGTACAACACGGCCTTTCGCTGACCGAGGATTCGGTCGGCAACCCATCCACCGGGCAAACTCATCAGGTAGGCAGACGCCGTAACAATTCCGTACACCGCCCCCGCCGTTGTCTTGTCCATTCCCAGCCCGCCGTTCATCAACTGGGCCGTCATGAACAAAATCAGGATCGCCCGCATGCCGTAGTAGCTGAACCGCTCCCACATCTCGGTGAAGAAAAGCGTTCGCAGCCCTTTGGGATGTCCAAAAAAAGATGTGTCGTCTACCGCGCTGGTTACGGGTTGCGTCGCCATTGAATCTCCGTATTGAGTTGAATCAGTCCCGCCGTGTCGCGCGGGTCGATCACCGTAAAGCCGCGAGCGTCGTCCACCCAATCTTGGCTCGCCCCGTCCGCGTGCTGAGTCGCAACCGTCAGTGTATATTCCTGCCGGCTCAGCAAGCAATCGAGCGCGAATTCGATCTCCAGCACATCGCCCGCCTCAAAAGAGCCCAGCGAGACCTTTTCCACGCGGGTATTAGTGCCATAAACGTCGATACCCAATCGCGTCCGGATTAGAATGCCGGCCATCGGATCCTCGCACGCCCGCGCGAACCGCGCCCGCAGACGAATGGTCACCCGCTCGCCAGCCAGCAGCGAGAGCGTCGCCTCCCCCTGGCTATTCAGGATCGCGATCTCCTCAATCACCGACGTGCCGTCGCCATGCCGGTAGGAGCCGCCCTCCGCCGGAGCTTCGCGCAGTTGCAGCTCGTGAACAAGCCCGACATAGCGGTTCACAACATCGCTGGGCCGGCCGCTGGCGACCACTTGCCCATGCATCATCAGCGCCGCCCGGTCCGCCAGCCGCTTCACGATTCCCAGGTCGTGCGACACAAACAAAATTGTGACGTTTCGTTCTTTCAGCTCTTCGAGCTTCCGTACGCACCGGCTGGCGAAGATCGCGTCCCCCACCGCCAGAGCTTCGTCGACGATTAACACCTCCGGCTCCACATGGATCGCGGTCGAAAACGCCAGCCGCACGTACATGCCGCTCGAATACTCTTTCACCGGCCGGTCGATATAGTCGCCAATGCCGGCGAACTCGGCGATGCTCGGAAATGTAGCTTCGATCCGCTCGCGCGACAGCCCGATGATCTCGCCGTTCAGGAACACGTTCTCGCGCCCGGTAAACTCAGGGTTGAATCCCGCGCCGAGCTCCAGCAGCGCGGCGACACGGCCGGTGGACACCACGCAGCCGCGCGTCGGTTGCATGATTCCCGCCACAATCTGCAGCAGAGTCGACTTTCCACTGCCGTTTGGACCAACCAGCGCAAATACCTCGCCGGCCGCGACCTCGAGGCAGATATCCCGTAACGCCCAAAACTCGCGCGCCCTCGGCGGCCCGCTAAACGGCAACAGCGCCGTTAATCGTTCCGACGGGTGATCGTAAAGAGTGTAGACCTTTGAAACGTGCTGGACCGAGACCAACCTATCAGCTTACTCAATCGGCGCGGGAAGGAACGTTAGCCGCACGCCGGTCGTGAAAATGAAGTCGTTCTTCTTGGCGCCCGGCACAGGGTTCGACAGGTAGCGATTTGAGAAATTCACGCTCCAGCCGAGCCATCGGCTAATCGCGGTCACCGTGCCCAAGTCGAAGTTAACGCGATAGTTTCCGCGATTCGAAAGGTTCGGGTACACGACAAACCGCTGGGTCAGGCTCACCGAGCGGTTCAGTTTGTGCGCCAGTTCGTCGCCGAACAGCACCTCGGCGGAATTCCGCTTCAGCCCGGTCGAGAAAAATTCCCGGTTGTACGATCCGCCGGTGAAAAGGTCGAACAGGGTGTTCTTGTTCTTCACCACGTGGTATCCGCCGCCGCCCGCGATTACCCACCGCAGGTCCAATTTCTGAAACTCGTCGAATTCCAGATCCGTTAGTCCGAATGCAAACGCCTTCTTTGAAAGTTCCACGTTGTACTTGACGCCGCCGCGCATGGCATTCGCTGTCGTTGTGTTCTTTTGGTTCACCAGTGACGACGTATTCAGCGAGGTAAAGTACACCGAAATTTTGTCGCGATTGGTGGTGCGTGCCGCGTTTGCAGACAGGTTAAACGTATTGGTTTCGGCATTGCCGCGTGTGGCAGCGTAGCCCGCGTCGAAAAAGCCGGCCCACAGATCGGTCAGCCGCGGATTCTGCATCCGGTCCAATTTCGCCAGGTACCGCTTCTGCTCGTCGTCGCTGCGGATCGCCTGAATCGCCTCTTTCTGCGTCGTCACCGTGCCCGCCCTGTCGGTAGCCGTCTTGAACTCCGTGCCGCTCGCGTCCAGTTTGCCGACAATGGTCTGTCCGTCTTTCAAGATCAGGTTCAGCGGAGAGTCGGATTTCAAGCTCTCCACCGCCTCCCATGCGATCTTGACCGTACCCGCCAAATCGCTCTTCAAGATGAGTTCCTTCTCATCCACGCTCTGCACTTTGCCGGTCAGTTTGTCACCGTTCTTGAACGTGACCTGATCGCCCAGCAGAGCCGCCGCACTCAAGACTAACGAAAGGGATCGTTTCATAGCTTTTGTCATGATGCCCCAGACCGTTTGAGAGTTTCAGAACATGGGATACTAAATTCGCTATGAGCACTGAAACTAATCGCAGAAGCTTCATCAAATCCTCGGCGTTTTCCATCGTCAGCGCCGCCGCTGTGCGCGGTTCGCAGGCAAACTCCGCCATAACCGTCGGCCTGGTGGGCTGCGGAAACCGCGGCCTGTACGTCAGTGGTGTCTTCGCCAAGAACGAGAACGCTCGCGTTTCGGCCTACAACGATATCTATGAGGACCGCTTCCAGGCCGCGGCGCAGAAGTACTCGGGCGCCAAACGGCACAACACTCTCGACGCCCTGCTGAACGACAAGTCCATCGACGCCGTTCTCATCGCCACTCCCGCTTTTCTGCATCCCGAGCATTTTGAGCGCGCCGTCGCCGCCAAAAAACACATTTTCCTCGAAAAACCGGCCGGCGTTGACGCTGCCGGCTGCCTCCGCGTGATGAAAGCCGCCAAGGCCGCCGACCCAACGAAGCGCATTTCCATGGACTATCAACAGCGCTATGGCAGGGAATATCGCAAAGTCCAGCAACTCGTCCGATCCGGGGAACTCGGCCGCGTTCTGCAAATCCGCGCCGCCTGGATGGGCTCTGGCCCGCCCATTAAGAAGGGGCATCCTAAAGATCAGGAGCGCATACGCAACTGGTTCTTCTATCGCGAGCTCTCCGGCGATATTCTCATCGAGCAGGATTGCCACAACATCGACGTCGTCAACTGGTTTATGGGCACGCACCCGGTGCGCGTCTCCGGCTCCGGTTCCCGCATGTCCCGCACCGATATCGGCGACATCTACGACAGCTTGGCATGCACCTTCCAATTCGAGGACGGCACCATCTTCAGCTACGCCGCGAATCAGTTTGGCCGCGGTACCGGCTGGAGCGATGTCTCCGAAACATTTGTCTGCGAGAAGGGCACGGTCAACGTCGGCCGCAAAGGCTACTCCATCTTCCGCGAAGGTAAGCCGGTCGAAGAGGCGAAGACCGATTACGACATCACGCAGGACAACGTGAACCAGTTCGTCGAAGGCGTCCGGACGGGCAAGATCGAAAACGCCGCCATCTGGGGCGCGGAGAGTTCACTGGTCGCCGTCATGGCTTTGACGGCATGCACCAGCGGCCAGCCGATGACGTGGGAAAAGGTCAATCAGGTTTAACGCACCGTCAATAGCCGCGCCGTGGCGGCCTGATAGTCGTTTCGAGCCTTTTGATAATCGGCCAGCGCCTTGATCTCCCGGAACGCCGCTTCCGCCGTAGCCAATTCCCGGAGGTTCACGAAGAACTGCGTCGAGTCTCCTAAGTCGAAGCGCGTTCGCTCCGCGTCCTCCAACTGAATCGCGGCTTTCACTTCGTCTCGAATAAACCCAACGGCGTCGTGCGCCGCGCGGACGGCGCTCGCCGCATCCTGGACATCCAGCAAAACCCGGTCGCGCGCGAACCGCAAGTCGGCTTCGATGATGGATAGTTTCGCGTTTGCCTGCTGCTGTTTGCCCAGCGCTTTTCGCCGCTGCAACGGCTGCTCGATCAGAAAACCGGCTTCAATCTCGTTGCCGCGCCGCGACAGCCGGCCCTCGCCCAAGTCGCGCGAGTAGTTGAAGAAAAAGTCCACCTGGGGCTGAAGCTGATTCGCCGCCAGCCGGGTCTCCAGCGTCTGTTGCTGCCGCTTTATTAGCAGGCTGCGAATCTCCGGCCGCTGGTGCATCGCGAGCGCCAGGTCGTCCCGCTCCGTCTCCACGGGCAACGGTGCCGGACTCGGGAACTCGCCCGGCAGCTGTTCCGGTTCCACCTGCAACGGATTCCCCGCTCCGTCGCGCCAGAACAGCGAAAGCTCAATCGTGGCGTTCTGCAGCGCCCTTTCCGCGTTCACTACCGCGGACCGCCTCTGCAGTATAGCCCGTTGATTATCGGTCAGTTCCACCGGCGCCAACTGCCCCAGCTTCACCTGCTCCTCAATTTGCGAGTTCCGCTGCTCAGCGATCAACAGCAGGTTACGCGCCACTTGCAGCTGCCTCCCCGCCGCCACCCAATCCCAATACTGCTTTACGGCCGTCTTGTAAATTTTGAGCCGTTCCTTCTGAACGAAAAAGTCGGCGCCTTCCTGTCCCAGCCGCGTCGACTGCAAATCGGTTCGCCTTGCGTCGATCGCGCGGTTACGCGTCAGTGGCGTGCGAAACCCGCCAGACATCTCGCCGCCGCGCAGCGTCAGCGCCTTTTCGTCGTACGGCCCATAGGTGCCTCGGCCGATGCGGTATCCGCCCCACACCGTCGTGCCCCAGGCGGCCGTATTCTGCTCGAACAGTCCTTTGAACGTCTCATTCCTGTAAAACCCGAACTGCTGCGACTCCGCCTCGGCTTTCAGCTTCAGGTCGAACTCGCCCTGCGCGGTAAGCGCCACGCCGTCGGCGATCTGCCGTTCCTGCAAGGCCGCCTCGATCAACGGAAAACTGCGGTCCACGGAGTCCAGAAGTTCTTTCGTCGTGAACGGTTCCGCGCTCACCGACAACGCTAAAATCAGGAACCTCATTTTTTCCCTTGGGCGGGTTCCGACTGCGCCACAACCGGCGGGAATCCGTTGAATTGCCGCCACAGTTCGTACCCCAGCGCCACCTGGTTCAGCAGCACCCAGCCATTCGCACGTACGCCTTGCCGAAGATACTGCTGGGACGGCCAGGCTTCGTCCTTCGGGTCTGGCTCCAGTAACGATCCCCCGGCAGAGCCGGGGGCCTTCGTTCGTGAGCCGCTCAAAGCGGCTGGTTGGGGTCGCTGGCGCGGCCCCGTGGTTTAGCACC
>VFZO01000338.1 GCA_016871155.1 Acidobacteriota bacterium | reverse complement strand
CCCACGTACCATCGAAGGATGCGAGCCTTTTTCGTTCTGGTGGCCGGCCTATCCGCTTTTGGTCAAACGTATAAGCAGGGGCACTCCCACATCGGCGAGTCTCTCAACGAAGGCCCGCGGCAGAAACCCTGGGAGTTTCAGGGCGCGGGCAAGGTCGATTTTCCGATTCGCCACAAAAACCCGGAGACGCAGAAGTGGTTCAATCAGGGCGTCGCGCTGCTGCACTCGTTTTGGTACTTCGAAGCCGAGCGCGCCTTTCGCTGGTGCCTCCATCTGGAGCCGGATAATGCCATGGCTTGGTGGGGGCTGTTCCACGCTGCGCAAGGCGACCGTTCGAAGGAGTTCTTGAAGGAAGCGGTAAAGCGCAAAGGAAGCGTGACGGAGCGCGAGCGGCTCTACATCGAGTCCGACGAAGCGGGAACGCTACCCGCCATCGGTGACAAGGCCGACGGCGACAAGTCCCGCCAAATCCTCGAACGCCTCGTCATGAAGTATCCGGACGACATCGAAGCGAAAGCGTTCCTGGCCTTGCGGACCATGGATAATCGCGTCGGCGCCGAACTTCTGATCCGCCAGGTTCTGGCGAAAGCGCCGGACCATCCGGGCGGGCATCACTATCGCATCCACACCTGGGACGGTAAGGACCCGGAGTACGCGCTCGAAAGCTGCCGCCGCTATGGCGACATCGCCTGGGGCATAGGGCACGCGTTGCATATGCCCGGCCACGTCTACGCCTCGGCGGGCATGTGGCATGAGGCGGCCATCTCCATGGACGCCGCAACGCGTGCCGAGAAAAAGTACATGCAGGAACGTCAGGTGCTTCCGCTGGACGTTTGGAACTATCCGCACAACAAGAACTACTTGTCGTATATCCAAATGCAACTCGGCATGGAGCGCGCAGCCATCCACAACGGCAAGCAGTTGATGCAGGCGCCCCGGCTCACCAAAAGGTCTGCCCGCAGTCCGAAGTTCCCCATCTACTTTCAGGGTCAGATCATCCTGGCGCGTACCTACGCGCGGTTCGGCCGTTGGAGCGAACTGTTGAAATCGCAGCAGTTCGAATGGGACGAAAAGTTTCTCGGCAACAAAGTCCAGCGGCATCATTTGGAGGCGCTAGCGCACACTGCGCTCGGCGACATCGACAAAGCGCGCAAGAGTTTCGCGGAGTTGGAGAAGCTGAAGGAAGAGGTCGAAAAGGACAAGGACTTCTTCCTCACCTCCTGGCACCCCGCGATGCTAAAGGAAGTGAGCGGCAAGATGCTGTTGGCCACTGGGCGGACTCTTGAAGGGCTGGCCGCACTGAGTGAGGCCGCCTCGCTGTTCGGCGCATTCTCGCTTCACCAGAACGACCCTCCCTTCTACCCCACCAACCTCTATGACGATCTCGGCCAGGCCTATCTGGCATCCAAGAGCCCCGTGCTGGCCATCGCTGCGTTCGAAAAGTCGCTGGAGATCGTTCGCAACAACGGCTGGGCGCAGCGAGGGTTAGTGGACGCGTACGCGGACACGGCGAAGGCGGCGGAGTTCCGTGCGCGGCTGTTGCACGTATGGTCGGATGCCGATATCAAGCCCGCATTTTCCGGTGTGACCCCCAAGGACGTTTCGCCCGGCGTCCAGCGAAACTACCTGCTCACGAGTCTGGAAAAATATGGTCCCGAGAAGTGGCAGCCCTATCCGGCGCCCAATTTGGAGGCGCTGGATCCGCAAAAGAAAACTGTGACCCTCCACGACTTCGCCGGCCGCAACGTTGTCATGATCTTTTATCTGGGTAAGGAGTGCGCACACTGCCTCGAGCAGTTGCAGTCGGCCTCCAATCGGTCTGCGGATTTTGCCAAACACAACGCCGTCGTGCTAGCCATCTCCCCGAACCGGCCGGAGGACAATGCGGACGCCCAGGCGCTGAAGGAGTTGAAACTCCGGCTCCTCTCCGATGCGAACGCCGAAAACGCAAAGAGGTTCCTGAGCTACGACGACTTTGAGCAGCTGGAAATTCACTCGACCGTCTTAATCGACGCGAAGGGCCGCGTACGCTGGGCGCACCGCGGCGGCGACCCGTTCACGGACTTCGACGGTCTGTTCCGCGAGATCGAGCGGATCAATAAAAGCGGGGACTAAATTTTCCTCGCTATTCACGGAACGTTTCCGTCCCAGATCCGTATTCTCTTTTAACGGTAAACGTCTCCGTTAGAGAGACCCTTTCCCCAACGACAACCCCCTCTAACGGAGACGCCCGATTGATCGAGTCAAAAGCGGGATTCCACGGAAGTACAGGAGACTGAGCTGTCCGAAAATCCCAGTTACGAACACTATAGCATCACATCGGCGTTACGCCAATGAATTTTGGCGTTTCGCCCTATGTGAGCCGGGCCCGGATCAGATCGCTAAGGACTTTTCCGTCTACGCGCTTGCCGGCAAGCTTCGCCTTCGCGGCGTTCATCACTTGGCCCATCTTCGCCTTCTCGGTGATGCCCGTCTCCGTCATCGCCGCCGTGATTGCCGCCTCTAACTCCTCAGCCGAGGGTGCCGCTGGCAGGTAGCTCTCGATCACGCGCAACTCAGCCTCCTCCTTCGCCGCCAACTCCTCCCGCCCGCCGTTGCGGAACATCTCCACCGAGTCGCGGCGCTGCTTCAGCAGTGTGTTCAGCACCTGCATCTCGGACGCTTCGTCCAGCGGTTTCATCGTATCCACCTGAAACTTTTGGAGCGCGCTTTTTACCATCCGCACAGTGCTTAAACGCGCTTCGTCCTTCGCCTTCATGGCCGTAACCATGTCCTTTTGAATCTGATCGAGAAGAGGCATATCTGATATTCTAGAAGGACAAGCTCTGCTCCCGCAGTTCCTCACTTTTTCCCACAAAATGCACATTAAGAAGCAACGCCTCCTGACACCAGGCCCGACCCCTCTCTATCCGCCCGCCTTGCATGCCATGATGGCTTCCGACGTTCATCACCGCACGCAGGATTTCGTCAAAATCCAGGCGCAGGCGCTCGCATCTCTTAAGGAAGTGATGGACACCACGAACGACGTGCTGATCCTCGTCGCATCCGGTTCCGGTGCGATGGACGCATCGGTTTCGAACTTCTTCTCCCACTGCGACAAAGTCATCGTTTGCGTCGCCGGCAAATTCGGCGAACGTTGGCAGGAGATCGCCAAAGCCTACTCGCTCAACGCCGTCGTTTTGCAGTCCGAGTATGGCGATGTCGTCACCCCGGCTCGCGTGGCCGCCGCCCTGGCGGAGAACCCGGACGCCAAGGGGGTGTTTATTCAGGCGTCGGAGACCTCCACGGGCGCCGCGCACGACATCGAGTCGATCGCCAAGCTCGTCAAGCCCACCAATGCGCTCCTCGTTGTCGACGCCATCACCGGCCTCGGCACCATGCCGCTCGATATCGACAATTGGGGCATAGACATTTGTATCGGAGGGTCCCAGAAGGCCTTCATGATTCCGCCTGGCCTGGCATTTCTTTCCATCAGTCCGAAAGCCTGGGAACGCAATGCCACGGCGTCGATTCCGCGCTTTTACTTCGACCTGAAGAAGGAAAAGAAGATGGTGGAAAAGGGCGAAGGTTCGTCTTGGACGCCGAACACCTCGCACATCATCGCGCTGAACGCGGCGCTCGATTACATCAAGCAGCTCGGCATGCCGAAGCTAATCGAAAACGCGCAACTGCTCGCCAAGGCCACGCGCGACGCGGCCTCGGCCCTCGGCCTGGAACTGTTCGCCAAGGGCAGCCCGGGCTCGTCGGTCACCGCCATCCAGGCGCCGGCCGGAATGGACTCCGGCGTCATCGTCAAGGCGTTCCGGACCCAGTTTGGTGCCGTTATCGCCAACGGACAAGGCTCGATGAAGGGCCAGATCTTCCGCATGGCGCATCTCGGTTACTTCGATTTCGCCGACACGTTCGCCGTCATCGCCGCTCTTGAACTCATCCTCCATACCAACGGCCATAAAGTTACGTTCGGCAGCGGCGTCGCCGCCGCTCAACGCGTGTGGGCCGAGGCCAATCAACCCAAAGCTTAAACCAAACGGAGATTCGCTCTACACATGAAGATTCTAGTTGCTGAACCGCTGGCGGCAGCCGGTATTGAACTGCTGCGCGCGCAGGCGGGCTGGGACGTCGTTGTCTCAAATCCTAAGGAGTACGCCGCCCATCTGGCCGATTGCGACGCTTTGCTCGTACGTTCGGCCGTCAAGGTCAACAAGGATGTACTCGCAAAGGCGCCTAAGCTAAGAGTCGTGGGCAGGGCCGGTGTCGGCGTGGACAACGTCGATCTCGACGCCTCCACGGCAGCCGGGGTGCTCGTGATGAATACTCCGGGTGGCAACGCCATCTCGGTCGCCGAACATACCATCGGCCTCATGCTGGCTCTCGCCCGGGCCTTGCCTGCCGCCAGCGCCTCCACCAAGGCCGGCAAGTGGGAGAAAAAGAAGTTCCAGGGTAATGAACTGCGCGGTAAGACGCTGGGCGTTCTGGGCTTGGGCTCAATCGGCCGCGAGGTCGTCAAGCGCGCGGCCAACTTCGAGATGCGGATCATTTCGCACGATCCCTTCGTGAACCCGCGCACCGCCGCGGACCTGAACGTGGAACTGGTCTCCATCGACAAACTCTACGCGGAGAGCGACTATATCTCTCTCCATCTCGCGCTCACGCCTGAGACCCACGGTGTTCTTAACGCCTCCGCCTTCGCCAAAATGAAGCCGGGTGTTCGCATCGTCAACTGCGCCCGCGGCGAACTCATCAAGTCGGCCGACCTGGTGGAAGCGATGAACTCGGGCAAGGTGGCCGGTGCCGGCCTCGACGTGTTCGAAAAGGAACCGCCTGAGCCGTCCGATCCGATCCTCGCCGTCGAGAACCTGCTGGCCACGCCGCACATCGGTGGTTCGACCGACGAAGCGCAGGAGATTGTCGGCGTCCGTATCGTCGAACAGGTCGTCGAGTACCTGGCGCACGGTGTCGCGATCAACGCGGTCAACATGCCGTCGCTGACGCCGGAGATGTACAAGGCCGTCGGGCCCTTCATCGCCCTGGCGGAGCGTCTCGGCAACTTCGCCGCCTATGCCGCCACTGGGAATCCGAAGAGCGTGAAGCTCACCTACTCCGGGCGCATCGCCGAGCTGAATACCTCGCTGTTGCGCAGCGCGGCCCTGGCCGGCGTGATGAACCGTTCGCTCGAACAGCGCGCCAATCTGGTGAACGCCATGTCCATCGCCGACGAGCGCGGCCTGGGTGTCGCAGAGCAGCAGGACAAGCAGCGCATCGGCCACGTCGACTCGGTGAAGTTGTCGCTCGAAACCGAGACCGGAACGACGGTCGTCGAGGGAGCTGTGATTCTCGGTAAGCCAAGGCTCATCAGTGTGGACGGAATCTACTGCGAAGCGACCCTCAACGGCCACCTGCTGTTCCTGAAGAACCACGACGTGCCCGGCGTCATCGGCCACGTGGGCAGCGTACTGGGCACGTCCGGCATCAACATTGCGAACTTCTCGCTCGGCAGGCAGGAAGATGTTCCGGCCGGCCAGCTCGCCATCGCAATCGCGGTGGTGGAAGTCGACAGCGTCGTGCCGGAGGACGTGCTCGGCCGCCTCAAGAGCAACCCGGCGGTGCTGGTAGCCCGGCCGGTCGAAGTTCTGGCTTAAGCGGGTTCGCAAAAGACCGAGGGGCGCCGGCTGTTACCGGCGCCCCTCTTTGGCGTTTCTACATTTTCCGATAGCGTTCGCCCCAAGTTCGGGGGCGAAGGTCAGCCTCGGGACCTCGTCTACGCTGTGGCGTTTTAGGGGAGCTATCGGACAAAAGCAGCCGAAAGCCCTGACAGGTCAACGGCTTGGGCCTGCCAAGTACGTTGCACAACGTCTTTTGTGATACGTACATAGTGGGACGTCAAGCCCTGTTAGTTGGATTAGAGAAATGAGATCCCATCAATCCCGCACCGACCTTCGCCCTGAGTCGCGAGGGTCCGTGAGAGACCGTGCCGGTGCTCGTCGGTAATCGGAATGTGTCGAAAGCAAATGACTTTCGACAGGATGCGTGTCACCTTTTGCCGACCGCCTACGCTATTCTTAGTGAAATGCTCAACTTCTTTGTGCGGCTTGGTCTTTCCGGATTCCTCTCGATTCTCGCTGTCTCTGGCCAGGCCACAAATACCCAGCCCGCTTCGCCGCCACTTCCTCCCACAACGGTTCCCGGTCCGGCACCGGCCCCCATTGGCCCGAACGGAATCAGTGTTGGGCGACCCAAGATCTTCGACAACCGATCATTGACATTGATGCTGGAGAATCTTAGCGAGACGCTAAGAGGAATGCAGGGCCAGTTTCTCGCGTCAGCATCGATCAACACGGCACAGACGAACGTTCAGGGTATGAGGGCGTCAGACGTCTCGACATCCGTGACCGCAACGACTTTACCGATTCCTAGCCAAAAACAGGAGGTCATCACCAACGCGGGCCTAGTGGATTCGGCAGGAAAACCCCTGCCGGACACAACGAAAACCACTACGACTATGGACCGAGCAGCAATTCCTTCAACACCCCCTCAACTGGATTCGTTCGTTGGAAGCCAAACGGGTTTCAATCCTACACTTGGCGCAAACGCGGCGGATCTGTTGTCTGACCAAGTAAACCTGACTTACCAAATCCTGAACCTCCGAATGATATTGGGGCTCTGCGCAGGAATGTGAACGGGTGAGCTAAACTCGCGGGATTGCGAGAACACGAGTTCACGAAGATTCTAGGCTGGCCTGGGTACCAGGTATGGAAGCACGAGATCGACGAGGAGAAGCGGTCG
>VFZO01000337.1 GCA_016871155.1 Acidobacteriota bacterium | reverse complement strand
GATTCCCCTGCATGCCGAGTTCGCCATAGCCCAGGTCGTCGGCGAAAAGAAGGACGATGTTTGCCGGCCGCGGCGGTTGCGCGGCCGCCGCAAGAGTGCTCAAGAGGAACTGACGGCGATGCATTCTGAGCATTGTAGAATAGGGAATTGGCGCCCAGCACTGACAGCGTTGTCGCTCTGTATCCCGGTTCCTTCGATCCCCTCACAAACGGGCATCTCGATTTGATTCGCCGGGCCAGACGGTTGGCCGGAACCTTGGTTGTATCGGTGTTGAACAACGAGGCGAAGCAGCCCCTTTTCAGCGTGGAGGAGCGCGTGGAAATGCTTCGGGAAGCGACCGCCGGCATGGGCAACGTCGAGGTGACCAGCTTTCACGGTCTGTTGGCGGAGTTCGCCGCACGCCGCGGAGCCACCGCGATCGTCCGCGGCATTCGCGCCATTTCCGATTACGAGTACGAACTGCAGATGGCGCTGATGAATCGCCGCCTGCGCCCGGAGATCGAAACCATGTTTTTGCTCGCCGCCGAAGAGAATTCGTTCATCAGCTCCCGGCTGGTGAAGGAAGTCGCCCGGCTGGGCGGCAACGTTTCGGGTCTGGTTCCCAAATTTGTCGAATCGCGTCTAACCGCGCGATTTCTGAATCCAACTAAGGTGTAATAGAGAGATGAGTTCTTCCGCCCAAGCCGCCTCCTTGGCCGTCGCCGACCGCATGGCGACCATTACCGTTTCTTCCACGATGAAAGTGGCCGCCGATGCCGACCGCATGCGCCGTGAAGGGATCGACGTCGTCGATTTCGGCGCCGGCGAGCCGGACTTTCCTACTCCAGACAACGTGAAACAGGCGGCCATCGACGCCATCAACGGCAACTTCACTAAGTACACCCCGGCAGGCGGTACACAGGAGCTGAAACAGGCGATCTGCGAGCGCCACAAGACCGACTACGGCACCAACTATACGCCGGCCGAGACCGTCGTAAGCGTCGGCGGCAAGCACGTCTGCTTCAACGCGATGCAGGCCGTGGTCAATCCAGGCGATGAGGTCATCATTCCCGTTCCGTATTGGGTGACCTATAAGGACGTAGTCAACTACGCCTATGGCAAGTGCGTGTTTGTCGAGACCGATGAGAACACCGGCTTCAAGCTCACTGCAGACATGATCGAAAAGGCGCTGACGCCGAAGACCAAGATGGTGCTCATCAACTCGCCGTCGAATCCGAGCGGCGCGGTGCTTCCGAACGAAGAGTTCATCAAGATTCACAAACTGACGGCGGAGCGCGGCATTTGGCTGATGACCGACGAATGCTACTGCCGCTTTCTCTACGACGCGGAACCGTTCTCCATCGCCGCGCAACCCGGTGCGAGGGAGAACGTTATCGTCGCAGGATCGTTGTCGAAGACCTATTCGATGACCGGTTGGCGTATCGGTTTCGCGCTCGCGCCCGCGCCGGTCGCCAGCGCGATGATGAAGCTGCAAAGCCACTCGACGTCGAATCCCACCTCCATCGCGCAAAAGGCCTCCGTCGAAGCGCTGCGCGGTTCGCAGGATTCGGTCTCGAAGATGCTGGCCGCCTTCCGCGAACGCCGCGATTTCGTTGTGAACCGGATGCGGCAAATCCCAGGCGTTACCCTGCAGGTGCCGGAGGGCGCCTTCTACGTCTATCCGAATATCGGCGGAGCGTTGGGCAAGAAAGGCATCCATACTCCGATGCAATTCTGTGAGCGGCTGCTGGCCGATGCGCATGTAGCCGTGGTGCCGGGCGAAGCGTTTGGAACGGATAAGCATGTCCGCATTAGCTACGCCACGTCGATGCACGAATTGGAGCGCGGTCTGGACCGCATCCATAAGTACATTGAAAGCCTGGGATGAAACCGGTCCGGCTGACGCCTAAGTTCGTCGAGCGCGTTTGGGGAACACGGAAGTTGAGCCCGTGGTTCCCCGATGCGCCGGAGAAGACCGGCGAAGTTTGGTATACCTCGGACGATAATCAAACCTCCGAGGGCGTTTCGCTGCGCGCGCTCATGGAGCGCGAGGGGTCAAGGCTCCTGGGCAGCGCCGTGCCGCCCGCTTTCGGCGGGCGCTTTCCCATCCTGTTCAAGTTTCTCTTCACGGAAGAAAAGCTGTCCGTGCAGGTCCATCCGGACGACGCTTACGCCGAGGACAACGAGTCTTCGCCCGGCAAAACGGAGATGTGGTACGTGCTCCGCGCTTCGGCCGATGCGACGCTGGCCGCCGGCTGCAACCAATCCATGGAGCCGGTGGAGTTCCGTCAGGCGATCTATGAAGGGCGCGTGGAGGAGGCCTTGACGTGGTGGCCGGCCAAGGCTGGCGAGACCTACTTCATTCCCGCGACGACGGTCCACGCCGTGGGCGCGGGCCTGGTGATTTGCGAGATCCAGCAAAACTCCGATATCACCTACCGCATCTGGGACTACAACCGGCCGCGGGAGCTCCACGTGGAGAGCGCCATGGCCGTGGCGAAATTGGCGCCCTACGCCGGCCCGGCCACGCCCCTGGTTTTTGCGGGCGGGGAACTGCTTGCCTCTTGCAAGTATTTCGCCACCGAACGTTACGAACTTCTGGATCCGGGCGAATGGCACTCCGACGCCGAACGGTTCCACCTCATTGTCGTGGTCCGCGGTGAAGGCACGCTGTCGAGCAGCCACGGACAGTGGTCCACGCGCCAGGGCGACTGCTGGCTGATTCCGTCGCAATGCGGCGTCTATCGTCTCGACGGCCTGCCGGAACTCGAAATTCTGCGAGTGTACGTACCGGGGGAGTAATGCGCATCGTTCTGCCAGGAGGTAGCGGGCAGGCCGGTCAGATTTTGCAGCGCCACTTCGAGGGGCATGAAGTCATCGTGCTCTCGCGGAACTCCGGCTGGCGCGACGACGCGATCGACGGAGCGGACGTGGTCATCAACCTGGCGGGCCGCAGCGTCGATTGCCGGTATACGCCCGCCAACCGCCGGGAGATTATCGACTCCCGCGTCCAGACGACGGAGTGGATTGGCCGCGCGATCGCCGCGGCCCGCCATCCACCCCGCGTTTGGTTGAACGCGTCCACCGCGACCATCTATCGTCACGAGTACAGCACGGGAATGGACGAGGAGAGCGGAACTCTGGGCGGTGACGAGCCGGGCGCTCCCGATACCTGGCGGTTTTCGATCGATGTCGCCAAGCGCTGGGAGGGGGCGTTTTTCGCCTCCGATACTCCAGCCACCCGGAAGGTGGCGTTGCGCAGCGCCATGATCATGAGTCCGGACCCGGGCGGCGTATTCAGCGTCCTATCGAGATTGGTTCGCTTCGGTCTGGGCGGCCGTGCCGGCAACGGGCGCCAGTACATGTCGTGGGTTCATGAGGCCGATTTTTGCGCGGCCATTGATTGGCTCCTCACGCACGAGGATACGTCCGGCACCGTGAACATCACCTCTCCGAATCCTCTGCCGAACTCCGAATTCATGGCGGAGCTTCGCCGCCAATGGGGCGTGCCGTTCGGCCTGCCGGCTACGGAGTGGATGATAGAGGCCGGTGCGTTTGTCCTTCGCACCGAAAGCGAGTTGATCCTCAAGAGCCGCCGCGTGGTGCCGCGCCGCTTGTTGGACGCCGGTTTCAATTTCCGGTTTCCACTCTGGCCTGAAGCGGCCGCGGATCTCGTTGCACGGTCGTAACAGGATAGATTGGGCAGTACTCCGGGAACAGCACGATCACCGGCGGCTCAGTGGCGTGCTCCAACAGGATCCGGTTGACGAGTTGGTTCCGGGCCTCCTCGAGCAGCGGCGGCCGTTTGCGAGACGTCCTCCACTCGTTCAGCAGGTTCCCGAAGGCCACCATGGCCGATTCGACGCTCGCCTCTTCAGAAGCCGTCGCCTGGCTTTCCAGCGGTAGCAACCGGCCGTAGTAATACCGCAGGAACTCATCGGCCAGCTCCGGAGTCACGGCCTCGGCATGCGTAATCTGGTCCACAATCCGGGTCATATGCAGATAGTGCCGGTCGCGGGCCTCTTTGAAGTGAGCCTTGTCCTCGTCGTGCCAATACTGCCCGACGGCGTGGGCGTAGTCCAGAACGGCATTCGTGCGCACGTTGCTGTCATCCTTGGACGCCAGGCAGGAGCGGCCGTTGTCGAATGCGGCGTTGTTCAGGGCGGGGAAGGGCGGCTCAAACCCAATCGCGGCGGCAACGCCGTTGTGCACCCATGTCAGCCACCGCAGTGGATAGGTGCGGGCCGCCATGGAGGCGTCCGTCAACGTCTGATGCTCCCAGAACTCGGTAAACCGCAAATTCTCAACGCCGGCCCGCCATGTGTCCGAACCGCTGCGAACGTTGATCAGGTCCGCGGCGATGTCGCCGATCTTTTCGAACTCATGACGTTTCGCAATCTGGTAATCGTGCCGGAGGTCCCGGTAGGCGAGCGCGTAGGCGAACGCAGTGAACCACAACGCCAGCACCGCGGCGGTTGCCCAGGTGGTCCAGTCCCGCACGTTGATCAAGCCGAACAGGCTCGGCTTTCGGGAGCCGTGCAGCGGCCGGTTTTCGATTACTTCCGGCGAGTTCACCGGCTCGGACCGGTACAGCTCCTGGCTGGCCACTTCGATGCCGTGGTTCACGATCATCGCCTGCTCCAACGGGGTGAACACATCTAGGTCGGTCCGTACCGTTCTGATCGTCGCCTGCGTTTCGTCCGAGACTTCGGAGTGGAGCACACGGCTATGGATCGAAAGAACGGTCACGCGGGGATCGTGCTCAAACGCCAGCCGGGCGTTGTCGGCCATCCGGGTCATCAGAATGTCGCTGGTGCGGATGGCACGGCGGAAGATACCCCACAGAGCCGTTTGCCGGTCCGCCGCAAGTGCGGCGCCGGCATCGCTAACTACAATACGGTCGAAGGCGTGGCCCGAGGCCCTTTCAAAGGCGAGCATTTCGACGATCCCCAGATTGTCGAAAAGCCCGCCGTCGCTCAGGAAGTGCGTCTCGGTCATATCCGGTATCACCGTCGAATCAACCCTTACCGGCGTGAATAACGCCGGATAGGCCGACGACGCCGCCACGGCCAGCGCCGCCGGCGTGCCTGCAGTCGGCGCCGTGAGCGGCATGCGCCTGCGCAGCCGGAAGCGGTCATCCTCGAAGGCGCACACTTCTCCCGTGTTCAGACTGGTGGCCAGAATATGCAGAGACGGTGCGTTGGCACCGGACGCCTGCAATGGCGCCGAGTTCAGGAATTCGTCATACTCCTGAATCAGAAATTGGGCTGGGCTTAGCCTCTCCGCCCATCGCCGTTTGCCAATGAGCTTCAGCAGTTGGGGCAGCAGAAGCAGCCAGCACAGCACGGCCCGCCGCACCACGCGGCCCCGCAGATCCCGCCGGCACAGTTGGCGTACCTCGCGGGCGGCCGCCTGAAATTCGGCCTCGCCCCCCGTATAGCGTTCCCAGTGCTGCCGCAGGTGGGCACCGAGAATCGACCCGCCCGACACCGAAAAAATGGCGCGAACGTTTCGAAGGTCTCCGGATTTGTGCATCCGGTAAATGACTCCGAGGTGGAAAAGCGTGGCGCGGAGCCCGCCGCCCGAAAGCGCGACCGCGATGTTCATAAAAGTCTAGTCCAATCTCTTGCCGTCCGGTCCCCAGCCAGTCATGCAAAATTGAGAGGCCGCCGGTACCCGGTATTTTATAGTTTCGAGCTCCGGTGTTGGTAACCGCTTATATTCTTGTACGCGGGACTCCAGCGCGAAGTCCAGCACGCCGCTAGTCAGAAGTGTCCGTTCCACCGGGTACGGTGCCCGGCCGGTCTCGAACAATTCCTCTATTTTCTTCACCAGACAACCGAAATGATGGTGCGGCCGCCCGTTCTGCAGATCCATGAGCGTGGTCAACGGTTCGGCCGAGCCCTCTATTGCAAGGGCCACGGTGAAGTCCTCCACCAATCCGGACATGAGAAAGGCGGCGCTCAAAAGGCCGTCTGTATGTTCAAGCGCAAAAACCGCGGGCGATGGGACTAGCCGTTTTGGGTCGCCGCGCTTGATCGTGTTGCTGCGCCGCAATGCGGCGTCGAACAGCCTTCGGACCCAGGCGTTGTTTTCAATGAAATCCCAGCACGCCTGGCCTTCGAAGCACTGTACCGAGCGCACGCCGGACTCGCCTCCGCGCCGGCGCTCGATCATGCATTGCAAGGCTTCCAGCACGTGAAATCCGTAGATATCGAGCCCGGAGTAGGAGATCGCCACCGCATGCGACATCTTCGCATCGTGCGGAGTGTCCACGGCCGGAATCCGGCGCGCCACCGGGACCGACGAACCGGCCAGCATCGGAAACCGCAGCTCGCGCGAAATCTCGACCATGCGCCGTGCCTGCCGGAAGCTCCAGGACAGATGCTTATCGTTGAACACGGGCACCGCGCGCCGGTTTTGCCGGAACACATCGGTGATCTTCAGGAACATCTCGAAGCGCGGGTACAGTGTCTGCTGCTTGTCGTTCATCGGGTAGCTTCCGTGCTCGCCGATCAGCAGCACACCGTCGACGCCAAGTTTGCCGGTGCCCAGCGTCAGCGCCTCTTCCACTGTCCGGAAAATGGGGACTTTGTAGGCCGCCGATTTCGGACGGCTGAGGTCGCCCTTGGGAACCTGCTCGGTGAACATCGAAACGATCTTCGACCTCGGGTACGGCGGCCGGTCGTCCTGGTTGAACCCTTCCAGCCCACATTTCCATTTTGACGTTGCATTGCGAATCTTCGGATGGGCTTCATCATCAATATCCATAGGGGTTTGAACGCGATGAAGATGCACCGGAGGA
>VFZO01000336.1 GCA_016871155.1 Acidobacteriota bacterium | reverse complement strand
GTCCTCAGCCTCTCGCTTTTCGAAAAAATGCCCATTTTACAGGCCTTCCACGACATCGACTCCCAAGACGATTTACCTAACACCGCCAACCAATTGATTCTGTTCGACTTTTAACCGGACAGCAGTGTGCACGTCTATGCTTCTATACTTCGAACAGCTTGCCTATGTGGGGTAACGCTGTGGGCGCAGCCGATCGATCCTCGCGTCGTGTTCTCGACCTTTCACGGCGGGGATCGTCACGATGACGCGCAGGCGGTCGCGGTGGATTCCCAAGGCTATATCTATGTCACGGGCCGGTCGGAATCCCGTGACTTAGCCGCGGCGCCGCTCGGAGGAAAGCCTCTTACTCTGGCCGTCTCACGGGGCTACCTGACTAAATACTCGCCGAACGGAAAGGACCTGATCTGGCGATTGCTGATCGGCGGCAGCGCGAACACAACGCCTACTGCTGTCGCCGTCGATGGTGAGGGCAACGTATTTGTCGCCGGTTCGACGGAAGCGCGCGACCTCCCTTTGAAAAACCCGATTCAGGACCGCCACACCTCTTCGCTCGCCATCTGTTTCCTTATGAAGCTGAGCCCGCGCGGCGAATTGCTCTATTCGACGCTCTTCGGCGGCGAGAAGCGGGACGACCCGCGGGCGCTGGCTGTGGACTCGACCGGTCACGTCTACATGGCCGGCCGCGTCACCTCCACTACGTTTCCCGTGAAAAACGCTCTGCAACCGAAGCTCGGCGGTAACGACGACGGCTTCATCGCCAAGTTCACGCCGGAATTGCAGCTCGCTTATAGCACCTACCTGGGAGGAACGGGTTCGGATCACATTCTTGCGCTCGCGGCCGGCCCGGACGATTCGGTGTATGTCACCGGCGAAAGCTCCTCGCCGGGCTTGGCGACGGCTGGCGCCTATACCCCACTCGTGCAACCGTACTCGAGCTTCGCCGCGCGAATATCCGGGGACGGGCGGACGTTACACTACTTCACTTATGTGGGATGGCGCGGCGGTTACTCCACCGCGCGGGCGATTGCCGTCGACAACTCCGGCCAGCCGTGGATCGGAGGCGACACGACCTCGAAGCAGCTGCCCGTATCCTCCGGCGCCATTCAGACCTCGTATGCCGGCGGTATGAGAGACGGCTTCCTGCTCCGCCTGGCGCACGATGGCAAAACCGCCACCTATCTCAGCTACCTGGGCGGCACTCAGTCCGGCCCCACGAATCCCGACGAGAGCGTAACGGCGTTGCGCGTCGACAGGCGGGGCCACTTGCATATCGCCGGTCACACCAACTCTCGTGATTTCCCAGGGCGGCGCGTCCTGCAGCGCGAGCACGGAGGCGCCTATGACGCCTTCGCCGTACGCCTCGCACCGGAGCTTGAGCAATTCGTCTATGCGACCACCTGGGGCGGTGCTCGCAACGACGGTGCCCAAGCCGTGGCTCTCGGTCCGGGCGAAGCAGTCACGATTGTGGGCGAGTCCTTCTCGCCGGACCTGCCAATCGCGAATGCCGTGCAGTCGCGCGCCGGCAGCAACAACGACGCGTTCCTGGCTCAATTCTGCGACCCCTGGCTGGAAACTCCGGAGCCGGCCGTGTTCCGTTTCGTCACGGGTGGCGACCTGCCGGCTGCGCTGCAGTTGGCTGTCACCTCCGGGTGCGTGCAACCGTTCGCCGCGACGGTCGCTGTCGATCAGCCTTGGCTGAAAATCGGTTCCGAGACCGGCACGGCGCCGATGACGATCGAGGCGTCGATCGATCCTCAGGGGCTGGAACCCGGCACCTACAGAGCCGTGATCACGGTCACCGTGCCCAGCTCCTTCCAGGGCGCCGTGTCGATTCCCGTCGTCCTGGAGATTACAGACCCGCCGGCCGGCGCCAATGCGAAGACACGGCACTCCGAACCTCCTCCCTCGCCCGCCGAAGTCAGGACCGTAGTCGCGGGTAAAGAGACGCGCTGGGTTGATGTGATGGGCGGCGAGATGCCCGGTATTCCGGAATTTTCCCCATTACAGCCCGAACCCGGCAAGGTGCGCGGACAGGTCAAGGACTGGTCGGGCATGCCGTTGGCCGGCGCGGAGATCGGGATTCGCGTCTCCTATCTGGCCGGGTCTTACACGGTCCTGCAGGGCAGGACAGATGCGAACGGCTACTATGAGATTTCTCTTCCGAACGGTACGGCGCAATTCTACAATGCGGGGTATCGAATCGAGTGGGGGACCGGGGCCGCAGCGGTTTCGCTGCATCCGGCCGATGGAAGCCTCGAAAGCTTCGTTACCGGCGACGGGGCCGTCGAGAACTTCGTCCTGTTGCCCCATGGAACGGCCAGCCGGGAGAACCTGCAAAGTAACGCCCACCTGCCCTCCGCGTTCTACGGGGGTGCAATTCTCTTCGATTGGTACGGCGTGGAGGCCGGCGATGAAAACGCGCCACCCTTCGCGGTCCAGGAAGACACGGTGCTTGAAATTGTCCTGACGCCAGAAGGCAGGATGCTGGACGGCTCGACGGGCCGGCGCATTGCCATTCGAAAGACGATCGGAGCGAGCGGCGGCTTTCGGGTTCACAACATTCCGCTCGGGAGATATCGCCTCAGCGTGTACGCGAACGGCAAGGAGTTGAAGATCGCGGATGTGGAGAACTCCGGCCAGCCCTTTGGCCTCACTCCCGCAGTCGCAATCGGCGAGGCTGGCATCACCTTTGCGCCGGAAACCGCCAACGCCGCGACAGTCGCTCCGCAACAGGGCGCCTGGAAGTGGGTGCGTTTAAATCTGCAGACACCGTAAACCCGTGGCGGCGCTGCTTTCCTCGAAAGAGCGCCGCCTACTCCGGCAAATCCTGCGCACAGCGGAAGCCGATCGTCGGTGACACCATCCGCGCCGGCACGCTCGACCACTCGTATCCCACGCCCTGCGCCATCGGCTTATCGAACGCGCCGCCCTTAATGTAATGCCACGGCTCGTTCGCTGTCGGCGCCGGTTTCAACACCTTTCCGAACGTCTCCACCGCCATCACGCTCGGCGTGTGCGGGCGTTCCACCCACTCCCAGACGTTGCCGGTCATGTGAACCGTCTTATTCGGGCTCTTGGCGTGCTCGAAGCTGTCAACCACCGCCGGTTCCTTGGCGTTCGATTCGGCCACCACCGCGTTCGACGCCTCCGACGAATTGCCCCACGGAAAGCTGCGCCCGTCGCCGCCGCGCGCCGCCTTCTCCCATTCGAATTCGCCCGGCAACCGCTTGCCGGCCCACTGGCAAAAATCCCGGGCGTCGTTGAAGGACACGTTCACAACCGGCAGCATCGGCTTATCCGGCGCGTTCCCATCGGGCAACGCGCGCCCGGCCGCGCCGGCGAACTCCTGATACGCCTTCACCGGAACTTCCGTCTCGTCGATGTAAAAACCCGGCACCTTCACCGGCGTCCTTGCCGAACCGAACAGGAACTCACCGCCCGGCACCAGCATCATATCGCCGCCCTTGCCCGTCAACGTGGCCGGCAGCTCTTTCTTTCCCGCCGTCTTTGGCGGCTCCGGTGTTTTCGCCTCGCGGCCTTTCACCACCATCCAGATGCCAACACCGCCCAGAGCTAATGCCACCAGTCCCGCGCCGATAATCGGGCCCATCTTCAACCCGTTTCCCGATTCCGGCGGCCGCGCCGGCTGCACCGGCGCCGGTGCGGCGGGCGCTCCGGCCCGCACATCGGACGAGATCCCCAGCAGCACCTGCTTGATCGCCGAAAAACTCTGCAGCCGGTCCTCGGGCCGCTTTGCCGTACAACGCAGAATCAAGTCGATCAGCGGCTGCGGCAGTCCCGCGGCCGCCAGCTTGGCGGGATCCGGATTCTCATGCAGGATGACGTAGAACAGCCGCTCCATGCTGTCTCCGGTCACCAGCCGCTCTCCCGTGAACAGCTCGTACATCACAATGCCGAACGAATACACGTCTACCAGCGGCGTGATCGTCGAACCCTGCACCTGCTCGGGCGCCATATAATACGGCGTTCCCATGGTGTTACCGGCCTTGGTCAGCGAGAGTCCGGCGGCTTTCGAGATACCGAAGTCCATCAGCTTCGACCGGCCGGATTGCTCGATGAACACGTTCTCCGGCTTGATGTCCCGGTGAATAATCCCGATCTGATGGATGTACTCCAGTGCGGCGGCGATCTCCCCGGCGATTCGGATCCGGTTCAGCAGGTCGCCCGCCTGCCCGGCTTTCAACGTGTCGCGCAGGTCCTTGCCGCGCAGAAACTCCATTACGATGAATGGCCGGCCCTGCTCCTCGCCGTAGTCGTGCACGGTGACGATATGGTCGTGCTGAATCGTGCCGCACATCCGCGCTTCGTTGAGAAAGCGCTCCTTGGCCTCGGCGTCGGCGCAGCCCTGATCTGTCAGCAGCTTCACCGCCACCTGGCGGCCGATCACGGTATCGAGCGAGCGGTACACGTGGGACATACCGCCGCCCAGGAATTCTTGCAGCTCGTATTTGGCGAACCGCACCGGTAGTTGCATCGGAGTTTAAAGGACCAGACTGAGAACGAAATACGCGATCGCCATGATGAGTAGAACGCCGACCGCGACCACAATCATAACGCCAGTCTGGTTCTGCAATCCGGAGGGCAGCGCCTTGACGAAGCCGGGCAGGCCGTCGGGCACCTGCTGGGTCTGCATCGTCGGCTGCCAGCCTTGCGTGGGTTGCGAGGGCGGCGTAATGCCGCTGGTGGGCCGCGTGGCCGTCATGGTGGGTGTGGCCGGCCGGGGTTGCTGCGGGGTCTGAGTGACCTGCGAGCCCATCGTCGGCATGGACGTCGTCACGTTTCGCACCGAGCCCTGCATTCCCAGGTACCGTTCGATATCCACCGCCGCGTCATGCAGTTTCTGATACCGGTCCTGCGGCTGTTTCGCGGCGCACTTGCTGATGATCCGCTGCACCTCGGGCTCCACCCCGGCCTCCTGCAGCGGCGCCATGTCCAGCGGTTCGTACAGGATCTTGTTGAAGATCTTTTCGATCGTCTCACCCTGAATCGGCTTGTTGCCGGTCAGCATCTCCATCAACAGAATGCCGAAGGAATAGATGTCGACAAGCGGCGTCACCTGCTGGCCCAGCACCTGCTCGGGCGCCATGTAGTAAGGCGTGCCCAGCGTAAACCCGGCGCGCGTCAACTGCATACCCTCGGTCTTGGCGATACCGAAGTCCATCAGTTTGATCTTGCCCGTCTGATCCACCTGCAGGTTCTCGGGCTTGATGTCGCGGTGGATGATCTTCTTCTGATGGATGTAATCCAGCGCCTTGGCGATCTGCACCGCCAGCGTCAGCCGGTTGCGCAGGTTGCCCGCCGCACCGTTGCGAATCGCATCGCGCAGGCTCTGGCCCTTCAGAAACTCCATGACGATGAACGGCTTGCCGCCTTCTTCGCCGAAGTCGTAAACGTTCATGATGTTCTCATGAACGATGGAGGACGCCACCCGGGCCTCCTGCAGAAAACGGGCCTTGGCTTCGGAGTCGGCGCACCCTTGTTCGGTGAGAATCTTCACCGCCACCATGCGGCCCAGGACGGTATCCTGTGCGCGATAGACGTGCGACATGCCGCCGCCAAGAAACTCCTGGAGCTCGTACTTCCCGATTCTGGCCGGAAGTTGCATCATTTCAGGGTCCGACTTTTCATAGTATCACCATGCTGTTAGCGAGCCACGATGGGAACGCATTGCAGACCCTGGATGAACTCCCGCGTGAAGATGGGTACGTTGACCTCGAACTTGTAGCTGGCGTCCTTGCCGTTGATCACCATCGGCCGGCCGGCCTTGCCCTGGCGCATGATCCATTCAATGCTCTGGCCGCCGCCGCTCGGCGTCACCCGGTCCGCGGCGTAGATGAAACGGTAGATGCCCCACAGGCCGGGCGAATCCTCCACGTCGGAGGCCGTGCCGCCAACCAGCTTCACATTCCCTCTCACGCCCTGCTGGGACGCTCCCGGCCAGGTGAACTGCTGGCCGCCGCCGGAGGCGCCGAAGTTGCGGGTCGTCCCGTCGATTGTGAGTTGGGACCCTGTGATGACGTCGGATTTCACCGGCGTCAGTGTGTAGGTCATGCGCGGGGCGGGCGCGCCGCCCGGGAATGCCAGATCGGCGAAGCGTTGCGACTGATTCACGAAGGCCACAAAGCTGGGATTGATCTGAATATTGCCTTCGGATACGCCCGTCCACCTGCCGCCTTCCTTCTTCATATACTTCTTCAAGTCGCCCTCCACGAACTGCCAGATAGCGCCGTCGCCCGGCCGGAAGACTTTGACGACATCGTCCAGCGTGGCCTCGGGTTTCGCCGCCGGATTAAAGGGGAATTTGCCGCGCAGGCCGGCGAAGCGCTGTCCGCAGAGCTGCCCGCCCTTCGCGTTCAGTTCGTCCTTACCCATGCCGCGCAGGAAGCGTTCCACCTGCACAATCGGGTCCTCCAGAATTTTCGTCGAGTTCTGATCCACCTGCCCTTCCGGGTCCGGATTGAACGTGCGCGCGAAGGTTTTCAGGATCTGCCGCGCGTCGCTGGCGGCGTCGATCGGCTTGTTCGCCGCGTTCGGATCGGTCTTCAGATTCGGCACCGCGTCGGCCAGCGCCTTCTGCAGCTTCGCCAGCGTGTCCACGTAGGGGCCGTTCTTTTCGGCGTAAATGTACTTCTGCACGGTCGCCGGCGGCGGCACCACCTCTCGCACAGGTTGGAATGCCAGCCGGATCTTCTCGTTGTCCACGTCCGTGTTGCGCGTCGCCAGCCAGAATAGCGCCATAAGCGGCGTGTCATTGGAAACGATCT
>VFZO01000335.1 GCA_016871155.1 Acidobacteriota bacterium | reverse complement strand
TCACCACCTGCGGCTTGTCGCCGGCATCGATCAGCAGCGGTGTCGTGTAGGCCTGGTTTCCCTTGCCGCGCGGCGTCTTCCACCGCACCTTTCCCGTCGCCGCATCCAGCGCCACGACGTACTGCGCGTCGAAGCCATCGCAACTAATAATGAGCAGATCCTCAAACAGCGCCGGCGAGCCACCTGGCCCGTGCTGCGGTTCGTACTTCAACGTCTGCCGCCACAGTACATCGCCTTTCGTGCTCACGCACGCGGTGCCGTAAAACCCGAAGTGGACGAACACGCGGCCGCCCTGCAGAATCGCGGTCGGCGAGGCGAAGCTGTTCTTACCGTGAATGCCGGGGCCCTTGTCGCGAATGCGAAAGACCTCGACGTCCAAATCCACTTTGCCCGTCTCCGCCACCAGGCTGAGCAGGCGCAGCGACGCGCCGCGATCGGTGGCAGTGGTCAGCCAGATCCGGTCCCCTGCGATGGCCGGGCTGGACCAGCCGGCGCCGGGCACTGCGGCCTTCCAACGGACGTTTTTCGAATCGCTCCACTCGAGCGGCAATCCGCGCTCTTCCGACACGCCCTGGCCTGAGGGACCGCGAAATTGCGGCCACTCCCCGGCGAAGGCTCCGATGGCGGACATTGCGAAGAGATCACGACGGCGCATGTAGAACATTGGAGCACAGCAATGGGATAATTCCACAATGCTTGCCGGCCAGTTTCGAATGCTCGGCCTCTTTTACGTGAACCCGCGCCGCGCCGCGTCCGAGACTCTCGACCAGGGCCGCTTCTGGTTCGCAGCCGCAATCGCGTTCGCCGCATCCTTGATCATTACGACCTATTACGGGCGACTCGAGATCCAAGAAATTTACAGTTCACGCGCGTCGATCGTTGGCGAGCAGGCGCCGAGCGAGGAGCAGGTACAGGCGGTTATGGAACGCGCCGAGGCGATCCGGAGCCGGCCCTTCTCGTCAGGAGTGATGGGGCTGCTTGGCATGGGCGGGCTCTTCGTGCCGTTCTCGCTGATCTTCCTCGCGCTTGCGGCGCATCTGGGCAGTGTGACCACGGTACTGTTCCGCGATTACATGCCAGCGCTTTCGGGCCTTCTGTTCGCCTGGGGCGCGGCGCACCTTCCGATTAGCGTCCTTTGGATCGCCGGCATCGTACCGATGCAACCCGGCGCGCCTATGGTCTCCATCTCGCAGTGGATCGGCCTCGGGCTGTTCGCCGCGTTCGCCATTCCTGTCCTGTCGACGGTTACCAGCGCCGCGCTGCCGCAGTGTGCCATGGGCGCGGTTGTCGCAGGCACGAGCGCGATCGTCGTGTCGAAGCTCTTAGGCTCCTCGAATCTCCACTACATGCTCGTTTCGCCCTGGATCCTCTTCCTGCTGTACCAGCGCTTCGCCGGCGACATGGGGATGCTGGGCGGCGGATTGGCGGCGCGGCAGAATTTCAAACGGCAGCTTGAGCTGGCCACGATCAACCCGCTCGACGCCGACGCGCATTATCAACTTGGCCTCCTTTACCTGCAGCGCCACGCCCTTACCGAGGCCGAGGCCAGCCTCCGCCGGGCTGTGGAGATCGATCCGAACGAACCCGATGCGCTCTTCCATCTCGGCCGGCTGTTGCGGCAAAGGCCGGAGACCGCTGTCGAGGCGCGCCAACTGTTGGAGCGCGCCGCGCATCTCAATCCGAAGCTGTCGAACTACGAGGTGTGGCGCGAACTTGGCGGTGCCGCGCTGGCCTCCAATGACGTGGAGGAGGCGCTGGCCCATTTGGAGCCGTACACAAAAGCCCGCGAGTTCGACCCAGAGGGCATGGTGCTGTACGGCCAAGCTTTGCGCGCGGCGAGTCGCGAGAACGAAGCCAGACTTGCGTTTGAAAAGGCGATCGAAGCGGCCCGCACCGCGCCCGACTTCCGTCGGCACGAACTAAAACGCTGGGAAGCGGCGGCGCGGAAAGAGCTGGGGGTATAGCCGCTCTGTTCCGGAAGGTGGTACGCCCGAGAGGATTCGAACCTCTGACCTTTTGCTCCGGAGGCAAACGCTCTATCCAGGCTGAGCTACGGGCGCGCGCCGGTCAACACTCTTGATTGTACAACGCCGCCAGTGCCGCGGCGCCAACGATTCCCGATCCGTCCCCACAGGCCGGCGCCACCACGGGTACCGATCGCTTCAGAAACGGTCCGATGCGCGCGTCTACCTCCGCCTGAATGGGCTTGTAGAGGGCGGGGCCGGCCTTCGAGATCTGCCCGCCCAGGATTACGATCTCCGAATCGAAGGCGAACAGCAGGCCGGCGATGGCCGCGCCGAGGCGCGGGAAGAAGTCCCCCAGCAGGGAGGTCGACAGCGCGTCGCCCTCCGCCGCGCGGGCGAAGATCGACTCGCAGGTTACCGCGCCGTCGCTCAGCGCCGACGGAACGCCGCAGTGCAGGGCGGCCAGCGCCTTTCCTTCCAGCGCTCGCGCCGAGACATAGGTCTCCAGGCAACCCCTGGCGCCGCAAACGCATAGCGGGCCGTGCGGATCGACGTTGATGTGGCCCAGGTGTCCGCCGGCGCCGGTGGCGCCGCGAAGCAGCCGGCCGTCCACCACCACACCGCCGCCCACACCGGTGCCGATCGTCAGCATCAGAGCGTTTGGTTTGCCTTGGGCCGCGCCCCAAACCACTTCCCCGGCAAGCGCCGCACGCGCGTCGTTATCGGCCGAAACCGCGAGCCCAGCCGGCACGAACTCCGACAGATAGTGGCCGTCTAGGTAACGAAGCGCCCCCGGCGAGATGACGACGCGTGACGTCGACGTGTCGATGATGCCGCGGCACCCGAAGCCGGCTCCGGCCGCGTCCCCCAACTCCTGCAATAGTCCGAGAATGGTCTCTCGAAAACTCGGTAGGGAATCGGGAGCGGCGACCTCCACGCGGGCGACGACCTTCCCGCCGCCGTCCACACGGCCCGCCTTGATCGACGTTCCGCCGATGTCCACTCCGATCCAGGATCGCTGCACCCAGCCATCATAAATCCGAAACGGGGGCATGGCCACACTTTGCCGGTTTCGAAAAGTGTGATGCCGTTCCCGTTTCGAACCGTCTCGTAAGGCGTTTCCCCTAGACGTTGCGGGTTGGGCCATCAAGATCCCTCTGCTGGCCAGAACTTTCTCCTTTTTTGTCATCGGTTAACGCCCGCTGGATGGCGGCTGGCCGAAAGGTCAGGCGCAATCTCTATTTGACGGCCCGCCAACCTGCCGATAGACTGGAAAGTTGGCACTCCAGCGCCGGGCGTTACCTTGCGCCGGCACCGCTTACCCAAAACTAAAACACTAAGGAGCAATTCGTGGCAGAAGGAATGTGTCACATTTTCACGTCGGAGTCGGTCACAGAGGGCCATCCCGATAAGATGGCGGATCAAATATCGGATGCGGTGCTGGACGCCGTTCTGAAGGACGATCCCACCGGCCGCGTCGCCTGCGAGGTTCTGGTTACGACGGGTCTCGCCGTTGTTGCGGGCGAAATCACGACCAAATCGATTTTCAACGTGCCGGATCTGGTTCGCGAAGTGATCGCCGACATCGGTTTCACCGACGCCGCGATGGGATATGACGCAAAGACCTGCGGCATCCTCAACGCGATTCAAACCCAGTCGCCCCATATCGCGATGGGCGTGGACACCGGCGGCGCCGGCGACCAGGGCCTGATGTTCGGCTACGCCTGCAACGAGACTCCCGAACTGATGCCGCTGCCGATCATGATGGCGCACAAGCTGGTGGAGCAGCTCTCGGTGGTCCGCCGCCGCGGCGAACTGAAATGGCTCCGTCCGGACGGAAAGAGCCAGGTTTCGGTGGAGTACGTGAACGGCGCTCCGAAGCGGATCGACGCGGTGGTGATCTCCACGCAGCACGATCCCGGCGTGAGCACCGAAGAACTGCGCGCCGAGGTGAAGAAGCGGATTATCGATCCGATCGTACCGGCGGGCATGGTGGACAGCGGCACGAAGTATCACATCAACCCGACCGGTCTGTTCGTCATCGGCGGACCGCACGGCGATACTGGTCTGACTGGCCGCAAGATCATCGTCGACACCTACGGCGGCATGGGCCGTCACGGCGGCGGCGCCTTCTCTGGCAAGGACCCGACGAAGGTCGACCGCTCAGCCTGCTACATGGCCCGCTACATCGCCAAGAACATCGTGGCGGCCGGCCTAGCCACCCGCTGCGAAGTGCAGTTGGCCTATGCCATCGGCGTCGCCGAGCCGGTGAGCGTGATGGTCGACACGTTCGGGACGGGCGTGGCCGACGGAGCGCGCCTGACGGAACTGGTTCGCTCCAACTTCCAGTTGACTCCGCGGGCGATCATCGACACGCTCCAACTGCGCCGTCCGATCTACCGCAAGACCGCCGCTTTTGGTCATTTCGGCCGGACCGGCGAATCGTTTACCTGGGAAGCCACCGATAAGGCCGAGGCGCTTCGCGCCGGGGCCGGTGTCGCCGTCGGCGCCCGCGGCTAACGCCGTTCATCGCAACTCTAACCCGAGGCGCGGAGCCACCCTCCGCGCCTTCCGTTTGATAAGAATCGAAAAGGGCTCTTTCCCATGGCACTTGTTGAAGGCTGCAAGCACGAAATCGAACTAGTGATTCCTGTCGAGGAACTCGCTAAGGAGACGGACCTCGTCGTTGAGGATATTCGAAAGAAAGCGCAACTGCCCGGTTTCCGGCCCGGCAAGGTGCCGGCTTCGCTCATCCGGTCGCGGTTCGCCGATTCGGTCCGCCAGGAAGTGGTGGAACGGGCGATTCCCAAAGCGTTCAACAAGTACGCGAACGGCGAGAAGCTGCAGGTGGTGGGAACTCCGAACGTCACCGACATGCGGTTTCAAGCCGGCGAGCCTCTGACGTTCAAAGCGGAGTTCGAGGTTGCGCCCGAATTTGAGTTGAAGGACGACTATCGCGGACTGAACGCGCCCTACGCCGAGCCGGCTGTAACAGACGGCGATGTCGACGAGCGGATGAAGTCGCTGCAGGAGCGCAAGGCCGAGTACATCAACGAAGACCCGCGCCCGGCGACCGCGTCCGATCATGTGGTGATTAAGCTTGTGAGCCTTTCCGAGCTGGAGGGCGGAGCGATCGATCAGGACGAAGTGGCGCTGGACCTGGGATCGGAAGAGACGCTGCCCGGATTCCGCACGAACATCGAAGGTATGTCGCCCGGCGACACGCGCGAGTTCGCCGTTGAGTATCCGGCGGAGTACGGTGTGGAACGGTTGGCGGGGAAGAACATCGCGTTCTCGTGCACGCTCAAAACCATCCGCCGCAAGGAACTGCCGGAGATGGACGACGCCTTTGCCCAGGACCTTGGGGACTATAAAGATATCGGCGAGCTAAAGGAAGCGATCCGGCGCGCCATCTACGGCGAGCGAGACGGCGCCGCCCGCCAGTCGGCCTACGACGGAATTCTGGACCATCTCATCTCGCTCTACGATTTCCCGATTCCGAAGGCATTTGTGGAGCAGCAGGCCGACGCGATTCTGGAAAGCCGATTGCGGTCCATCGCCGGTCAGGGCATTGACCCGCGCGCATTAAATCTCGACTGGGCGAAACTGCGCGAATCGCAAATGGAGCGGGCCGCCAAGGATGTCCGTGCGTCGCTGCTGCTGGAAAAAGTGGCGAACAAAGAGGCGATTCACGCCACCCAGGACGAGGTGGACGCCGAGGTGCAGCGCATCGCACGCCAGGAGCGGGAGGCCGTAGCCTCCGTTCGCCGGCGGCTGGATCAGGATGGGACGTTGAACCGCATCGCCGGAAACATCCGCACGCAGAAGACCTTGAACTTCCTATTCGAGCAGGCGAACAAGGTGACTCCACCGGCTCCCGAAGCCGCCACGGAAGCCGATTAACACGCTATCGTGAAAGGGTCGATGCAGAACGTCGATCCGGAAGTTACTAGACTTGTTGACATTGCTCGCGCGGAGGAGATTCATAGGCGCGCCAAGTATGGCGCCTTCAGTTATAGCCTGCTGACGGTGTTGCTGGGCTTGGGAACCCGGTTCGGCCCGGATCATCCCGGCGTTTTGACGCTGCTGATTGTGTATTTCGCGGTTCTGGGTTGGGTCCGGCATAGCAAATTCCACAAGCTCCCGCCGCCAAAAACCGCGAGCGGGGCCAAAGGCTGGCTGGAGGCCTACGCCGCGCATATGATCTTCGCCGCGCTGAGCTGGGGCCTGTTTAGTTTGTATCTGCAGGTTTACTATCGCGGCGACTTCGTGCAATTAGCCGTCCTTGTGATCGTGGCGGGCATTTCCGCGGTCCTGTTGGGGACCGCGGCCGGAGATCCGCGGATCACGCGCGGCTACCTATTGGCGCTCTCTGTGCCGACGTTGTCTGGGCTGTTGTGGGACCGGGCGGAAGAGTCGATTTTTCTGAGTATCCTGACAGTGCTGTTTCTGGTGACCGTGCAGGCGCAGGTAGGGGCGATCGATTCTTGGTTTATCCGGTCGACGCTGGAAAGCGCGAAACGGGACCGGGCCCGGACGGAAGCCGAGGCCGCTGCCCGGGTGAAGAGCGAATTCCTGGCCAATATGAGCCACGAGATCCGGACGCCGATGAATGGCGTGATGGGTGTGACGGAGTTGTTGTCCCACATTTCCGTTTTGAGCCGCGCGTGCGAATCTCCCGGATGCTCGTCCGCATCAATATCCATAGGGGTTTGAAGGCAGCGAAGACCCCTGCGGAGGACAGCACCCAATGGGTGACAAACAAAACCAGCCCTTTCAGCTCTCGTTCAACGGCCTTCTCAAGATCGACTTCCAGGGATCGCGCGTTACT
>VFZO01000334.1 GCA_016871155.1 Acidobacteriota bacterium | reverse complement strand
CCAGCCGGATGTCCACCCGCGCCTGATCGCCTACCAGGACGACGATTCCGGACCGGACGCCTCGCTTGAATCCCTGGTGTTCGGCGGTAATGCTGTACTCGCCGACGGGCACGCCGGGCACGACATAGTAGCCGGCTTCGTTGGTAGTGGTCGTGAATGAGGTGTTCGTCTCCACCTGTATCACCCGGACCGCGGCCCCCGGTATTACGGTCTGCTGCGGATCGCTCACGGTGCCTTGAATGGTGGCTCTTCCGATCTGTGCCGATACGGTTCCCGCCATCGAAATAGCGGTACACAACAGTGGTAGAAGTCGAGACATGGTTTTCACCCGTGAGAGAGAGTTTGGAAGCAGCTTACCGATCCGTGGCTCCAATTGAAAGTACCATGGAGTTTGTTACGGCACTGTTACGCTTTAGAATCAGTCACTTCGATCATTTTTTGTCTAACGCGCCTTGTTTGCGCACCAAGGGCTGGCCACCGAATTGTGCAATCGTCAGTTCCACCCGATTGCCGACTTTGCAGCCGTTTTCCAGGTGTCCGCCGAACGCGCCGCGCTTGGAATTGGTAAGCATCACATGGATGTGCGGTTCCCCATTCGCAATGATTCCCCCGAGGCTGTTGATCTCCATTGGCTCGCTTACGGTCTGTTTTCCGCCGCCCACACCGTGAAAGGTGCAAACCGCCAGCGCGCCGACGGCGGTGAGCACTGCACCGTCCTTGATTCCATGCTTTTGAATGACGGTACCGATCGACTCCAGGAGCCCGGCGTCCTTGTCCAGCCGGATTCGATAGACCTGGGACACCTTGGCCGGGAACACAGTGGGTTCCTGGGAAACAGCGGTTATAGCGGCCGCGGCCAGCAGTAGGGAGGGTATTCGCATTTGGACCAGTATCCCCGACTCCGCCGGTTTCTCAAACCCATTTTTTCGCGACGCGCGGGCCCCCGTTTGCTTCGATCTCGTGGTGAGTCAGAACCTACCCCTTGTGTTACCGTCAGAGCAAAGGCTATGAGACTTCTCGCCGTTGCAATTGCCGCCGCTTCCGCACTCTGCGCGCAGACGACCACCGGCACGGTCACAGGAATAGTTACTGACCCGGGCGGCGCCGTCATCGCCCAGGCCGGTGTGAAGTTGGCCAACACCGGCACTGGCTTGATGCTGACGACGACGACCAACGAGAGCGGAAACTACGTCTTTCCACTGGTCAACCCCGGTGCGTACCAGATCCTGATCGAAAAGAGCGGCTTCCAGCCGTTCGGCCGCACCTTCTCCATTGCCGTCACCCAGCAGGCGCGCATCGACGCGCAGTTGACTGTCGGGCAAGTCTCCGAATCGGTAACCATCTCCGCGGCCGCTGTCGTGCTCGACACGGATTCGTCCAATCTCGGTCAAGTCATCTCCCAACGCCAGGTGATCGATCTTCCCTTGAACGGGCGCAATCCGTTCGCACTGGCCGCGCTCACACCGGGCGTGACGCCGTTGGGCGGATTCGGCGCCGGCATCGCACAGCAAAGGGGCGCGGCCCAGGCCGCCGGCGCCAATAACTTTCTTGCCAACGGAGGCATGACCGGCGCGAACGAGATCCTGCTCGACGGCATTCCGATCACGGTCTGTTGCCAGGGGCAGCCCGCGCTGATTCCGACCATCGACACGACCGAAGAGTTCAAGGTGCAGACCAACATGTCGCCGGCCGAATTCGGGCGGACATCCGGCGGCATCCTCAACATTGTTACCAAGAGCGGCACCAACCGCTTCCGCGGCACCGCCTATGAGTTCTTCCGCAACGAGAAGATCGACGCGGCGAACTTCTTCGTGAATCGCGCCGGCACCAATCCCATTCCCGGCCGCGCCGACCGGCGCACGCCGCTTCGCTACAACCAGTTCGGCGGTGCGCTTGGCGGCCCCGTGCTGCTGCCGAAGCTCTATAACGGCAAGGACAAGACCTTCTTCTTCTTCAACTACGAACAGGTGTTTCTGCGCAGAAGTCTATTCCGTACCTTTTCCGTCCCAACGATGGCGATGCGCTCAGGCAACATGAGCGAGGCCCCGGCTGAGATCTTCGATCCACTCTCGCTCGCTCCCAACCCTGCGCAAGCGGGCAGGTTCCTGCGAAGCCCGTTTGCCGGGAAACAGATACCCGCCAACCGCCAAGCGGGGCTTCCGCAGAACATCCTGAAGCTGTACCCGGCGCCGCAACGCGCGGGCATCGTGAACAATCTGGACGCGGTGGCCAGCTCTCGCGATGACGACCGCCAGGTCTCTCTTCGGATGGACCATAACTTCTCCGAGCGCAATCGCCTCTTCGGCAGGTATAGCCGGCTGTGGAACGATCACTATGAACCGAACTACTGGAACAGCGTTTCGAGCCCGAACGGATTTAATCAGTTCATCAAATCGCACACCGCCGTGCTGGATCACGTTTACACCCTCCGTCCGACGCTGGTTCTGAACTCTCGCTACGGCTTTGCCCGGCAGCGCAACTTTCGCGATCCGTATTCCCTCGGCGCGGATCTGGCCGGGCTCGGTTTCTCCTCTCTGTACGCCGGCCAGGTGCAGGAGCGCTTCCTGCCGGTGATCGGCGTCAACGGTTTCGATGGAAACAACGAATCGGGCAATCAACGGTTCACGCGCTATTCGCACAACGTCGCTACCTCGCTGAGTTGGATCCGTTCGCGACATAGTCTGAAGTTCGGTTGGGACGGGCGTGTGTTTCTCGACCACAATGCCAGTCTCGGCAATCCGGGCGGCAACTTCTCCTTCGGAACCACGTTTACTTCCGGTCCGGACCCGATCGCAGCGGTTCCCGGCGGACAGGCGCCCTTTCTGGGGCTCTCCTCCTTCCTGCTCGGAATCCCAACGGGTGGTTTGCTGACGTTCTCCGACGCGACGTCCCAGCAAGGTTACTATCATGCGTTCTATGCGCAGGACGATTGGAAGGTCACCTCCAAGCTCACACTGAACTTCGGACTGCGCTGGGAGATGGAGACCGGCCCATCCGAACGGTTCAATCGCCTGGCGACGGTCGAGCCCGATATCGAGTCCCCGCTTGCGCGGCCGACGGGCTTGCCGCTTCGCGGCGGATTGCAGTTCCGCGGCGCCGGCGGAGCCTCCCGGCAGCGCTACAAGACCGATGCCAATAACTTCGGCCCGCGGTTCGGCCTGGCTTACTCGATGACACCGAAGACGGTGATCCGCAGCGGCTTCGGCGTCTTCTTCACACCCGGACTGGTCCGGCTCTTCAACGGCGGCAATCCCGGCTTTACGGTAACCACGCCGTTCGTCGCTACCATCGATTCGGTCACCCCGATCGGCAGCCTGGTCAATCCGTTCCCGTCCGGTCTGCAGCCCCTCACCGGTTCGGCGCAAGGCGCCTCCACACTGGCCGGCACTGGAGTCGGTGGACTCCAGTTCGATACGCCGCTGCCGTATTCGATGCAGTGGAATTTCGGGATCCAGCGAGAGCTTCCCGGGTTGGTGGGCGTGAATGTTACTTATGCCGGTAACAAGGGCGTGCTGCTTCCGGTGAACGTCTCCCGCAATGCGCTCAATCCGGTTCACTTTGGCGCGCCGGGCGACTCCTCCCGCGTTGCGTCGCTGAATGCGACCGTGAGTAATCCGTTTTTTGGAGTGATTCCTTCCGGCCCGCTTGCGGCGCGCGTGGTCCAGCAGAATCAGTTGCTGCGCGCCTTCCCGCATTTCACCGGATTTAGCAACAACTTCGTCGGGGCGGGGAACTCGTCCTACCACGCGTTGCAGCTGAGCGTGCAAAAGAGGATGTCCCACGGGTTGTTGGCCACTTTGAGCTACACGTTTTCAAAAAACCTGGGCGACGTGAACATGCTAACCACGTCGTTCTTCGACGCCGGACAGAACCCGGGATATCAGAATGAATTCAATCGTGCGGCCGACCGGTCCGTGCTCGGTTCGGATTTTCCCCACCGCCTGGTGCTAAGCGCCGTCTACGATCTGCCGTTCGGAAAAGGCGGAGGGCGAATGACCAAGCTTCTGATTGGCGGATGGCAGGTGAACGGCATTTCCACGTTCCAATCCGGGCAGCCGTTGGTGTTCGGCGTCTCCGGCACCCCCCCATACGCCGGCGGCCGCGCGAGTTTCACCGGTGTAGCGGTCCAGACCTCCGGCGGAGTTAGCGGCCGGCTGGGCGGGGTCTCCGGCGGTTCAGGATACCTGAATGCCGCCGCGTTCCGGTTGCCGGTGTCGTTCGAGTTTGGAAATACGCCAAGACTGGATTCGAGAAACCGCGGACCCCAAACGGTGAACCTTGATTTTTCTCTCATCAAGAATTTCTCGATGAGCGAGAGCCTCCGGGTGCAACTTCGCGGCGAGGCCTTCAACGTTACAAATACCCCGGTCTTCGGCTTGCCCAATACGACCGTCGGCAACCCAGGCTTCGGGGTGATCGGCGGTCAAGCCAATCAGCCGCGGAACATGCAGATCGGACTCAAGTTGATATTCTGAGCTTTTTCGCTAAGCCCGCCCAATGATGAACCACGAAACCGGACGACTCACAAGACGCATGCTCCTGGGTGCCGCCCCGGTGGTGGCGCAGTCCGCTTCGCCCGTGCCAGAACTGGTGGAGGTGCGAAAAATCTGGGACGAGGCGCCGCACAGCGCCTTTACGGACCTCGTCCGTTTCCGGAACCGGTGGTTCTGTACCTTTCGCGAGGGCCAAGGGCACGCAGGCGACCATGGCGCCATTCGCATCGTCACCTCAGCGGACACCAAACGTTGGGAGTCGGCAGGCTGGCTCCAGGAGACCGGCACGGACCTTCGAGATCCGAAGCTCTCGGTTACGCCGGACGGCCGATTGATGGCGATCATGGGCGGCGCGGTATACGAAGGACGCACCTACGCGACGCGGTCGCCGCGGGTCTCGTTCTCGCCGGACGGATACCGTTGGAGCACGCCCCAACGGCTACTGGCCGAAGATCATTGGCTCTGGCGGGTAACCTGGCACAAGGGACGAGCCTACAGCTTGTCGAAGCTGAACGAGGGTCCCGATGCCGGACGCCGCGGCTTTCTGTATGGCAGCGGTAATGGTATCGACTGGCAGTGGATCACCGAGTTCAAGGCGGAGGGAGTGAGCGAAACCACGATTCGCTTCCTGCCTGGCGACGAGGCGATCGCCTTGATACGGCCTTGGTGGATCGGGTCGAGCCGTCCGCCGTACAAGCAGTGGACGTTTCACAAGATGCCGGTGCGGATGGGGGGACCGAACTTTCTGGTGATGCCGGACGGGCGAATGTGGTCGATCACGGGCAACTACCTGGAAGGCGGCCGGCGGACCGTTCTGGGCGAGTTGACGCGAGACAGCTACCGGCCCGTGCTGACGTTGCCCAGCGGCGGCGACAACAGTTATGCGGGGATGGTGTGGCATGACGGCCTCTTGTCGGCGAGCTACTATTCGTCGCATGAGGGGAAGACGAGCATCTATCTGGCGGTGGTTCGTTTTCGATGAACGAAGCGCTTTGCTTGCGGCGCTTTTATTTCGCCGCGCGCATCCCCGCCACTCCCGCGCGCAGGACGGCGTTTCCCTCGATCTCGCTTTGAATCAGAACTTCGAAGTGAGCGGATGACCCCAGTTTGTTCCACGCCGCGTCCAGTTGCTCCAGCGAAGGATCGCTCGTTAGGAACGAGACCATCGCCGAACTGGCCCAACTGGCCACCATTAAGATGTTTGTACCGGGCGCCGACCCCGGGAGCAGAGCGACCACGCCCGGCACGCTGCGCCGCGATCCGGACTGTTGCACCATCCTGTATTCGGCCGATTCGCCCGGCGCCGGTTTGCGGTTATGAACCGTGGAAGCGACGTCCGGCTGCGCGTAGAAGTTGGTGCGCCCCATCATCTCCCGAATGTGAATGTTGGTCGACGACAGGCCGATCAGAATTACGTTGCGATCGCCGAACTGGTCAAAGGAAAAATCGCCGGTGCCGCTGAAGGAGACCGTCACGCCGCGGGATTGCAGATACTGGGCGAGCTTGACCGCCGCGAAGGTATCCGAAACCACGGTGTAGTTCTGCATCAACTTCGGTTCACCGTATTTCCCGATCAGCGGCTGCAGCATGGGCGATTCGTTGAAGCTCGCGAATTCGTTGATCCGGGTATCGCGCACTTTCAAACCATTCCCGGGCCATTCGAAAAAGACCGGCGTTGGCAGTACGACGTTCACCGGCTTGCCGTTTCGGAGCAACCCGGCCCAGAATCGCGGCAGCGGAACGGCGGCCGAAGTCTGGCGAGCCAGGCGGCGGTTCTCGATGGCCAGATAGCCACACGCAGCCAGCAGCACGGCGCAGGCGACCCAAAGGGCGAAGGGGCGCCGCGAGGCCGCAGGAGCGAGCGGCGCGGCCGCTTCGTCGACCTGCACCTGATAACTTCCCTGCGGAAGAACGACCCGGTACTTCGGCGACTCCTGCGCGTCGCCATACTCCTTCAACTTTTGCCGGAGCCGCGATACGTGGACACGCACAGTCGCGTCGACCTTCGGATCGAAACTCGCATCTTTCCGCAAGCACTCCGTGGCGATGCGGTATTCGTTCACCGCCTCCTGCCGGTGTGTCCAGAGGTAGAGCAGCAGGGCGCGGACGGCAGGCGCCTTTCGAAATAGCGCGCTATCGGCGGCGGCATGTACGGCGGCCTCTTCCGGCGAAGTTCCCGCTGCATGTTCGATCGGCGAAGCCATCCGGCTCACATTTTACCGGAAGTAACGATCCCCCGGCAGAGCCGGGGGCCTTCGTTCGTGAGCCGCTCAAAGCGGCTGGTTGGGGTCGCTGGCGCGGCCCCGTGGTTTAGCACCAC
>VFZO01000333.1 GCA_016871155.1 Acidobacteriota bacterium | reverse complement strand
CTTCGCTGCCTTCAAACCCCTATGGATATTGATGCGGACGAGCATCCGGGAGATTCGCACGCGCGGCTCAAAACGGAAATGTGGGTGAAATGCACCGGGCCGGCTTTATCGAACAGGTTGAACAGTCCCTGCTCGCCGTCGCAAGCGATCGAGACCAACAGCCCCGGCGTGTAGAACGCGGAGGCCGTCAGCCGGCCGGACTCCGTGGGCTGGAATCGAAAACGGTGGCGCGTTCGCAGCGTCATCAACACGTCGCAGGAGTTCGACGCGCGGCCGGTCATCGAAAACTGGACGCGGTTGTCGGCGTCTGACGTGGGAAGAATCGTTGGACCGGAATCGTAGGAGAGGTTCCCAATATCGTTCGTCAAGCTGCCATCGCAGATGATGATGTTATCTGCCGCGGGAGTGGACGCGGTGACTTCGTCGGCGCGAAAACCGAACTGAATCGCCATGGCGCTACACCCCCTTCCGTTCCAGCGCGCGCCGCAACTGATCGATCAGTGGAGGAGCCTTCTTTCGCCGTTTCTCGTCTTCGGCGCGCAACCGCTCTATGCGCTTTCGGGCGCTTTCGAGGCACGCCTCGTAGGCTTTCTTCGAAGCCTCGGCCTCTTTCGCCGGATCCAACTCCAGGAGTTGGACCAGCTTACCGGACAGGGCGGCGCGCCGGGCGCGCAGGGATTTGCGCCGGGCCGCCCGTTCTTTCAGATCAGTTACGATGGCCGCGGTTGCCGGATCGTCGTCATCGTCGTCATCGGCGGGCTTGGGGGGATTCACAGGTGGCATTCGTACCTCTCCATTCAAAATCGCGAAGATTGGAACGAAAGTATCACGCCACTCCATCGACAGGCAAATTCAAACCGGCCCCGGCTTTCCTCAGAGCGAGGAAAGCCAGGGCCGGAGCAGCGCTCAAAGTTTGAGGCCGGTTGGGTTTAGAAGACGAACCGGACGCCAAGTTGAATGGTACGGGCATCCTGGCCCACAACGTTGTACTGTCCAAAGTCGGGGGCGGTAATCGTGCCCTGCGCCTGCTGGAAGGACGTGTTGTTGAACAGGTTGTAGAACTCTCCGCGAATCTGGAACTTCACGTTTTCGGACACGCTGAAGTTCTTGAAGATGTTCCAGTCGAAGTTCCGCTCACCGTTCAGGCGAAGGACGTTGCGGCCCATCGTGCCAAAGTTCCCGAGCAGCGGCTGGGAGAGCCCAAGACTTTCGGCGTAGGCGGAGATCCGCTGGACCGGATCGCTGTTGAGACCCGAAGGCGAGCCTGCCGAACCGGCCGGGCGAGGATCGAAATTGACCACGCCGCGAACGTTCGGACGAACCTGCGCCCCACCGCCCAGCACAGTAAGCGGACCAAGCCCGCGCCGGGAACCGGCATCCAGAGTGATTGGGAACCCGGTGCGGAAACTGGTGATACCGGAGAAGCCCCAATTGCCCACCAGATTCTTCATCGCCCAATTCGAAGACCCGCTGAACCAGCGCGGCTCCCAGGAGTGGGTGATCACGGCACGATGCCGCAGGTCAAACTGCGAGGGTCCGCGATTGTTGCGATTGTTGCGGGGGTCCTGCTGATTCGAGCTGTCGTTGATTAGAACGCCGAGCACATCGGACCCGTCGTCGATCGATTTCGCCCAGGTCCAATTGAAGTTCATCAGGAGCGTTTGGGAGATTCGCTTCTGCGCTTCGAACTGGAAGCTGTGGTAGTTGGAGTTTGCCGAAGAATCGACCCACCCGATCGCGTTGTAGCGGGGATCGATGCGATTACTGACTCGAGTTGGGCTCCCGTTCAATGCGCCGAAGGCGCCTTGGAACTGAGCGAGACGGGCGGTTTCATCGGCAACGCTGGAGGCGGCCGCGACCGGAGACGCAACCAGATTCAGATCGCGGGTTCGCATCAGGAAGTTGCCTTTCGTTCCCACGTAGTTAAACTTCCAGACAATGCCCAGTTGTTCGCGCTGGATACCGAGGTTGAATTGATGCGACTGCGGATTGCGGATGCCTTGATCGATTGCCGGCGAAACCGCGCCGTAATTTAGCACGTTCGTGGCGAGGCGGCCAGGCAGCGCGGCGTTCTCCCGTTGCACTTGGGAAGTGCCTGCGACGAGGTTGGAAAGCGAGTTCGTTCCGGTGAAGTTGGCCTGGCCGGAGAGCACGCCGGTTACGATGAAAGGCGGAAGGAACCGTTGATTGGTAATCGGGTTCAGGAAGATGAAGTCGTAGGCGAGGCCGTAGCCGCCACGAACGACGGTCTTGCTGGAACCGCCGACGTTCCAGGCAAAGCCGAGCCGGGGCGCCCAATTGTCGCTGCTCTTAAAGGACGGCTTTCCGATTTCCAGTTGGCCGAAGGGACCGGCGCCGGCCGCGCCAAAAGGCGTTCGGTTGTCCAGGTTCAGGTTCGAGATCAGGCCTCCTTTCTCGGTCGGTCCGCCCGCCCACTCCATGCGGACGCCCAGGTTCAAGGTCAGATTGCGGCTGACCTTCCAATCGTCCTGCGCGAAGGCGAAGAAATTCTTCACCCGGTTCTCTCGAACGGAGTTGCCGAAGCGCTGTTGGAACACGGCGGGCACACCGCGCTGGAAGTCGGCGAAGTTCGCAAACGTGATCACCGAACGGAACAAAGCGTCGAAGACACTGTCCGCTTCCAAGTAATACATCTCAGCGCCGAACTTCAGGTTGTGGCGGCCACGAACGAGGGTGAAGTTGTCGTTGAACTGGAAGGTCCGTTGTTCCCGGCCCTGCGGGAGCCCTTCCCAAACGCCGAAGGAGTTGACGGTTCCATCCTGAAAGGTGATGCGCGGCCCAAGCTTGAACGGGGTATCGATCGGGAAGCCGGAGTCGCTTTGGCCAAATCCGAAACGGAATTCGTTCACCGCCGAGGCGCCGAATAGATGGGTGTGGGCTGCGGTCGCCTGACGCGGCTTGCCGGCGCTCGTGGCGCCGAATCCGGGCAAATTCGAACCGATGAAGGTGAGCCCGGAACTCGCGTTGACACTGTCGGCCTGGCTGTAGCGGACCCAGATGGTGTCCCGCGAACCGAGATTGAAGTCGCCGCGAAGGGCATACTGCCAAAAATCGGTCTTATTGGGGGCGGCCGTTGTGATCTGCCCGGTGGGAGAGGTGGGGAGCGAATACTGTTGCGCTAGCGCCCGCGCCGTTGGATCCGTCACAGCGGCAAGTTGGTCCGGAGTGGGAACGCGTGCGATACGGGTAGCGCCGGCGCCGCGGGTCTTTAACCCTTGATAGTCGGCGTACCAGAAGGCTTTGTTGCGGCCGTCGAACAGTTTGGGCAGCAGGGCGGGGCCGCCCAGGGCGAACCCGAATTCGTTACGGCGAAGGATGTTGGTCTTTCCCGTGGTATCGAAGAACGGGCGCGCATTGAGTTTGTCGTTGCGGAAATACTCAAACAGTTCGCCGTGAAGTTCATTGGTTCCGTTCTTAGTGATGTAGAGAAGCTGCGAACCGGAATTCCGGCCGTACTCTGCGCTGAAGTTGTTGGTAATGACCTTAACTTCCTTGATGGAGCTGAAATTCAGAGGGTTCAGCGTTCCGCCGGTGCCGGTGACGGACACGTCGGTGGCGGTGATGCCGTCGACCATGACGTTGTTGCCGCGTCCGCGGCCGCCGTTGGAATTGAAACTGCCCGTACCGAGGAAGGGATTGTTCGAAGAAACGGGCGCCACGCCTGGAGCGATGGTCGCGAAAATGTTCGGGTTGCGCGCGACCGGAATCTCCTGAATCGCAGCGCCAAGAATCGAGGTTTGGATCTGCGCGTTCTCGGTGTCGAGGACGGCGGCGGCGTCTGTGACCTGAATCGTCTCGGTTACCTGACCCAGTTCCAGAGAGAGACGAACGGAGGCGATTTCACCTGTCAGCACCGACGCGCGCGCGACGGACGTCCGGAAGCCGTCTTTCTCGGCGCGCACTTCATAGGACCCAACACGTAGGAGGGGGAAACTAAAGCGGCCATTCTCGTCCGCGACCTGGTTTCGTGTTTCGCCCGTCTCCATCGAACGAAGGTTAATCTTGGCGCCCAAAACCGCAGCACCGGAGGAATCTAAAACAGTACCGCGCAGTTCGCCGGTAATCTGTGCCGCGAGAGGCATGCACAGGGCCACAATGGGTAGCGCAGTTCGCGCCAGCCTGGCTATTTGTTTATTCATTTGTACCCCAAAAGAAGTCGCCACGTGGTGGTTACCGCGTGGGTTATGGAAATGTACCCGGAAGACGGCAGGCCGCCGGAGCTTCCAAAAACGAGACAGGATAGATCTCAAACCGTACCCCGGCTGAATCCAACGATATCTATAGGTTACCTAATTCCGGTTATCGAATTTGCTGTCCGGCCCGGATTTCGTCCGAGCCGCGCTTGACGATCACATCGTCGGCCTTTAAATCCCCAAATACTTCCAGCAGGTCGCCATACGGCGCACCCTTTGACACGCCCACATGTTCGGCCTTGCCATCTTGAACCCGGATGACGAACACCTTCTCGGTGGTGGTGACTACTGCCGACGGAGGTACCAGGAGTGACGCCTTGGACTTTCGTACGGGCCAGGTCGCCTCAGCGTACATTCCAGGCGCCAGGGCGCCGCCGGCGTTATTGACATCAAGCTCGACAGGCATGGTGCGCGTCCGGGGATCCAAACTCCGCGCCAGGCGGGCCACGGTGCCGTGCCCGGAAAGACCGCCCTGAACGGTGAACGGAACGTTGGCGCCGCGCACAATGCCGGAGATTTCGCTCTCGGGAACGGCCACTACAACGCGCAGCCGGTTCGTCTGCTCCAATCGCAGCAGCATCCCGGCGTTCGGCCCGGCCAACGCGCCTGGATGCACGCGCCGTTCGGTAATCACGCCGTCGAAAGGCGCTGTGATGTCGAGATAGTCGAGCATTTCGTTCAGCGCGGCGGCCGACGAACGCGCTGCCGCCGCCTGCGTCTGAATGCTGCGAATCAACGCCTTTTGAGCGTCAGCCGCCTTTTCGGCTTGCACGATCTCGTTCGCGGCGATCGCGCCCGGCGTCTTCGCCGCTTCCTTCAAACGGCTTAGCGTTGCTTCGACGGCCGCAAGTCTCGCCTCCGCCTCCGCCCGCTGGCTCTCGACGGCCAGCGCCTTGGCTTCGTGCTCGGCAAGCTGCGCTTTCATCTCCGGTGCGCGCAGTTCGACCAGCAACTCATCCTTCTTCACCAAGCTGCCGCGGTCGACCATGACCCGCTCGACAAACCCCTGCACCCGCGCAATAATCTCCACCTGCTGATACGGAGTGATCTCGGCGGGCAGCTTCAGTCTCCGGTCGATGACCTTGGCCACGACCGTTGTGGTCTCCTGCGCGGCCACGGCCGCCAGCGTGAGGACGAAAAGAAGGAAATTACGCGCGTTCATAATAGCGGCTCATGGGATCGTTAGGGTCAAGAGATTTTGTGTGCCGGCTCGCCTTCGCTTGTAGCATCGCATAGAGCGCGGGCAGTACGGTCAGCGTAGTGACGGTCGCCGCCACAAGTCCGCCGATGACGGCCCGCCCCAGCGGCACGGTCTGTTCGCTGCCCTCGCCGATTCCGAACGCGATAGGCGCCATACCGGCTATCATGGCGGCCGCGGTCATCAGAATGGCGCGCAACCGGCCGCTGGCGCCGATCGTAGCGGCGGCGATGGCATCGTGACCCTGTGAGCGGGCCGCCTCGCAGAAGGTGACGAGCAGGATGGAGTTCGCCGTTCCGATCCCGGTGGCCATGATTGCGCCGATGTAGCTTTGCACGTTCAGCGTAGAACCGGTAAGCTTCAAGGCGATCAACGAGCCCGCGATTACGGACGGGATGATGAGTACAATCGCCAGTGCCAGCCGGAAGCTCTGGAAATTCGCGGTCAGCAGCAGGAAGATCGAGGCGGCCGCAATAAGCAGGCCGGTCTGCAAGCCGGCCATCGTCTCGCGGAACGGCGGAATATGTCCGCGCACGTTCACCGTCACGCCCCGGGGCGGGGCGCCCGCCCTGGCGATGGCTGCCCGGATCTCGTCCTCGGCTTCGTTCAACGGCTTACCGTGAATGTTCGCGGTGATGGAGACGATGCGCTGCATGTTGTAGCGCTCTACCTGGCCGAATGTACGGCCGCGCTCGACGATCGCGACGTCGGAGAGGGTTGGCCTCGCTTGGCGGTTCTGCATGATAGGCAGGTCGTTCAGATCCCCGACCGACGCCATGCGGTGCTGTGGAATCTCCACCTGGATCTGGAACGCGTTGCCGCTGTTGGGGTCGCGCCAGTAGTTGGGATCGATAAACCGGGACGACGATGTCGCAGCCACCACGGACCGGGCGACATCTTGCATGGTTAGCCCAAACTGCCCGGCGCGGTCGCGGTCGATCTGGATGTTCAACGTCGGGTAGTCCAACGGCTGCGCGTACTGCACGTCGCGGAGCGTCTTCAGTTGCAGCATCTGGCGCATCACCTTCTGCGCGTGCTCCAGATTCGCCGCCAGCGCGGGGCCCTGCATCGCGATTTCAATCGGAGCCGGCGCGCCGAACGAGAAAACTTCGGCGACGATATCGCCCGCCTCGAAACTGACCTTGACGTCCCGCAACTCCTTCGCGAAAGCTCCGCGCAGCGCTTCTTTCAACGCCTCCCCGCGCGGCTTCGCCGCGGGGCGCAGCGCTATTTGCAGTACGGCTTCATGCGGACCGGACGTCCAGAGGTACAGCGTGTTGATTGGGTAGCTGGCCGGCTGCACGCCTATAAATCCACTGGAAATCTCGACGTTCTGCTTGCCGCCCGCCTCGCGCTCGATAATCGCCAGCGCTTTCAGCGCGGCCTCCTCAGTTCGCTCAATACGGGTACCCGTGGCAGCCCGGAGGC
>VFZO01000332.1 GCA_016871155.1 Acidobacteriota bacterium | reverse complement strand
CACCCGCGATCCTGTTGGTCTCGCGGACGTAGATTTTTCCTTCGTGCCAATTTCGCAGCGTCTCGCGCAGATCGATGCCGTCCAACAGGGACGTCGTGAAGCGCTGCACGCGGAGACGCTCCTCGCTCAAGAGGCTGCGCGCCTTGGTCTTGAGGAACCGGCCGTAGCTCTCGATTTGGATGTCTTCGGGCGGGTAGGAGCAGATGGAGTCGCCGTCCAATTCGTGTTTCCATTCGCCGGGAGACTTTTCCTTCTTGCGAGGCTTGAGTCCAGGCGGCATCAGACGTTGTTTGGGGCGCGGCAGGCGGCGGCGGAGGCGAATCCGCCGGGTATCGAGCCAGACCTCTTCGCCGGAGATCTTGACGGTCGGCATGTTGGGAGCAATTTGCTGGTGGCTGTAGCGATTGGCCAGTTCCCACACCTCCCAGGCGTAGTTGTCGTCGACGATATTGCGCGCCGCGACGGTGAGATCGAAGAGTCCGGCAACGAGGTCGCCCTGGACGCGGGCCAGATTGCGGGTATAGCGGGCCATCAGGCGGCGCTGCCAGTGATTGATTACGTCGCCGGTGTTCTTGTTATAGAGCGCCTCGGCCTCCCGCAGGAGCTGGACGTTGGAGCGAGGCCGGTTAATGAGAATCTCCTCGTTTCGATCGATTCTCCACTGCTCGTACCGGAGCTGGAGGTAGGGCATCTCCGAACAGATTTCGGCCAAGCACTCGGGATCGGCATTCACCAGTTGGACCAAGTTCGAGGAGAGCTTGCGCGGGGCTTCCTCCTGCGGAATTTGAACGGCGTCCAGCAGTGGGTGCAATAGGTTGAGAGATACGACAATGAGCGTATTGGCGAACGGATCGGCGCCTTGCAGGCGCCACGCTATGGCGGCGGCGTGGCGTTCCAACTCCTCGTTCGGCGGCTGCGCCTGCAGGCGGTAGGCATGCAGATACGGCTCCAGGCCGATGCGGCGGAGCGCGTAGCTATCGGGATAGGCGCCGTGAACGTGCGGGCGTTCGCCGAGCGACGGTTCGATGAATACGACGCGCGCGCCGATCTCGCGGGCGGTGCGAACGGCTTCGATGAACGGATCGGCGGGTTCCACGGGCACGTAGAGCATCTGGTAGGTGACCGCGTCCTCGCCGTCGTCCGCGGGCAGCCCTGCTTCGGGCTTGTGCGGAAACATGAGCGCGGAAATTTGAGGCAGCCGGTCAATGGCTTTGGTCAGCGCGTGTTCACACTCGCTGGGTAATTCGACGGCTACTACCTCCGGCCGCGCGGCGAGAATGGCTTCGCGAACGGCGGCGGCAAACTCCATCCGCCCCGGAACGACGGGGAAGTAGCGCCATTGGCCGCGCTGCAAACTCGCTGGATCGTCGACCGGCGCGAACATCGTTATTGCCGCGGCACGTAGCGCAGGGCTTCGTCGTCAAGCGTTTCCAGAATGGAGACGCGCAAAAGCTCCGCACGCGGAGTTGCGCCCTTGGCCATATGCCGCATTTTGAGCGCGAATCGGGCGATGTTGATGCCATCGCGCGCGCTGTAGCGTTCGTCGGCGGCGTGGGCGTGCTGAAGGAACTCGGTCACGTACTCCAGGATCTCGTCGTCGGCGAACGGGAGATTCTCCTTCAGGATCGCCAGTTCCTCGTCGTAGCTGGGGAAATCGATGAGAATTTGCGGTTGGAGGCGGGAATGGATGTACTCCGGCAGATCGAAGGTCGAGCTGTCGTCGTTCATCGTGGAGACGAGCCGGAACATCGGATGAGCCTTGATTTTCACGCCCGCTACGATGGACTCCACATAACGGCGGGTGTCGAGCAGCGGCGCCAGCGTGGCCCAGCTCTTCTCACTCATTCGATTGCCTTCGTCCAGGATGACGATGCCGCCGCGAAGCATCGCGGTAACCAGGGGCGAGGCCACGTACCGCAGCATTCCTTCGCCTTCGATGACGGGGCTAATGAGGAGATCCTCCGGCCGAGTGTCGGCCGTGGCCTGCATGATGTAGACTTCACGGCCCAGCCGCTGGGCGGCGGCGTAGGCGAGCGTGGTCTTCCCGACGCCAGGCTTCCCGATGAGCCGCGGATTCATTGGAAGGTCCCGCTCGTCGATCACAAGCCAGGCGGCCAGCAATTGGCGCATCACGTCTTCTTGCCCCACCCATTGCACCGCGAGTTCATCCGGGTGCGCGAGGTGGAGCTTAACTCCCTCAATATCAACGACCATTCCGGTATTGTCTCACTGGTCCGGGAATTCGAATGCGCCGGCGACTCTCTTTGGTCCGCCATACTGCACGAACAACGCCTCGTGGGCCGTTCTCGACATTTCATCGTCGCGCGAATAGTAGGCGGCGACCCACTCGAGCAGGAAGTCCAGGTGCCGGTTCTGCTCCTCGAGCGAAGCGTACTTATGCGGCTCCCAGGGCCGGGCGCGGCAGTTGGCCAGACATCGCTCCAGGCCCGGATCCAGCAGAATCAGCTCTGGTTCGAATTCCAGTGCGATTCGGATAAGCGAGGCGTAGCAGCCCTCAACGACCCACTCCGCGTGCGCAGAGCAGAATTCCCGGACGAGGCTGGCGCTTTGAGCCGGATCCCTGGCGGCGGCAACTTTGCCCGGCTCCCAGAAGATCGTGTCGAGGTCGAGCACCGGCGGCGCGAACGTCCGGGCGAGCGTCGACTTCCCGGAGCCGGAGTTGCCAACGATGGCTACCCGCATCGCCGCGCGAGAGCTAGTGATGCGTGGAGGACTCGCGGTCCTTCACCCGGTCGTAGAGATGGCCGGTGCAAACCGTGCCCAGGCCGTTGTTGTAGAACGACGTGACACCGAGCGCTTCGATGAGATCCTCGGTGAACCCGTGCAGAGCTCTCAGATGATCGGCAAGCGCCGCCATCTTGTGTCCGTCGCGCGTGACGAAAAACATCTGGTAACCGCCGTGGACGAGACGGGCGACCTCTTTGCCGTGCACAACCAGGCCCGCTTCGCCGAGTTCGGGAAGTCCATCGGCGCCTTCCTGAATCGAACAGCCGACGCCGCGGCGCACAGCCAGATTTCCCTCGACGCTAAAGCCGGCCGAACGGGCGGCCGCCAAACGGTCCGAGTAGGTGAGTGTTTTCTCTGGTTCCCGGCGAAAGAACATATGTGACCATTATAATCTCCCCCATGGCCTACATTCTCTCCCTCGACGAAGGAACCACATCGGCGCGAGCGGCGCTTTATGATCGCGAAGCGCGGCGAGTCGCGATGCGCGCGGCGGCGACGGTCTCGCATTTTCCTCAGCCCGGTTGGGTGGAGCAGGACGCGCTCCAGATTTGGAACGCGCAACTTTCCGCGATGAAAGAGACGCTGGCGGCCGGCGGCGTGACCCCGGGCGAGGTGGCGGCCATCGGCATTACCAATCAACGCGAGACGACCGTCGTGTGGGACCGGGCCACCGGCGTGCCCGTTGCACCGGCGATTGTGTGGCAGTGCCGCCGAACCGCGCCGCGGTGCAGGGAATTGGCGGATCAGGCTGCGCTGATCACGGAGCGGACCGGCCTTGTGGTGGACGCGTATTTTTCGGGAACCAAGATCGCCTGGATTCTGGACAATGTGGCGGGCGCGCGTTCGAAGGCGGCGAACGGCGACCTTCTGTTCGGCAACATCGACACCTGGCTGATCTGGCAGTTAACCGGCGGCAAGGTGCACGCAACCGATCCGACAAACGCCTCGCGAACGATGTTGATGAATCTGGCCACCGGCGAGTGGGACAGCGACATGCTGCGAATTCTAAACGTGCCTCGCGCCATGCTGCCGCGCGTAGCCGCTAGTTCCGGAATTTTGGGAGTCACGGACGCCGCTGTTTTTGGGACCGAGACGCCTATTGCCGGAATCGCTGGCGACCAGCAGGCGGCGCTCGCCGGCCAAGCGTGTTTCACCAAGGGTTTATCCAAGAACACTTACGGAACTGGTTGCTTTGCGTTGTTGCATACGGGTGGCGGCGTGCCGGTTTCGAAGAACAAGCTGCTGGGAACACGAGCGGCTTCGGCGGATGCTTCGGCGCAGTTCGCGGTGGAAGGTTCGATTTTCGTGGCCGGGGCCGCGGTGCAGTGGCTGCGCGACAAACTGGGGATTGTGACCAGCGCGCCGGAGACCGAGGCGATCGCAGAGTCGATCCCCTCGACGGGCGGCGTATACATGGTGCCGGCGTTCGTTGGTCTCGGGTCGCCCCATTGGGACGCCGATGCGAGGGCGCAGATTTCGGGAATGACGCTGGGGACGGGGCGGGCGGAGATTGTCCGGGCGACCCTCGAGTCGATGGCATATCAGACAAGAGAATTGATCGAGGCGATGGAGGCCGACAGCGGCGCGTCGTTGCGGGAGTTGCGCGTGGATGGCGGTGCGGCTTCGAACAATTTCCTGATGCAGTTCCAGGCCGATGTGCTCGACACGCCCGTGGTCCGGCCGGCGGATACGGAGACGACGGCGTTGGGCGCGGCGCTGCTGGCGGGCCTGGCCACCGGATACTGGGGATCCGTGGAGGAGGTACAGTCGTTCTGGCGCGCCGACCGGCGGTTCGAGCCAGCCATGGCGGCTTCCGAGCGCGACGGGCTTTGGGCGGGCTGGAAGGATGCCGTGCGGCGTGTCAGAAGTACTTGTTAAATTTCCCGAAAAGAGTCACGAACGGCGCGGTTTGTCGTATTGTGACAGACGGAGCCCCAACATCTTCATGAAAAAAATTCTACTCAGCCTTGTGGCCTGTACGGCCTATATATACTCCCAGTCCGCGGACACAGCGGTTTTTGTCGCGGCGATGTCGCCGGGAAATGAGGTGCCCGCGGTTATGGGCTATGCCGCTTCCGGTACTGCGGTGCTCTATGCACACGCGATGCGAAACGCCCAAGGGCAGATCGTCTCCGGGTCCGTGGACTTCGTGATCTATCACACGTTCCCGGACACCCCGACGGTGACTGGCCTGCACGTGCACACAGGCGCGGCCGGCGTGAATGGCCCGGTTGTGATCAACACGGGAATCACGGGCGCGGCGAATGTCATGCCGCCGGCCCGCGGAGTGATTGAGCGGCAGGCCCAGGTGCTGGCGTCCGATGCGAATGCCGTGGCGGCGCTGCGCGAGATGTTCGAGAATCCACAAGGCTATTACGCGAACCTCCATACGACGGCTTATCCCGGCGGCGCGATTCGCGGACAACTGCACCGCGCAGAGCGGAGCGTGCTGATTGGCCGTATGCTGCCGGGCAAGGAGATTCCGGCGATTACCGATTTCGGCGCGAGCGCGGTCGGCGTTGTCGAAGCCGTTCGGGCCTACGACGCCAATAGCCGGTTTGTGGCCGGCGCCGCAACATTCAGCGTAGACTACACGGTTCCGGAAGCGACGACGTTCACGGGCTTGCATATTCACACGGGTTCGGCCACGGTAAACGGCGGGGTCGTGATCAACACCGGCATTGCCGCGGGAGCGAACGCCGTGGAATCCGCGGCCAGCGGTTCGGGCAACGTGACCCGCCGCGTGGAAGTTCCATCGGGCACACCGGCGTCCGGAGCGCTCGACGGACTGTTCGACGCGCCGGAGCTGTTCTACATCAACATCCATAGCACCCGGTTTCCCGGCGGCGTGATGCGGTCGCAGATGTCGAAGTCGGAGACAATTCGGATTCCGGTCTCTATGTCGCCCGCGAACGAAGTGCCGCCGGTCACCGGCCTGGAGGCTTCGGCGGTTGGCAATTTCTGGATCAACGCTCTGCGCGGCGCCGACGGGAACATCGTTGCGGCACAGGTGACCTTCGACCTGAATCATCGATTCCCCGCCGACACGCGCTTCACCGGTTTGCACATTCACGACGCCAAGGCTGGCGCCAACGGTGGAGTTTCGATCAACAGCGGGCTGGCGGCGTTCGATAGCGCCAGCGGTTTTGGCAACATCTTCAAGGCCGCAGGAGTCGGCGGCGGGCAGGCTTTGACGTCGTTGAACTCCGTTGTGTCGAGCCCGGAAAACCACTACATCAACTTGCACACCTCGGCGAACGCGGGCGGCGCGGTCCGGGCGCAGCTCGGAACTGAGAACACGCGGGCTCCGCGGGTTGTGGAGGTCATCTCGGCCGTCAGCGACATCAGTGCGCGGACACTGGCTCCGGCCGGGCAGTTCACGATCTTCGGTGCCGATTTACTGCGACTGGCATCGAACCTAGGCGGCATGGAAGGGAACCGCGCGCCAACCGCGCTGAACGGCACTAGCGTGACGATCGGCGGTCTCGTGGCTCCGATTCTCTACATGGGCAGCGACCCGCGAAACACCCCGGCGGATTACATCGTCGCCCTGGTACCGGTGAACGCTCCGGCCGCGGAACACGACGTGGTGGTGCGGACGGCCAACGGCAACTCGAACGCGTTTAAGGCGACGGTGGCCGCCCAGGCTCCGGCGCTGTTCTTCGACGCCGCCGGTGCGATTGTCGTGCGGGCCGATTCGCTGGAGTTGGTCCGGCCGGGAAGCGCGGCGAGGGCCGGAGAGTCGCTGGCTCTGCTTTCCACAGGTCTGGGCCAGACGACGCCCGCGCTGGCCACCGGCGAGATTCCGGTGAGCGCAAACGTCGTGACACAACCGGTGACGTTGACCGTTGGTGGCCGCACGGCGACCGTCGCCGGTACGACGCTGGTTCCCGGCTTGCCCGGTTTCTACGTGACGTTGTTCATGATGCCCTCCAACGTGACGCCTGGGATGGCGCCCGTGCAACTGCGGGTTAACAACGTTCCGTCGAACACGGTGATGTTGCCGGCGCGATAGCGTCCGGAGGTCTAATTCGAACGGGCGGCCTTCACGGGCCGCCCGTTTTGTACATTGGACTTAGGATGCAATCCAACACGGCGCGGGTGCGGGT
>VFZO01000331.1 GCA_016871155.1 Acidobacteriota bacterium | reverse complement strand
GGCCCGCCCTCGGAAAGGGGATTCTGATCAAATCCGGCACGGGAGTGAGGCGTTGGTGTATACTGTGGGGGTCCGGGAGACCCAAAATGGAAATCCCGGCTTAGACGCACTGGTGGCGGCGATTTCACAAATCACGAAGCCGGCCATGTTTGAGACGCTGCGCGATAACAGCCGGGAGATTCTCCGCCGCTGGCGGAAGTCGTCCGATCCCGTCGCGACACTTCGTTCGCTCGCGGCGCCGCTGTGCGCCGCCGAGACGGAAAGCGCCTGTGACTGAGCGAATCCTTGAAGATCGAAGCGTGACCCGCCGCACCCTTGAGATATGCCGCCGATAACGCTGCATATGCTTGCCGGTCCCGCCGACGCATCATGGGTCGAGACGATTCTCACCCACACGCAACGCGCACATCGCGGGCAGTTCAGCGAGACTCTGTTGACAATCGATGACCTCCCGAGCGGCCGGTTCCCCCGTGGTTGTGCCGAGACTTCTACTTTAAGAGCCATCGCCGCAGACCTGGGCAGACGGCATGCCGTGGACCGGGTAATTTCGCTTGATCGGGAGCGTCTCCGTTTCGAAACGCTCTGCACAGAGTACTTTGGATCGGCGCGGATTCCTCCTCGAGACCATCGCGGTATCCCGCTTTGGGGATGGATCGCCGGGCTCGAATCGAGCCGGTATCCATACGTCTTTCATGTGGATTCGGATATTGTCGTCTGCCAAGGTGCGTCCCAAGACTGGCTCTCCTTGGGAATAGACCGGATACGTCGGGATGAGTCTATTCTTTGCGTGGCTCCTTGGCCCGGTCCACCCCGGCAGGACGGACGGTTGCTAGGCCAAGCGATTGAGCCGCGGCAGACAGAAGACGGTTTTATTACATTCCCCACGTTTTCCAGCCGCCGGTTTCTGATCGAGGTCGAACGATTCCGCCGGCTGCTCCCGCTTCCCGTTGTTTACTCGTCGAGGAAACAACGGTTGCTCTCCATGTTAACCGGGGAGAGCGCGGTGCTCCCGTGGGAGACGTTAGTGTCCAAGGCAATGTTTGCCAGCGGTCTTCTGCGGGCGCACGTTCCAGCGGCATCCGCATGGACAATTCATTGTCCGGATCATTCGAGCGCATGGCAGGCCGAACTCCCCCGGATCATTGAGCGAGTCGAGAAGGGCGAGTTTCCTGCTGAGCAGGCGGGGTTGTATGACCTTCAACTGGCGTTCTGGGAACAAGGACGGCGCTGAATAGCGCAGGCCGGCCGGATGCGGTTCGTCCGTCAGTGTTTCGATTGCCCTGGCGAGCGGGAGGGATTGATTCCCTTCCGCTCGCCAGGGCAATTTTATTGGGAGAGCGTCTGCGCCGGCTCCGAAGCGATCAATTCGTTCGAAAAAGATACGTAACGGATCTGGCTGTGGGTATTTCCCGCAAGTGGCAGCGTACAGGTGTTTCCACCGAATAGTTGCCCGGCCTCGCAGTACAAATCGCTTGACTGGAGTCCCTCGGCTGAACCGGCAAAGTAGACGCGCATTTTCAGCGGGTACCCGGACGGCTGAACGGCGTTGCCTTGATATCGGTAGGTACTCCCCGTCATTTGATCGGTGACCGTTATAGATGACATCTCGCTCCGCACTCCGAGAATCATGTTCTCTATCGTTGTGAGTTGCGTTTGGTTCATCTGAAACGGTTGTGAATAGAGTGCGATGTCTCCCGTCATTTGCCCCCTTCGAAAGGCCGCGAGCCGCTGGTCCCAGCAGGTTCCTGCACGGTCGCTGAGCTTGATGGCGATCGCGGCGTCCGGATACACCCAGCGCCACGATATCGGGCTCTGAATTGGGTCCAGACTGTTGCGTGGGTCCGCGAATGGAATTGCGGCGGACATCGTGTCTAAATTTTCCTGCTCCGGGATCAGAAGGCAGTCCGGAAATTCTGTTCGTAGAGTGCGCAGAATTTCCGCGTTGAGCGGTGCGCCACCGGTGTAGACCGCGCTATCGATATAGAAAATCGTGACCTGCCACCGTTGGCGCGCATATTCGATTTTGCTGCGCAGGAGTTCGAGGATTACCGGATCGTTTTGCGGCTTCCGCTCGTACGCGAATTGAGTCCCATGTCCATACGGGAACAGAGTCCAAGTGTCTCGGGCCGTACACTCGAAGTATTTGTTCGGAAACGGTTGGTCGACGGCGACGTACATGTCACGCCATTCGATCATTGCGTTTGAGGTGCACGTTGCCGGACGGTTCGCCATAGTTCCCCAGTCCAACTTCTGTGGACGGATAGTCAAGCCCACCTTATACCCAGCGTCCCGGAAAATACGGTAGACGTCATCAGCGACGGCGTTCATTTCTGGCGCGTATCCTGATTCAAACACCCGAGGATCACCTATGTAGGTTAGGGCGTGGTTGAATTCTTGCCCCTCCAGATCCCAAAGGACAATTCCTTGAGGCCTGACTGGACGGCCGTCCATCGCGTTCTTGACGTTCGTCGCCGCCTGGATCATTCTTTGCCGGAACAAGCTCGAGTTCGAGGCGTCAAGATTCGCGTCTTGGAGATATCCGCGAGGATTTAATGTACTGCGCTTGCCCGTGTCTGCGAGCCACCAAGCCATGACCGGACGCCGGTCCGGCCAATCGAGTACCGACGGAAATCTTTGGGCATACTTCTGAAATGCCTCAGGAACGATTTCGTTGCGCTGGGAGGTCATGTCCTCCGAAAAGCGAAGGCAGTACCTTTTGTGCGTAGTGCCGTTGCCAGGGAGCCCCGTCCCTAACTGATTCTTGCAACTTGTAGATGAGGCGCCGATCACGAGGCTTGCGTCGACGTCGGGCGTGTCTAACCACGAGAAAATTCTCATGTTCGGCGTTGTCAGCATGGCAAGCGGAGTGCCGCGGCCCACTGTCGTGACAAGGGACTTCGAAGCGTCGAACGAAGAATATCGCACGCCCAGCGTGCTCACTGTCGCCCCGTAGCCTTGAGGCGAGAGGTTCGTCAAGTAGACATCTGCGCAAAGCGTATTCGAGCTACTGCGTTCATAAACGACACGCACCTTGAACTGGCTGCCTAAGGCTGTGCAGTCCTGCTCGACGGCGTTTCCATCGATCCGGCCAGTGCAGTTGGGCACCGTGTTTAAAGATCGCCCGTCCGGCGCCGTGTACCAAATATAGGACAGCAGGCTCTCGCCATATTTGAGGTTGTAATCTACGCCCTTATAGAGAACTGTCTCCAGGCCCTTGTTGTTCAATGTGAAGCTGAGCGCGGAAACGGGTTCTAGGTCGACATCGCTTGTCGAGAACAGCGTAGGAGTACCTGAAGTTGTCGCCTTGACTCGGATCCTTTGGCGTGCGATCAGATCCAGAGGCGCCGTATAGTAGCCCAGTTGGGAGACGGTTCCTGCCCCCGCCGGTTCAACCGACCAGACCACGGGTTGGCTGGGTCCACCGCTAAACGACGCCTGGAATTGCTTACTCTGTCCGGCCTGAACGACAGTCTGAGCAGGCGTCACCGCCATTGTCAGCGCGGGAATGAGTGAGAGGGTCGCTTTTGAAAACTTCATGGAGTCAGCCAAGCTTGTGGCCCGAACCTCGACCGTACTAGTTTGAGTCAATGCCCCCGGCGCCGCGTAGACAGCGGTGTTGCCGGAACTTGACACGGCCCCGATGGCGGGGGACACACTCCATACTACCCCGGTGTTGGCGCTTCCGGTAACAGACGCGCTCAGGGCGAGGGAGCCCCCGGCGCTGATCGACGCCGTGCCCGGCGTCACCGAAACCGAAATAGCCGCCGGATTCACCGTCACCGATGCAGCCGCGCTCTTGGCCGGGTCGGCAACGCTCACCGCCCGAACACTCACAACAGTCGCCGCCGGGACCGAAGCCGGTGCCACGTAAAGACCCGATGCCGAGACCGTGCCGACGGCCGGCGAGACATTCCAGGTCACCCCTGTGTTCGTTGAGCCGCTGACCGTCGCGCCGAGTTGGACGGAGCCGCCCGCGTTGACCGATGCGGTCGTTGGAGTCACCAAGACCGAGACTGCCGGCGCGGGTTGAATCGTGACCGCCGCCGTTCCCGATTTCGCCGTATCCACGATACTAGTCGCTCGAACCGTTACGGCGGCCGGCGTTGAAATCGAGGTTGGCGGCTTGTACAGTCCGCGCGAGGAAATCGTCCCGACCGGGGGGCTTATCGTCCACACGACCCCTTGATTCGTTGTGCCGCTCACCGCCGCACTGAACTGTTGATTACCGCCCGCTGGCAGCGATGCCGTGCCAGGTGTTACGGACACCTGGACGTCGGGTACCACGGTCAACGATGCCTCCGCCCTCTTCGTCGTGTCCGCGACGCTAGTTGCCCGCACAATCGCCGATGTTTGGGCGCTCAAACCGGCTGGAGCCGTGTAGACACCTGAGCTCGATACCGTTCCGGCACCGGATGCAATGCTCCACAATACGCTCGGATTGGAGGCGCCGGTCACGGTCGCGTTTATTTGAAGCGTCTGTCCCGATTGAACGGTTCCGCTGCTGGGCGATACGCTAAGGCCGATAGCCGGACTCACAACCAGCGCGGCTGTCGCCGACTTGGTTGTGTCCATCGTACTCCGCGCGATTACGGTAATGTTGATGGGCGTGCTCAGGCTCGCCGGTGCGGTGTAGAGCCCCGCGCTCGAGATGACGCCTACGGCGGGGCTCAGACTCCAGGTGACCGTTTGAACGCTCGTGCCGGTTACAGAGGCCGCATACTGCAGCGTTCCGCCGACCCGGACGCCGGCTGTCGCCGGACTGACCGTTACGGCAACCGTCCGCCTGGTTACACCAGGCTGATTGCTCGATTGGCAAAGCGCGAGTGCGCTTAGCATCAAAGCGGCGGACAAAGGAGTGGAAAGATTCCGTATCAAGCAAACCTCCAGCAGATTTCGGGTACAGTCTGTCTATCGACTAGTTCTGCCAGTACTTCCTAGGAAGAATCCCGGTTCCTAGAACCCCATTTCGCTGGGTACTCCCGCCACTTTCCTTATGACCCTGAGGCAGCGGGGCATACTTTGAATGAATTTGAAACATTCTACACAACATGTTCCTGGTAGTACTATACCAGGGATGCCATCGCGCATGCCAAAAATAGCCCGAATCGGTCTGGAAAGACCTGCAATACCAATGTTTACAGCGCTTTGCGCACGACTCTCCTGTTGCTTGCATTCCGATGGCCCCAACCAACCAAAGCCAGCCCTGTCAGTCCCAGCGTGGCCGGCTCCGGGACCTCCCCCTCCACATGGCCGTCGAGCTCGAATGCGTGCTCAAACCCCGAATCGATCCATGGCGAAACACCGAATGGAACCGCCTGGCGCAGCCCGCGCCTCGTCGAATTGTCGTCCGCGGTCTGCCAGAAAAACTCCTCGAACGACGTTTCACTGCTCGGGCCGTTGTGGATCGTTAGCCAATAGGCGCCAGCGTCCAGGGTCAAGTCCGGCAATGGAATTTCGAGTCGAACCGTGATCGGCGAATCGCAGCATGCCGGTGCGCCGGGCCCAACGATCGGAGTTGCGATGCCCGAAAACAGGATGCCACCGGGCAGTCCCCCGGCGTCGGCACGGATCGACCACTCCAGGCTTCCCAGAAAACCACTCAAAGGATCGTCCCAATAAAACGCCCAAATCCGTGCGGCCGTCAACATCGTTCGGCGGTCGAGGACGAAGTCTTCCGCCTGCAGATTCTCAGTCGCCTCATTTCCAGAAACAACATTCGGAGCGCCATTTACATAAACCGGGGCGGCCCCCAGTGCGGCGGTGGTCAAGAACAAGACCAGGACAATTGGTGCGATGGAACAGATTCCGTAACGCGTCATGCTCGTCTATCGACGCGCCAATAAGCCTTCGACAGCTAAGATAATTCCGAGCGGACGACTCGCTTCCGGACAAATGCGGCGGGGTTGCCCGCGTGGATTTCGAACGCCGGCACGTCTCGGACTGCGACACCACCCGCGGCCAAAATAGCACCTGTCTCCAGCGTGACCCCTGGACAAACTGTGGAGCGCGCGCCGGCCCACGCGCAGTCGGCAATCGAGATCGGTTTCACGATCAAGCCGAATGCCGGATCGGTCCAGTCGTGATTGCCCGTGCAAAGGTAGACCCCCTGGGACACGCATGCGTGTGCGCCGATCTTCACCCGCTCTATGTTGTCAATCCAGGCATCTTCACCAATCCATGCATGATCGCCCACCTCGAGTCTCCACGGATACTTCACCCGCACGCCGGGCTTAATCACGACCCCCTGGCCGATTCGCGCCCCGAAAAAACGCAGGAGCGAACAACGGACCCCGGAAAGCGGCATCCAGGCCGACCGAAGAATTGGCAGGCCCACGAAGAACCAGATGGCGCAGACCCAACCGGGCCGCCCAGGCCGGTACCAGGCATTATCGAAGCGGTCCAGCCGGACCGGATACGGAGACATGAATCGGCTATCCATACGCTAGCACGTTCTGCTATATTGGCCATGTAGAAACGCTGAGCGGGAGTAATTCAGCGGTAGAATGTCAGCTTCCCAAGCTGAACGTCGCCGGTTCGATCCCGGTCTCCCGCTCCATAAAATCAACTGTTTAGCGTCGCCTGCCTTCAAAGCCCGCTCCAAAATGCTCCAAACCCCCTCACGCAGGGGCCGCGTGCGCTCGCTGCCGTCGAACGGCATTACGGGAAGGGCTGACTCCAGAGCATCTACCTCGCCTCTCCGCCTTGCGACAGAATCCCGCGTGTAGACGCTCTGATTGACATCAACCCAAATCCGGCAGTTGGCCCCCGGCCAGCTGGCCGGAAGTGATGGATACTGAACGGGATGAGCGCAATCGAGCGACGGAAAACGGCTCACCCGTTGGGTGAGCCAATTGGAGATCCGAAGCATTTT
>VFZO01000330.1 GCA_016871155.1 Acidobacteriota bacterium | reverse complement strand
GTTCGCCTCGGACCGGCCAGAATTAATCGTCAAGCGTGCCGGCCCCATGCTTGGCGTGGTTCTAAAGACCGCAAATCCCGACGACGCCGAGAAGGTCTTGACCCAACTGCGCTGGGAGGCGAACATTACCGTCAATCAGCAGATGCCGGATCCGAAAGGCGACAACATCGGCGTGCTGGTCGTCAATGTGGCCCGATTTTCGATTCTTCTCATTATCTTCGCCGTTGTCGCCGGCGCCATGTTCGCCCTAATGCGCCGGCTGGGCGGAAAATTTTCGGGAGCGCCCGCCGGCGAGGGCGGACAAGTCCTTGGACTGAATCTCGACGATACGTCTGGCAAGTAAACTTCCCCGTTTGAGCCACTTGGAGCGTTTGCCGTTCTGTTTTTGGACAGGTTGTCCACAGGTGTTCCACAGACAATCAAAAATTGCTATTCACTGTATCTTCCTGTATTCACGTATTTTACCGGTCGATTCAACTTCTTCGCCTTTCCTCTTGACGAAATCGCGCGAACACCATAACATCACAGACACGTACAGGATTTTGGCGGTAGCACTGCTCTTTATCCTGATTCTCCCAAACAGAGACGCCGGCGAGCGCAAGCTCGCCGGTTGTCGTTTATACTCACGGTAATGCACCCCCACCAGCCCTCCGCCGAGCCGCCTGCCGGTTGGCGGGAGCGCTTGGCGGCCCTGAGGAATCTTCCGCCGCTTCTGCTGATGGTCTGGGAGACCAGTCCTCGCTTGGTGTTGATCGCGGTCGTTTGCCGGGTCCTATGGGCTTTGGTCCCAGTGGGGGCTCTCTGGGTCGGAAAACTGATTGTCGATCGAATCGTGGCCGCCGCAACCGCGAAAACCGGCATTCCAGAGGGTCTTTGGACACTCGTCGCCGTCGAGATGGCTTTGGTTGTCGCCGGCGACCTCCTCATGCGGGCCGCCGGTCTGGCTGAAAGCCTGCTAGGCGACCGGTTCACCCACCACGTCGGCGTCCGTCTGATGCGCCATGCCGCGTCGCTCGATCTGGCATCCTTTGAGGACCCGGTCTTCTACGACAAACTGGAGCGGGCCCGCCGCCAATCGGCCGCCCGACTTGGGATGCTGTCCCAGCTCGCCGGCCTCCTGCAAGCGATTCTTACGTTGCTTTCAGTATCGGTCGTAATTGTCTCATTTTCTTGGTGGTTTCTTCCGATGCTTATCGCCGCTCTCGTGCCGGTGTTCTGGGGGGAAACGCGATTTGCCATGCTGGCCTACTCACTGCTCTACCGCTGGACGCCGGAGCGGCGTGAACTCGACTACCTCCGTCTGGTCGGCGCGTCCATTAGCACGGCGAAAGAGGTGAAGCTCTTCGGCCTGGGAGAATTCCTGATCGCCCGGACCGAGCAACTGTTCGTCCGGTACTTCGCCGAGAATCGCCGCCTCGCGGTTCAGAAGGCTGTGACTTCCGCAGCGTTGAACATCCTGCCCGTCGCCGGTTACTACGGGGCCTACGCCGTCATTCTCTATCGCACGGTTCACGGTCAATTGACGCTAGGCGATCTAACGTTCCTCGCCGGGGCCTTTTCCCGGTCCCGCAACGCACTGGAAAACGTCTTCGCGGCGCTGACGAACGTAAGCGAACAGGCGCTCTTCGTGCAGGACCTGTTCCACTTCTTCCAATCCAAGCCGGCAATCGAATCGCCGGCCGGAGGACTGGCCGCGCCCCGGCGCATCGCCGCCGGCTTTGCCTTCGAGAACGTCAGTTTCGCCTATCCGAATTCTCACGGACCGGTTCTGGAGCGGGTCAGCTTCCGCCTGGAGCCGGGCGAGCGAGTAGCGTTGATCGGAGAAAACGGGGCGGGGAAGACGACGCTGATCAAGCTCATCACACGGCTATACGATCCGAGCGACGGCCGCATCCTGCTCGACGGCCGGGACCTTCGAGACTACGACGCCAAATCGCTGCGCGAGGAGATCGGCGTGATCTTTCAAGATTACGTGAAATACGATCTGCTTCTCCATGAAAATATTGGAGTTGGTAGAATTGCCAGCGTGTCAGACTCCCAGCGGATTCGCTCGGCGGCGGAGAAGTCGCTCGCCTCCACCGTTGCTGCCGCGCTGCCGCGGGGCTACGACAATATGCTCGGCCGGCGCTTCGCCGGCGGAGCCGATCTATCCACGGGACAATGGCAGAAGATCGCCCTGGCGCGCGCCTACATGCGGGACGCGCAGCTCTTGGTCCTGGATGAGCCGACCTCCTCGCTCGACGCCCGTGCCGAGTTCGAAGTGTTTGAGCGCTTCGCCGAACTCACGAAGGGGAAAATGGCCATTCTCATCTCCCATCGCTTTTCCACTGTCCGAATGGCTGACCGGATTCTTGTTCTGGGGGGCGGACGGATCGAGGAGCAGGGAACTCACGACTTTCTTCTAACGAACCGCGGCCGCTACGCCGAACTCTTCGAGCTTCAGGCCGCCGGATACAGGTAACGGATATGTCTCAAAGCACCAACGAACACCGCGAGAAAGCAAAATCGCTAGGAGTGATCAAGCTGGCGATCATCACCGTCAGCGACACCCGAACGCCCGAGACCGACGCCAACGCCCATTGGCTGCGCGAACGCTTCGCCGCCGAAGGCCACGAACTGGCCGCGTACAGACTCATTCGGGATGAGCCCGATCAGGTGGAGCAAGTGCTGGAGGAGCTGGTGCGGTCCGAAGCGCGCATCCTGCTTTGGAACGGCGGAACCGGTATCGCTCCGCGCGATACAACCTACGACGTCCTGAGCCGGAAGCTGGAAAAAACGCTGCCCGGTTTCGGCGAAATTTTCCGGATGCTGAGCTTTGAGGTGGTTGGCGGCGCGGCCATGCTCTCCCGCGCCACGGCAGGCGTTTATAAGGGCAAGCTGGTGATTTCCACGCCCGGCTCGCCGAACGCGGTCGAACTCGCCTGGAACCGGCTGATTGGCCCTGAGATCGCCCACCTCGCCTGGGAAGTTGTGCGCTGATCCGCCGTTACAGAGAAGTACCGTCCCACTGATGGTTGGCGTCCGCCACGAACGCCACGCCATGCCCGACCGCAACCAGCCAGCCGCCGGGCACCTTTGCGCGCGCCGCCACCATGTTCGACTTCAACGGCTCGAACTTCAGACTGGGCCCGGCGGGCGCGGCTTCGGCCTTTGCGGCCGGCTCCGCTTTCGGCACAGGCGCCGGCTCGCTCTCCGGCCCCCCGATCAACTTGTAGGATCCCTTGATATCGGCGTACCTGACGTCGTACATCTCGCCAAGATAGGTGAAGCGCAGGAAGTCGCGATCTTCATGCGGGTTCTCGATAATTGCGCCGAACGGAATCTCCACGCGTTGCGTCTGCTGAATTCCTGTCTTCTTGTTAACCTTGAGAGCGTCGACAAGTTTGAGGGTTTCGTATTTGGCCATGTTGGAAATAAACCTTTAGAGCAAACTGTAACACTCTGGCATCGCGGCTGCCGGTGACCGCTCCAGAGTGAGTTGCGAACACGTCCGCGCTGCCACCAGCGCGCACACCCGGAAGATCATAACGTCCCGAAAACAGTCTTGCCGCCCACCACCGTCGCCAGCGGAGCGATTCTGCGGATCTCGTCCACCGGGCAGGTTAGATAGTCCGTTCCAATGACGACAAAGTCCGCCAGCTTGCCGGCTTCCAGCGACCCCAGCTTGTCTTCGGAAAACATCAGGTAGGCCGGACCGTTGGTGTACAGGCGCAGCGCCTGCTCGCGGGAGATCTTCTCCTCCGGGTAGATCTCCACACCTTCGCGGGTCTTGCGCGTAATACTCATCCACATGTTGAAAAACGGGTTAAACGGATTCACGGCGCGGTCCTTGTCGTGCCCGATCATATGGTCACTGCCGCCCGCCATGACGATTCCCGCTTTCGCGTAGGATTGCAGCGGGAAGAAATAGCGCATCGACTTATAGCCGAACACCTTTTCAAGCGCCGGCACGTCGAAGTGCAACCAACCGGCCTGGACGTCGGCGATGATGCCCATCTTCTTCATTCGAGCGATGGCTTCGTCGCTCATAAAGCTGCCGTGCATGACGTGGCTCCGCGTCGGCGCGATCGGCTTCTCTTTGTCCAGCGTCTCAAAGACATCCAGCAGCGTGTCGATCGCCGCGCCGCCCTGCGCATGGGACGTCAATTGCCAACCACGGTTCCTCGCCGCGCGAAAAATCCGCGTGAGTTTCTCGCGGTCCACGAACAGCGTTCCCCGCGCATCCGGATTCGTCTGTCCGTACAACTGGCGGCCGTAGGGTCCGTAGGGCATGCGCTGATAGGCTGTTCCGACGGACTGCCCGCCGTCCAAGGTGACCTTGAAGGTGCCGAACTTCATCCAATCGTCGCCCTGATTGGTCTTCCAGGGCTTCGACGCGATCTCCTTCTCGATCTCCTCGATCGGGCCGCCGGAGTTGATTCGCCAGGTCAACACGGTCCGAACGGGCAACTTGCCCCCGTCCTTCAGCGCCTGGTAGGTGGCGACGTCGGGCGCGGTGACGGCCCGGTCTCCCACCGTCGTCAGTCCGCTTGCCGCATAGAGCTTCAACATTGTCTCTAACGCCTGCTGCCGTTCCGTCTCCGAAAACTTCGCTTCGTCGCGAATGCCCTTCAGCAAGCCGTTGGCGGCGCGCAGAATTCCGTTGGGCTCGCCGTCGGGACCCTTTACCACTTCGCCGCCCGGCGGGTTCGGCGTGTCGCGCGTAATGCCGCTGATCCGCAAGCCCAGCGTGTTGGCCGACCAGACGTAGCTGCCATCGAACGCCACCGGATGAGTGGTAACCGCATCCAGGTCCTGCCTCGTCGGGAAGCGCTGCTCCTTCAGCCGCGGCGGCAGCGTGCGCGGTACGACGATCCATTCTCCGGCGGGTGTCTCCTTCGCGCGGGCGCGGATGAAATCCTGAATATCGGCGATCGAATCGAGCGGCGGCAGTTTCTGCTTAAACTCGCTCAACCCCGCACCGATGGCGTGGACATGGGCGTCGATCAATCCTGGCAGTACGCACTTGCCCTGCAGATCCACCACCTGCGTGCTCGGACCTCGCTCGGCTTTTAGAATCGCGGCGGACGCGCCGGTGCGGGTAACCTTGCCGTTCTTTACGGCCATCGCTTGCGCCACCGAAAACCGGGCGCCGGCCGTTACGATCTTTCCGTTATACAGAATCAAGTCGGCATCGGCCGCACGGAGACAGATAAATGCGGCTACAACCCACGCCTGCTTTGAGTGCACGATTCGCGCCATTGTTCGAGTTTGGCACGAAGACGGGCCGAAATCGCGGGGTACCGTGAGGAGAGATCCTGCGTCTCGGAAGGGTCGTTGTCCAGATCGAACAAAGAGTCCGGTGTCGTGTCCAGGTTCGAAAGCAGCTTCCATCGATCCTCGATCCACGCCAGAGTCTGGGAGCCCCGCGTGTTGCCGATGGTCTCGAAGCCGAGCGGCTTCTGCCGCCGCTTCCCTGTGTCCGCGATCAACGGCAGCAGGTTCACACCGTCCAATCCGCTAGGCGCCTTTTGACCCAGCGCCGCCAGAATCGTCGGCAAGTAGTCGCTGGTGGAGGCGGCAGCCGTCACAACGGCCGGCTTCGGAAAGCGGGCGGGCCACTCGAGCAATCCCGGCACGCGAATACCGCCTTCGAACAGACTTCGCTTGCGTCCGCGAAAGGGGCCTGCGTTGCCTGGGGACGCGGCGATCTGTGCGTCGCCTTCGGGACCGTTGTCGCTCGCGTACCAGAGCATCGTATTCCGTTCGATCTTCAGATCGCGAAGCGATTGGCGCAACCGCCCCATCTGCTCGTCCAAAGCCGCGATGGCGCCGAAGTAGTGCGCCGTCCGCTCCGGATATTGCACATAGGGCGCGCGGTGCCGGTCCCCGGCGAAGAATGGTTCGTGCGGCGCGTGGAACCAAATCACGGCGAAGAAGGGTTGCTTCGCTTTCTCGATGAACGCAATGGCCTGGTCCATCAAAACGCGCGAGTCGTCGCCTTCCAGTTTTTCGGTGACACGGCCGCGCGGGGTCCAATACCCCTCCGGGTCCAGAGTGCGCACCTTGCGTACCGTCGAATAGTAGTCGTCGAATCCGTTGTCCACCGGGTCCGATTGCATCGGTCCGGAAAAGTCACCAAGGTGCCACTTTCCGAAGTGTCCGCACACGTATCCCAGGCCCTTCAGATACTCGGCGATCGTCTTTTCTCGCGCCGGCAGCCTGTACTTGGACGGAGCGTCCAGGCCGGTGTCGGCATTGGCGAAAAGGATCCCATACCGGTACGGATGCCTGCCTGTTAGCGCGCTGCCGCGCGTGGGCGAGCAGACCGGCGCACCGGAGTAGAAACGGTCGAACCGGATCCCTGCGGAGGCCATCGCGTCCAAATGCGGCGTCGACAAAATCCGGTGGCCGTTGTAAGAGGTATCGCCCCAACCCTGATCGTCCGCCATCGCCAGAATAATATTGGGCCGGTCCGCCCGCGCCGCGAGCGCCGCCAAGAAGCCGCGCCGCGAAATCATCGCAGCTCCGGCGTAACACGGCGCACGGCCGGCGCCGCCATGCGTAGAGTGAAAATGGTTCTGAACACAAACATAAGGAAGCCAGGTCTTGGCGGGATGCCCAGGCCGGACCCGATGGTGACGGCAATCCGCTCTGTCGGCTCCCAGTTTCCGACCAGTATACACTTGGCTCGGGTATGCAGAAGAGGAGCCGGATTCGAAGCACCAGAATGGACGGAATACGCCGCCGCGCCACTGTATTCGCATGGGCCGCCGGTATGGGTGGGCAAGCGGGCTAGCGGGGCAACCGCTCGTGTACAATGCTGGCATGGTCGCCTTACTGAGCGGATTGGTGCTCCTGGCCCAACAGCCGCCGTTTCTTACGAAACACTGCGCGGGCTGTCATGCGGCTTC
>VFZO01000329.1 GCA_016871155.1 Acidobacteriota bacterium | reverse complement strand
GACGATGGCCGAGAATTTGGAGTGGGGCCCGGCGCTGATCGCCGAAGCCGCCGCGGTCCAATACGGCGCGAGCCAGCAAAAGGAGCACGACGACCTCGTGCTGGCAGCGGCAATGGCCGTGTGGAAGGCAAACCGAAGGAACCCGGAACTCCTGCGCCCGGCGGGCAGGCAGTATGTCGCGCAGGGGCCGCTGTTCTGAGGCCAGCCGCCCCTGCGCCGGCGAAGCGGCAATCCACCTGGGCGGCAACAGCAAGCCGCGAATCCCAGGGGAAATCAGGCGCGCCATCGAAGGGCTGCTGTACCGCACATCGTCAGCAGAGCCCCGAGGCCGGCCAGGCCGATGTCTTTTTGGGCGTCCCACATATCGCCCTGCATTCCGACAAACGCTTCGCCCTGTTCCGGCGTAACGATTTCGGCGACGATCATTTCGATGATTTCGTAAACGCCGCCGGCGGCGAGCGAGAAGTCGACCGGAAGAAAATAGCTCCAGAATCCTCGGTTGCCCGTGGAGAGCACGAAGATCTCGCGCATCGGCACGGCGAGAAAAAGACCGAAAGAAAAGTGGCTCACGCGGTCGTAATGATTCCGCGTGGTATCCAGCCAACCCTTCATCCACTCGCCCAAAGGCACATCGGCATATTTGTGATGCGCGCCCCATTCATGGACCAGCAGAAACAGGAAGATCGAGAGATACGCGGCGTTCGACAGCGGCAGCCGGCGCCAGGTCAAGACCAGGGCCGCCAGCAGCGCGAAGACCAGAATGTTCTCCAGCCACCAGTCGAAGACCATCGCTGGCTTGTGCGCGGATACCAGCATGGCCGCGGCCCTGCCGGCCATCAGGACGTGCACCGCCTTCCTTTCCCGGAAAGCCACGTCAATCCATCTCCAGCAGCGCGCGCATCGTCACGATTCCGTCCCAAAGATTTTGCAGCCGCAGGTTCTCGTCGTGCGAGTGCTGATTGTTGTCGTGGTTGGCGATGGGCACGATGATGAGCGGACGCTGCATGATCTCCTCGAACGCGGCCATGGGCAGGCTGCCGCCCATCGTCGGAATCTTCAGGACCGGCCCGCGCGCCTTTTCGACGGTCGCGATGATCTTGGCCGAAATCGGCAGATCCATCGACGCGCGCACGGCGTTGTAGCCGCCATCGGAAGTCAGCTTCGCCACTTTCGGATGCGCACGGAGCGTGGCCGCGTCCGGGTCTTTGCCGACCACGTGATAGCCGCGGCTTTCAATGTGGCGCTTCACCCTCTCCAGCGCCGCGGCGACTGGAATGCCCTTCACCAGGCGAATGTCGAAGCTGGCCGTGGCGGTCGAGGGCACGACGTTGCGGGAGGCCCGGCCCACGGCCGCGCTTGAAATGCCGCGCAGGTTCAGAATGGGCCGGTTCACCAGCAGTTCAATGCGCTCCCCATTACCGAGCACGCGGCCCAGCGAGAGACTGGCCGCCAGCTCTTCGGCGATATCCGGCGCCTCGGCGATGGCGGCCAGTTCGGATTTTGAGAGCGGCTCCATCCCCTTCTCGAAGTCTTCAATCAATACCAGCCCATCGTCGTTACGCATGGAGGCGGCCAGCGACACCAGCATCTGCGCCGGGTTCGGCGCCCAGTTGCCGTAGTGGCCGCTATGCAGTTCCCGGTTCGGGCCATACACCGTCACCTCCAGGCCCACCGAGCCGCGCGCGCCAAACACGATCTGCTGACGCCGGCTCTGGTGCACCGGGCCGTCGCAGAAGAGCCAGACATCGGCCTCCAGCATCGGCTTGTACTTGCGCAGAATATCTGCGACATAGCGCGAGCCCGCTTCCTCCTCGCCTTCGAAAAAGAATTTGATGTTCGCTTTGGGGCTGCGGCCGGCGGCCTTCATCGCGTCGATGGCGGCAAGCATAGCGATGATCGGCGCCTTGTCGTCCGACGCCGAGCGGGCGTACAACCGGTCTCCCACCAGCTTCGGCGTGAAGGGCTCGGTAACCGTCCAGCGCGACGGGTCCACCGGCTGGCCGTCGTAGTGCGCGTAGAACATCAGCGTCCGCGTGGCGCCGGGCGCTTTCCATTCGGCGAAGACGACCGGCGGCGCCTTGTCCACCTTCAACAATTGAGCGGGCAGGCCGCGCTTGGCGAACGCGGCCACGATCCAATCCGCGTTCTTTCCGATGAACGGCCGTTCGATGTCACGCGCGACGTTCGGGATCTTCAGAAAGTCGATGAACTCATCGAGGATCTTCTGTTGGCCGGCCGTTTGCGCGGAGCAGGCAAGGCTACAGCTCGCGACGATTTTCCATAGACTTCGACATCGAAACTTCATCGGCGTACTCCAGATCGCTGCCCACCGGAATGCCCATGGCGATGCGCGTAACGCGCAGTCCCAGCGGCTTCAGCAGGCGCGAGAGATAAGCGGCTGTGGCCTCGCCTTCCACCGTCGGGTTGGTGGCGAGGATGATCTCCTTGACGCCCCCGTCATTCAGGCGTTCAAGGAGGTTCTTGATTTTCAATTGCTCCGGGCCGATGCCGCGCAGCGGACTGATGGCGCCGTGCAGGACGTGATAGAGGCCCTCGAAGGTCCGCGTGGTCTCGATTGGGAGAATGTTCGGCGCTTCCTCCACCACGCAGATGATGGAGCCGTCGCGCTCCGGGTCCAGGCAGTACGGGCAGCGCTCAGCCGCGCTGACGTTGTTGCAGATGGGGCAGAGCCCAAGCTTTTCCTTGACGTCGACAATCGCCTGGGCGAAGCGAAACGCATCCTCGCGAGAGGCCCGCAGCAGATGAAACGCGATGCGCTGCGCCGACTTTTGCCCGATACCGGGCAGACGGCGGAACTCGTCCACCAGCCGCGCGAGAGGTTCGGCAAAGTCGGGCATCGCGGCGGATCCCTAGAAAAGTCCGGGCGGCAGGCCCATGCCGCCGAGCATGGCCCGCGTCTTAGCTTGCGACTGCTCATCCACCTGTTTGATGGCTTCGTTGAATGCGGCGTGAACCATATCCTGCAGCATCTCGGCGTCGCCGGCCGCTTCCGGATCGATCTTCACTCCCAGGCACTGTTTGGAGCCGTTCATCTGGACCGTTACCATTCCCCCGCCGGCGCTGGCTTCGACGCGGATGGCGGCGATCTCTTCCTGCATCTTCTGCTGCATGCGCTGCGCCTGCTGCATCATCGCGTTCATGTTTCCGGGCAGTTTCATGTTTGGCTATTCCTTGAGATTGCGGACCTGGCGGACCTGGCTGTCCTTAAAGGTTTCCTGGAAGCGTTTCACCATGGGGTGAGCCATGGCCCGGGTCGTGACCTCGTCGTCGCTGTTCGATTTGGCCTGCGGCTTGGACGGCCCGGCGTCGACGCTGGCCTGGAAGCGGATTCGCAGCCGCTTCTGTACGCCCAGCTTGATGAGGAACTGTTGGAGTTCCTTCTCGTTCAGAGAGAGTTCGAGTTCCTCAGGCGCGACGATTTCGACCTCGGTGGCGCCTTCGTTTACCAGCGAAGACTCAATGCCGTCGGCGGTAAACGTCAGCCCCGCCTCGGAGAGCGCGGTGTGCATCCGTGCCTTCAGAGTGCCCGGTTCCACGGCGGCCGGCTTGGGTGGCGGCGGCTTCGGCGGTGCGGCAACCGGCTTCGGGGCCGCGTCCCACGGGGGCGCATCGGCCACCGGAGTCGGGGGCGCCTGCCGGGGCGGCGCGGCTTGAGGTACGGGAGCGGGGGCCGGGCCCAGGCCGGCCAGCGCGTCTTCGATCGTCGTCAGCTTGGCGGCGTGCACGAGCTTCAGCAGGCCAAGCTCCATATGCAGCCGCGGCTGCAGCGAGTATTGCAGGTCGCGAAACACGTCGAGCGTGATCTGCAGGTAGCGGGTCAAATCCTCTTCGCTGAAACGCGCCCCTAACTCCGCCATACGCTGTTGTTCGTTGGGCGACGCGGCGATCAGCCGTGTGCCCGCGCCGGCGATGCGGGCCACCAGCAGGTTGCGCCAGTGGCGGGCGAGTTCGCGGCAGAAGTGTTGCAGGTTGGCGCCGCTGCGCTCCAGTTCGGCGACGATCTCAAGCATACGCGTGGCATCGGCCCGCTCCACGGATCCCACAACTTGATCGAGCGCGTCCAGTCCGAAAAGTCCGAGCAGTGCGCGGACCTCTTCCGCCTTCAGGTGGGTGCCGCAGCAGGCGATGGCCTGGTCCAGCGCCGACAACGAGTCGCGGACGCTGCCCTCACCGGCCTGTGCCAACACCGCCAGCGCCTCGGGTTCCGCCGTAATGCCCTCTTCCTTACAGATCCACTCCATGCGCGCCACGAGTTCCGCGAACTCTACGCTGCGAAAGGTGAACTGTTGGCAGCGCGAGGCGATCGTCGTGGGAATTTTGTGCGTTTCCGTTGTGCAGAGTATAAAGACCACCCACTCGGGCGGCTCTTCCAACGTTTTCAATAAAGCGTTGAAGGCCTCGTTGGTGATCTGGTGCGCTTCGTCGATGATGAAGACCTTGTAGCGGTCGCGGGCGGGGCGAAATCGAACGCTCTCCCGCAGTTCGCGCATCTCATTAATGCCGCGGTTGGAGGCCGCATCGATTTCAATCACGTCAACGGCGCCGCCGGCGGTGATCTCGCGGCAACTGGCGCAGGTTCCGCAGGGTGTTGCCGTAGGGCCGGAAACACAGTTCAGGCAGCGGGCCATGATGCGGGCCACCGTCGTTTTGCCGGTCCCGCGCTGGCCACTGAAGATGTATCCGTGCGCGATGCGTTGCTGGTGAATCGCATTGTCCAGAGTCGTCTTGACGTGCTCCTGACTCACCAATTCAGCGAACGACTGCGGGCGGTACTTGCGCGCGATGACCTGATACATGCAAAAGAAAATGCCAGGCCCCGGGTGATCCGCGGCACACGGATTAAACCACTACCGTTGCTTCCTTCCGGACCTGGCGGGGTTTGCAGCCGTCCGTTGCACGAAGCCCGAAACCTGGCAAGTTCCTATCCTAGCATTCGCGGACCATTTGGTCATGTCCGAAGCGAGGTTCTGCCCTCCAGCCGCGGTCCGCGGCTGGAGGGCCGCTATGAATGGTTGAAACGAAAAGACTTTCGGGCCCGCTGAAAATAAACACGAACCGGAAGTTGCAAACGCCGGACCGGCTTTGGTACTCTGAAGTTGTCCGCAGCGCAGTCCACCTGCCCAGGGGAATCTGAAAGCAAGAGTCGCGAAAGCGACTAGGGCCCCAGGGAGAACGAAGCAGGCAAGTCCGGAACAATGGCCGTCGAGCCGATCAGTACTTGCAAACGGCTTTGAGTTGTGATAAAGTGGGAAAGTTGTGGTCACGCGAAAGCGGACGCAATAACGATCACCTGGTCGGAATGACAGGGCAGATCGAAGACGGCGGGGAACTAAAGAGGACCCGTCGAACGCCAAAGCGGCCAGCGGAAACGCGGTGCGCGGAAGCGAAAACGGTGGCGGATGCGGAAGTATCCATCCCCAAGCCACCGAGAAAACCCTCTGACAGTTTAACGAGTTTCTGATACGCTGCGGCTTCTCCGCAAGTGTCAGTTCGCCCTTCGAGGCCGGCTGACGTGGCGTCTATCGGAGTAATCCGGTTCGCGGTACGGTCAGCATAGTTCTTTGACAACTAATTGGATGTTCCAGTAACCACGTCGAATATCTGAGTTTTAGAGCGACGATCAAGTCTGCTTCGAGCAGACGATACTCAAAGGTTCAAACGAGAGTTTGATCCCGGCTCAGAATCAACGCTGGCGGCGCGCCTAACACATGCAAGTCGAACGAGAAAAGGGGGCAACTCCTTAGTAAAGTGGCGCACTGGTGAGTAACACGTGGATATCTACCTCCTGGTGGGGAATAACCTGGGGAAACCTGGGCTAATACCGCATAAGTTCGTGAGAAGAAAGCCGAAAGGCGCCGGGAGAGGAGTCCGCGGTCGATTAGCTAGTTGGCGGGGTAAAGGCCCACCAAGGCAAAGATCGATAGCCGGCCTGAGAGGGCACACGGCCACACTGGCACTGAAACACGGGCCAGACTCCTACGGGAGGCAGCAGTGGGGAATCTTGCACAATGGGGGAAACCCTGATGCAGCGACGCCGCGTGAACGATGAAGCCCTTCGGGGTGTAAAGTTCTTTCGGCAGGAACGATTATGACGGTACCTGCAGAAGAAGCTGCGGCTAACTACGTGCCAGCAGCCGCGGTAATACGTAGGCAGCAAGCGTTGTTCGGAATTACTGGGCGTAAAGAGTGTGTAGGCGGTGTCGTAAGTTTGGTGTGAAATCTCCCGGCTTAACTGGGAGGGTGCGCCGAAGACTGCGATGCTCGAGTATGGGAGAGGAAAGCGGAATTCCTGGTGTAGCGGTGAAATGCGTAGATATCAGGAGGAACACCTGCGGTGTAGACGGCTTTCTGGACCATTACTGACGCTGAGACACGAAAGCGTGGGTAGCAAACAGGATTAGATACCCTGGTAGTCCACGCCCTAAACGATGCATACTTGGTGTGAGCCATTCAGTTGGTTCGTGCCGGAGCTAACGCGTTAAGTATGCCGCCTGGGGAGTACGGTCGCAAGGCTGAAACTCAAAGGAATTGACGGGGGCCCGCACAAGCGGTGGAGCATGTGGTTCAATTCGACGCAACGCGAAGAACCTTACCTGGGCTCGAACGGCTCTCGAACTTTCGTGGAAACACGGATATCCCGCAAGGGACTAGAGTCGAGGTGCTGCATGGCTGTCGTCAGCTCGTGTCGTGAGATGTTGGGTTAAGTCCCGCAACGAGCGCAACCCTTGCCCTGTTTTGCCATCATTAAGTTGGGAACTATCAGGGGACCGCCAGCGATAAGTTGGAGGAAGGTGGGGATGACGTCAAGTCATCATGGCCTTTATGTCCAGGGCTACACACGTGCTACAATGGACGGTACAAAACGCCGCGAAA
>VFZO01000328.1 GCA_016871155.1 Acidobacteriota bacterium | reverse complement strand
CAGCCGCTTTGAGCGGCTCACGAACGAAGGCCCCCGGCTCTGCCGGGGGATCGTTACTTGCTCGTAGATCGAACTCATACGTGGGGCTCTCTAATTTTAAAGTTGTATGTGGTATGCAGCTTTTTTGCCGCAACCGCAATGCCAATAGTATGCATCAAAGTATACTGATCGAACAATGCGTTATCTGCTTTTCTTTGCCCTATCCGCCGGTCTGTTCTCGCAACCGCCTGAAATGCGGTTCTACGTATTCGCCATTTTGGAAAAGGGTCCCAAGTGGACCCCTGAGGTCACCCCGGAATCGCAGGAACTGCAAAAGGGTCATATGGCCAACATCCAAAAGCTGGCCGCCGAAAAGAAGCTGCTGCTGGCCGGTCCGCTAGGGCAAGAGGCTGGCGACATGCGCGGCATCTTCGTCTTCGACACCGATAAAATCGAGGACGCGAAAGAGTGGTGCGATGAAGATCCAGCCGTGAAGGCTGGCCGCCTGAAGGTGCGCTTGATGCGCTGGTACTCCGTCAAAGGCGTTGGCGTTCATACTCCGCCGGCGCAATGACACCGAGACTCATTGGGATCGCCGGGCCTTCGGGCTCCGGCAAGAGCGAACTCTCACGCCGCCTGTCGGCGATGACACAGGCGCCGATTCTGTCCATCGACAGCTACTACGCCAGCCTGTCCGGTATTCCGTTTGAGCGGCGGCTCCTCGTCAACTTCGACGATCCGGCCTCTCTCGATTCCGCGCTGCTGTTCCAGCATGTCCGCCAACTAGCGGCCGGCGAGCTGGTTCAGGTCCCACGCTACGACTTCGCCACCCACACGCGCACTTCCGGCGCGGACCCCCTTTCGCCGGGCGCCACCGTCCTGATCGAAGGCCTGTTCACCCTCTATTGGAACGATCTGAGGGACATGCTTCACACACGTGTCTACGTCGACCTGGAAGATTCCGTTTGTTACGCCCGCCGGCGGGAGCGCGACGTCAGGGAACGCGGGAGGACGGCGGAGAGCGTGGAGCAAGTCTATTTCTCGACCGTCCGGCCCATGGCCGAGAAGTACATCTGGCCCACCAAGCGGCACGCAAACGTAGTGGTCCGCGGCGACGCCGTGCTCGACGAAGCCGCGAACCAGGTCTTGCGGGCCGCCGGCCTTTAGAAAAGTACCTTCAATACCAACACGGCGACGCGGGGTTGATTGCCCTGCGCCGAATCGATCTGGCCAAAACGCGTGTCCGCGACGTTGTTTCCCCCGCCGACCAGGCGTCCAAAATATGGCTGATCGAAGAGGTTCTGGAAGTCCGCGCGCAACTGCGCGCGGACGCCCTCGGTAATCTGGAAATTCTTGTAGCCGGACGCCTCGGTGGACGTGAGAACAGGGCTCCGTACGTCCGGGAAACGCGTTGGAAACGTCCGGAGCGTGAACGGGGCCTGTGCCGTGCGCGGGAACAGGGTCGTGTCGAAATACTTGTCGAAGAATGGATTAAACTCGTCCCGGCCGGCCGCCCGCGCGCGCTCGTCTCGCTGCGATTTCGTCAGCTTCGCGCTCCGCGCTTCCAGCGGCGCGGCATTCGGGAAGTCGATCGGTTGCCCGCCACGCCGGATGTACTGGACGCTGATATTCCATCCGCCAAACAGAAAATTCGTCACCCGGTTCGCCCCGCTTAGGAACTTTCGTCCCTTTCCGAACGGCAATTCATACGACGTGACGAACGATATGGTATGCGGAATGTCGAACTCCACCAGGCGCTTTTCCGGCCGCGTGGAGCGGAGGCTGTTCAAATCCGCGTCCTGGCTATTGAGCAGCGTCACCTGCTCCAGCGTCTTGGACCAGGTATAGCTGGCCTGGAAAGTGAAGCCATCTTTGAAGCGCCGCGTCGCCTTCATTTGAAGCGAATGGTAGCTCTGAGCGCCGGCGGCGATGTTGTTAATGGAGACGCCGGCGTAATGCGGATACGCGAATAGCAGTTGCTGTCTCGGGACCGTCGTGCCATTGATGCCGGAGCCGGGCAAAAGACCGGCCATCGGGTTTGGAACCTGTGCGCTGAAGAACGCCGGCCGGGCCGCTACGGGCTGCGACTCCTGCACGGACGCCGGCAGGAAATTCAGCCCCGCCGCGATAGGCAACTGCCGGGCCTGGTTTCCCACGTAGGAAGCATCCAGCAGCCAGTCGCTCAGCAGCGTTCTTTGCAGGCCGAACGAGAACTGGTGTGTAACCGGCAACGGCCGGTCCAGCAACTGCGCACCGACGCCCAATCCCAGATCGGTTGCCAGGCCGAGCGAATTGCCAACCGGCTGTAACAGGCCCGACGGGAACAGGTTGGACGGGAACGGGTCCGACAGGTTGGCTGCGGGCGTAAGATTCGCGTCGGTGGAGGTGATCATGTTCGTCCGCCGGCTGAAGCCGGTTTGGCCGCCGGCGGCGTTCTGGCCCATGTAGTACATGCCGTAGCCGCCGCGCAGCACCCACTTCGGCCGGAGATTCCAGGCCAGGCCGATGCGCGGCTGGAAGTTGTTGCGGTCTCTAAGGAACGCGTCGCGCTCAGCGCCGGAGGCGCCTGCGTATACCAAGCCCCCGCGAAGCGTCAGGCCTTGCACGCGGTTGGCGATCGGGCTGGGCTGGTCGAACGCGAACCCGCGCAACTGCCGGTTGAACCGTTCGCGAATCGGTCCTTCGTAGTCGTAGCGCAGGCCCACGTTCAGCGTGACCGTGCGCGACAGCTTCCAATCGTCTTGGAAAAATACGGCCCAATAGGGATTGGTGTAAGCCGGATTCATGTTGTTGTCGACATAGCCGCTCGTAGCGTACCCGAGCGCGAACGTCGCAAACGGATTCCCCGAAAGTGCGTCCGCCCGTTGCGGATTCGCCTGTGACCAGTTCCGTCCGAACGAATAGTTTCCCGCGGCGGAGGCCGGCCGGATATTGTTCTGGTTGTAGCGGCGGAACTCGGCGCCAAACTTGTAGGAGTGCTTGCCGCGAATCATCTGCAGATTCGGTTGGACCGAGTAGGCGTCCGACGTCTCGTATCCGCTCGTCTGCGTCGCCCCGAGCGGGGAATAGCTAGCGATCTCCGAAAAGTTGAACCGGGGGAACTGGAGGCTGGTGAATTGACTCACCAGCCGGTCCGAAAACCCGAGTTGACGCGGATCGTAATTGCGGCCGAATTCGTTTCCGCTGAAGCCTTCGTAGCGGGCCAGACCCGCGCGCAGGTTGAAGACGACCGACGGCGAAACGGTCCAGGTCCAGTCGTATCCCCAATTGCGCGAAATGCGGGTCGACGGATACTCGCCGGAAGGCTCCGCGGCGTTTGTGCCCCACTGAACACGCGCAAAATTGAACCACGGCGTTTCCCCGTACCGGCCCGACACACGGTGGCGGTCGTTCAGGGCCCAATCCAACTTGCCAAGCCACTGGTTGTAGCTGTTTCGCGAGCTGTTAATGAACAAGTAGTTGTTCTGTCCGTCGAAGTTCTCGCTGGCGCGGTTCGGTGCCGGGTAAAACGGCAGCAGGCGCGCCGCGACCGGATTGATGCGGGCCTGCGGGATCCGGTTTCCGGCGAAGGGTTGCCGGGTAAATCCGCCGGCGCCGTCCGGCCGCGTCGTCAGTGGATCGTAAATCGACACTTGCCGGCGCGCATTGTCGACCAGTTGCGAATAGTCCCCTTGCCGTTGCTCCGGCGTAGGAACCGTCCACAACTGCGTCTGCGGATTACGCTCGCGTAAAGCCTCGAGCGAGAGCATCCAAAACAGCTTGTTCTTGCCGTTCAGAATTTTTGGAATCACCACCGGACCGTCCACGGTAAATCCGAACGTGTTGTTCTTGTACTCGGGCCGGGGAAAGCCCACCGCGTTCCGGGAGTACCCGTTGGAGTTCAAGTTGTCGTTCTTTAGGAATTCGAAAAGCTGTCCATGAAACGCGTTCGTGCCGGTTCGCAGGACGATGCTGGTGACCCCACCGCCGAAGCGTCCGTAAGACGCGTCGTAGGAGTTCTGAACGATCGAAACCTCTTCGATGGCGTTCAGGGCCGGCGCGAACGACGCGCTGCGGGAACCGCGCACCGACGAAAGTCCGTCGATCAGCGTTTCGTTCTCTCCCGACCGGCCACCGTTAATGGAGACGCCATTGATGTTGCCGAAGGCGTACAGTTCAAACGAACCCCAATAGCGGCTGGTCTTGGTCACGCCAGGCTGCGAGTACAAGAGCTGATAGACGTTCCGTCCCGAGGTTGGCAGATCGTCGACGTACTTCTTCTCCAAGGTCACCGTGCGGGACGCGGTTTGGGTCGCCAGCAGGGGCGGTTCTCCGGTCACGGTTACGCTCTCGGTTACTCCACCAACTTCAAGCCGGATGTCGACTCCCAGCCGGTCCGCGCCCTGCAGCACCAGCCCGTCGCGCTGGGCGCGCTTGAAACCGTCCTTCGCCGCCGATAGAGTGTAGCCACCAGGCGGCAGAAAACGAATGAGGTAGTTACCTGCCTCATTGGACTCTGCACTGTACCGGACCTGCCGTTCGACGCTCACGGCCTCGATTTTGGCGCCCGCAACGGGCGCTCCCGACGGGTCCGTCACGGTGCCGGTGATGTTGGCACGAAATTCTTGCGCCGGCATACAAACCGCAACGAAAGCGCACAAACCACCTATACGAAGCTTCATGAGGAAATAATACCAGCCTTTCGCGGGATAATCGGGCATGGATTTGGAACAAGCGACATTGGGTGGCGGTTGTTTTTGGTGTCTGGAAGCGGTTTACCAGGAGATGCAGGGCGTCCGGGAAGTAGTCTCCGGCTACACCGGCGGGCACGTCGACGACCCGGGTTACCAGGAGGTGTGTCTCGGCGACACCGGTCACGTCGAGGTTGTCCGGGTGACTTTCGATCCATCCGTCACGTCCTTCCGGGAGATCCTGTCCGTTTTCTTCACCATTCACGATCCGACCACGCGGAACCGCCAAGGCAACGACGAGGGACCGCAATACCGGTCGGCGATCTTCTATGAAAACGACGCTCAGAAGACGGGCGCGGCTGAGATGATGCGCGACCTGGAGATGGCCGGTATCTATGATGGGCGGATCGTCACCGAACTCCGCCCGGCCGAGCGCTTCTGGCCCGCCGAATCCTATCACCAAAACTACTTCCGCTCGAATCCGAACCAGCCGTACTGCCTGTTCGTAGTCGGATCGAAAGTGAAAAAGTTTCGCGAAAAGTTCGCCGCGAAGCGTATCAGTTCGTAGGCTCGATCACGTGAGCTCCTGTCGCGCAGTGGCTGACCGCGGAGGCCAGCCGCATGAGCTCGCCCGACAAGCCGACATCTTCCGGTACTCGATCTGAGGTCTCTACGGGTTCGCCCAGCACAACCCGGGCCCGCGCGATCGCCTCCTCCACCTGTTTCAGCCCAATCGGTTTCGCGACGTGATCGTTCATCCCGGCTTGAAGGCACTGCTCCCGGTCCGAACTCATCGCATTGGCGGTTAACGCCACCAACCAAGGCTTTTCGCTCCAAGACGAGTTGGCCCGTATGCGTTTGGCGGCCTCCAGGCCGTCCATTTCCGGCATTTGAACATCCAAGAATACGATGTCGTAGTCTTGTCGCGATAGGCTGGCCAGCACTTCAAGGCCATTCACCGCCGTGTCGGACTGATACCCCAAGCGCTTGAGCAGCGAGGTCGCCACCCTCAGATTCACCAGATTGTCGTCCGCCACCAGGATCCGCAGATCTTTGTCGGCCTCCGGCCGGCGGGCCGGGGCCGTCTCCGTTCGCTCTTGCAGACAAGCCTTCCAAAACGCCTCTCGCTTCAGCGGCAGCGGGACAAACCTGTGGCCCGGCCGGACCGCGGTCCGGTTTCCGAACCCGGGAGTCAGTTCAATCCAGTGCTCCGACGCGATATCGATCGAAGGGGGCCTGTCGGCGACTATCATCGCCGCCTCACCCAGCGGCACCACCGGAATGCCCGCCTGCTCAAGCAGCGATTCGACAATTTGCCGGGTGAATGGCAGTCCAATCAGCAGCGACACCGCCGCAGGTTTGGCCAGAACGCCCATTTTTGCCGGAGGGTCCAATACTTTGCAGCGAAGACTCGCCGTGAATGTTGTGCCCTTGCCGGGAGTAGACCCCACATAGAGGTCGCCGCCCATGAGACGGACCAGATGCCGGCTGATGGTCAGGCCAAGTCCCGTTCCGCCGTGTTTCCGCCGCACCGAGGAGTCCAATTGTTGAAACGGCTGAAATAGTTTCGATATCTGTTCGCCGTCGATCCCAATTCCGGTGTCTCTCACGGCAAAGTCCAACCGCGCGTGGCCGCCATCTTCCGGTGTCGCGCTGAGTACCAGTGAGACTGTGCCCCGGTCGGTAAACTTGACCGCGTTGCTGAGCAGATTCATCAGGACCTGCCGCAGCCGGGATCCGTCGAGGCTGACCCGCTCCGGGACGCCTGGCTCGATCAGATATCCCAACTCCAGGCCTTTCTGGGCCGCCGCCGGCGCCATCAGGTCCAACGCCTCTTCTATGACTTCATGGGGCGCCGCTGGTTCCGGACTAATGTCCAGCTTGCCGGACTCGATTTTCGACAGGTCGAGCACATCGTTAATCACAGCCAGAAGCGTATTCGCGCTGACCCGGATTGTATCCAGGACCCGCCGCTGCTCACCGCGAGCTTCGTCCAGCAATAAGTCCGAAAATCCGATAATCGCATTCAGCGGCGTCCGGATCTCGTGGCTCATATTCGCGACGAAACTCGACTTGAGCTTGGAGGCGTCTTCGGCCCGGTTCAGCGCCGCCTGCAACTCCCGCGTGCGCTGGCGCACGGCCCGGCGCAAGAAGAAGATCCAAAGCCCCGCCGCCAGAACCACGATGCCGATTACCGAACGCAGCTGTCTGGAAATGGGCGCCGGCCGGTCGACGATGACTACGTCTTCCGAGGAGCCCCAATGGC
>VFZO01000327.1 GCA_016871155.1 Acidobacteriota bacterium | reverse complement strand
GCGCCGTGAGTCGGTCAGGTGTTGGGCAATGAGATCACCGAAGCCCAGCCTTTCGTCCAACTCACGCACCAGGATCAGACCACCATCGGAAGTAACGCACGATCCCTGGCAGTCGATCTTGAGAAGGCCGTTGCAAGAGAGCTGAAAGGGCTGGTTTTGTTTGTCACCCATTGGGTTCGCCGACGAAGGGGTATTGGATGGAGTAGCGGCCGAAGATTTTGTGGCGATCGGAGAGGTTGTGGTCGATGCGGATGTCGCCGGAGTCTGTGCGATTTCTGCGGCTACCGCCGACGTCGAGATTGGCGGCAATGCGGTTGTTGGTGGGCAAAGGGTAGTACTGCGCGAGGGCGCGGGAGGTGGCGGAGATGCGGTTTGCCGGGACGATGTTACCGGCGAAGGGCGTGCGGGTAAATGAACCGGGAGAGACTTCGCGCAGAGTGTTGGGATCGTAGACGATGATGGGTGCGCCGGCGGCGGTGGTGGTGCGGGAGAAGTCGCCGGTGCGTTCGAGCGCGGTGGGGACGGTGAAGTTGGTGGTGGCAAGTTGCGATTCGCGGAAGCCTTCGTAGTCCATGAAGAAGAAGGTGCGGTCTTTGCCGCGGTAGAGCTTCGGAAGGGTGACCGGGCCGCCGAGGGTGAATCCGTACTGGTTGCGGCGGAGGGAGCCGAGGGGGATGCCGCCGCGGTTGGCGAAGAAGCTGTTGGCGTCGAGTTTGGAGTTGCGAAGGAACTCATAGACCGTGCCGTGAATTTGGTTGGTGCCGGATTTGGTGACGACGCTGATGACGCCGCCGTTGAAGCGGCCGAATTCGGCGCTGAGGGAATTGGTTTCAACCTTGAACTCGCTGACAGCGTCGACGCTGGGGGTATAGATCAAGAAGTTGCTGCGGGCACCGTTGCGGGGTGTGGTGTTCGGCATGCCATCGACGGTGACTTCGCTCGTGAAGTTGCTGGCGCCGTTGATGGAGGGGACGCTGCCGCCGAGATGGACGAAGCCGGCACCGGGAGTGGGGAGGACGCCGGGGGCGAGCGCGGCCAGGGCGAAGGGATCGCGGCCGTTGAGGGGCAGTTCCACGATGCGGCGATTTTCGACGACTTGGCCAAGCGCGGCGTTGTTTGTGTTGATGAGGGGGGCGGTGGCCTCGACGTCGACACGTTCGGTGCTGCCGCCTACCTCCAGAGTGAGATCCAGGCTGACGCGGTCACTTACTTGGAGGACAATGTTGTCGCGGGTAACAGACTTGAAACCGGTCTTGGTGGCGTCCAGTCGATAGCGGCCAACGGGCAATAGGGGGAAGGAGTAGAGACCGGTATTGGAGGTGGTGAAGGAGCGGGATGTGTTGGTTCCTTTGTTGGTGATCGTCACTGCCGCGCCTGGGACGGCGGCACCGCTGGAATCCGTGAGGAGACCCTGGAGTGTGGCAGTGGAGGATTGAGCAAAGGCGCTGGAGGCCAAAAGCATTAGTACGAGGAAGCGTAATGGTTGTATGGCACCTGATGTATCAGAAAATATATTGACATTTTGCAAGCATGTCAACGCACTTTTCCAGATTTTTTATAAACTGATATCTCAGTGAAGTCGACACGCAACGCCCAAAGCCTCTCCAACTTGGTATATCGAAGCATGCGGGTGAAGATTTTGTCGGGCGAAGTGCCATTGGGAACTCCCCTGTCGCGGCGTAAACTGGCGGAAGAATTTGGCGTCAGCATCGTACCGGTGGGGGAGGCGCTGCAATTGCTGGAGAGCGAGGAGTTGGTGGAAAGCCGGCCGCGGGTGGGGACACGGGTCCGGATACCAACTTCTGAAGATGTGCGCGGGCACTATGTGGTTCGGGAGGCGTTGGAGACGCACTCGGCGAGGCTTTTCGTGGATAAGGCGAGCCCTTCCGAAAAAGAAGAGATTCGCAGTATGGCGGCATGGCTGGATGAAGCGTATGAAGGCGCGGGTAAGGGAGGCCTGAGTACAGACGAAGTGTATGCAATCCACCAGAAGCACATGAGATTTCATATGCGCGTGGCGGAGTGCACCGGATTTCGGGCTTTGCAAAATGCGATGAACCGAAATCAAGTCTTGACTCTGAATTGGCTCTATGACACCGCGGCGGACTGGCATCAGTTGCCGCAGAGGTTTCATGGCGATTTAGCGGATGCGCTGTGCTCTGGTAGTGTGCTGGAGGCGAGTGAAGCGATGCGGGCGCATGTCACTTATGGCAAAGAGCAGTTACTGGAGAAGCTAGAAGCGCATCTGCGGTCGTTGGCGCATTAGTTCTTGATGCGGGTTAGTAGGAGGCGGTTGAGGGCCATGAGTTCCGTGCCGGGGCAGGAGCGGAGTTCGGCGCGGAGGGTTTGGGGGCCAGCGTTGAGCTTCAGAGATCCAAGTGTGAAACGCTGGAGGAGGGTGCGGCCGGCGGTGGCTTGGACTTGGTAGTCGAGTGTGTGAGGTCCGGCGGCGAGGCGAAGAACGCCGCCTGCGTCGGTGGGGGCACAGGCGCAGCTAGCGTCCACGGTGTAAGTGCCGGGGCGGAGGACGTTGAGTTTCCAGTCGACATGATCGCCTGGCTTGCGCCAGCCGTCGATGCTGTCCCAATCGTAGCCGGCGAAGGTGTAGTTGACTTCTTGGCGGGGGCCGGATTGAGTGATGGGTTGAGGTGGACCATCGGCTGCGGAGCCAGGCGAGGACCAAGTTACGTGGGTGCCATTCCATAGGCCCCAACTGGGGGGAATCTCCGTCGTGTCTTGGGTGTCTGCTTGGCCGACTTCGATCGCAGGTGGTTCGAAGGTTTTTCCTTTGGTGAGTTCATCCAGCCAGGCGGTGAAGCGCTGGCGCAGGTCGGCGACGATTTCCGGGTGTTCCGTGGCGATGTTCCTGGATTCCGATGGGTCAGCGTTGAGATCGAAGAGTTCGTTTTTGACCAGCTTGTGGCGGCCTTGGCGGATAGACCAATTGCTTTGGAGACTGGGGCGGAAGCGATCCCAAATGTGGAAAAAATACTCGTGGGCGCTTTCACCTTTGCCCGTTCTGAGTTGGGAGGCGAAGGAGCGACCGTCGATTGGTTTCGTGGTTGGCTGGGGAAGATTCGCCAGTTCGCAAAAGGTGGGGAAGATGTCGGCGACCATAGCGGGGGAATCCACTTTGGCACCCGTGGCGAACCGCTGGGGCCAGCGGGCATAGAAGGGGACGCGGACACCGCCTTCATACGCGGAGGCTTTGGCGCCGCGGAGACCGCCTTTGAAATGGCGGCTGACGCCACCATTGTCGGAAAGGAACATGACGACGGTGTTGTTGCTTAGTTTGAGGTCGTCGAGGCGATTGAGGAGGCGGCCGATGTTCTCATCGCAGCGTTGGACCATGCCGTAGATTTGAGCGTCATTGAGGGGAACGTTTTTCTTCAGATACTTTTCGGCGCGAGCGTTATCAATGTAATTGGGTGAGTGCGGGGCGTTGAAGGAGAGGTAAGCGAAGAAGGGCTGGGCGCGGTTGGCTTCGATGAATTGGATGGCACCGTCGGTGAGAATGTCGCTGATATAGCCGCGGGCTCCTAGGGGTTGGCCGTTCCAAGTAAGTTGGTCGGGATAGAAATAGCGTTCGGTGTGGCCTTGGGCGAAGCTTAAGGCGTCGTGGAACCCACGGCGATTGGGATGGCATTTGCCGGACTGGCCGAGGTGCCATTTACCGAAGAGGCCCGTGCGGTAGCCGTGGCGGGCGAGGTGTTGGGGGAGAGTTAGTTCGGATGGGTCGAGATGGTCGCCTCCGAAGCGCGTGTTGTAGACGCCGGTACGGAGGTAGTGGCGGCCGGTCATCAGGGAGGCGCGGGTGGGGGCGCAAACCGGACAAGCATAGAATTGCTTGAATTCAGTACCTTCGCGGGCCAAACGGTTCAGATTTGGGGTTTCCAGGGACAGGTTGCCGTTGGAGGGCGCATCCCACCAGCCCTGGTCATCCGTGAGGATCAGAACAAAGTTGGGCCGGATTGGGGCTGGGGTTTGGGCGCTTAGGGCGATTGGGGTGGATGCTAAGAATTGACGCCGCGAAACGGACATGGGCTGATCGGTCACAAGTGGAGTCTATGGCTGTGATCAATCGATGTCAAGGGCGAACGGATGGGTTAGGGAACTTGGAGATTGAGGCCGTTCAGGAGTTTCCGGAGGCGTAGCCTGGAATACTAAGTCGATGTGGGCGGAGAGATGCGGCTGTGATGTTCGACCGCGGAGGATGCCTACATAAAGCTGAATGAATCGCTTGTTTGGAGTTTCCGGACGAGTAAGGCTGGAGCGCCAGCCTGGCCAAGGGAAGTCCGTTTGCTGGGACCTATCTTCGCTGACAGAAACGGTTGGGTAAGAAGAATTGAGAATTGTGCATTGCGGCGGTTGGCCGCTATTTGCTTGTCGGTAGCTATGAGAATTCTTCTTGGTGCTTCGATTTGTAGCAATTTCCAGTCGTTGTCGGAACTCTCGGCAATCAGTCCCATCGCGCTGAAGCGCTTCCATTTTGCGAATTCCACCGCTGGCAAGGAACCACAAATGGGCCTAGACTTGTTGGTGAGTTCTTTGCGTGCGCGAATGGAGGGTCGATGATTTCAGCAGCTTTCTCTAGTGGCCTCCGCTCGGCGGTTCGGCTGTTGTGGCGCGAACCGTCTTTCTCCGCCAGCCTGATTTTCACTCTCGCCTTGGCTATCGGTGCATCGTCGGCGGTCTTTAGCTTTGCCAATACGCTCTTGCTGAAGCCTTTTCCATTTCACGAGCCAGACAGGCTATTCGAAATTTATTCGGTCAAGGGCGGGGAGCCCGGCAAGATCTCGATGGCTGAAGTCGAAGAGATGCGCCGGGGCATGACTTCGGTGGAGGCCATTGCGGCACACACCGGAAGCGCGGGAGGCTATAACTACTCCGGTGAAGGCCGGCCTGAGGAATGGAAGGCCATTCTATGCACGGGCAATCTGTTTACGGTTCTGGGAGTTCCTCTGGAGATGGGTTCTCTTTGGCCTGAGGACATGGATCGGAATCGCGGCTTCCGGGTGATCTTGAGCTATGGAGTTTAGCAAAGCAATTTTGCGGGTCGCAAGGATGTACTCGGCCAGACGATTACGCTTGACCATGCTCCTGGTTACCAAATCCATGCAGTGGCCCCGAAGGATTTCGATTTTCCGCGTGGCGTACAGGTCTTTCGCTCGCTCGGGGGCTTCGCCAGCTACGACAAACGCGACGACCGCAACGTAGTCGCGATCGCGCGGCTGAAGCCGGGCGCCTCTGAAGCGCAATTTCGAGGCGAACTTGCAAATCTCGGGTAGAGTATGTCCTCACGCTTTCCAGTGGAGAATCAGGGGCTTTCTTTCTCGGCCAATTCGTTCTTTCAGATTTACTCAGCGCCCAGCCGCCCGTTTCTGATCGTGCTGCTTGCCGCTGTTGGGCTGGTGCTTGGGATGGCTTGCTTGAATGCCGCGAATCTCTTGCTGGTTCGTTCGCTGGGACGCCAACAAGATCTCACCGTCCGTCTCGCGCTTGGCGCAAAGCGCGCCGATATTGCGATGCAACAACTTACTGAAAGCATGGTGTTGGCGTTTCTAGCGGCGGGGCTGGGTTTGTTGCTGGCTCGATGGTGGATGAAGATCCTCTATGCGCTGGTCGCGGATCGTTTGCCGGCCTCGATGACGATTGACCTTGATGCCCGCGTGATTGCCTTCACTTTCGTCATCACGCTGTTATCGCGCGTGGCGGCGGCAGTCTTGCCGATCCTTACCAACACAAGAGGAGTCGATCTCGCGAGCCAGATCCGGCAGGGCGGCCGCTCATTGATCGGATCGGGAAGATCTGGTTTTGCGCGAGATTTGTTGATCGGAGCTCAAGTTGCCATGGCAGTTGCACTGCTGAGCGGCGCTGCATTGTTGATTCGTGGATTCATCGACCTCCAGAATCAGGACAAGGGCTTCTCAGCGGAGTCGATATCTACATTTCGAGTCGCACTCGGCTGGAAACGATATATCTCCCAGGATTTGATTGCTTCCTACTATGAACGAGCCCAACGCGAACTTGCGGCGCGCCCGGAGTTTTCGGCGGTTGCTTTTGGTCACGCTCCTCCACTCACTGGACAGGAAAGCGACAGGAATCAAACCATCCTTGTTCAAGGCCAATCGCTTGAGGCTGCCCTGAGCAATCCATTCGTACAATTGCAAACGATCAGCGAGAACTACCTTTCGGTTCTTGGCATCCGGCTTCTGGAAGGGCGAACGTTCAGCGCGTTTGACCGCAAGGATTCCAGCCCGGTTGCCATCATTTCGAAGCGACTGGCAAGCAGGCTCTTCCCGAACGGCTCTGCGATTGGCCAACGCATCGCCCTCAATGTAACGCCAACAAGCACTCCGGTGTTTCGCGAGATTGTTGGAGTTGCCGAATCCACCCAGCGCGAATCGCTCTCGACAGTCAACAGTCAGGACGTGTTTCTATCGTATCGACAGGTCGCGGATGCGAATCACTATTTTCTGATTCGCACTTCGCTACCTCTCAACGAATTTCAGAGCCGCGTGGAGCAGACCTTGTGGGCTATCGATTCGCAGCAATCTCTATTCGACGTTCGCAGCTATGAATCCCGAGTCCTTGATGGAATTTGGCAGTTGCGACTTTCGCAATATCTGCTTGTAATCTTTGGTGGGGTCGCCTTGGTTCTTGCCGCGATTGGGATCTACAGTTTGATGTCCTATTTTGTCGCGATGCAAAAGAAGGAGCTAGGGGTACGGCTGGCGCTCGGCGCACAACCGTCCGTCGGGCGGCCTTGTGCTGGGGCGGGGAAGCCGGATCGCTGTATCGGGCATTGTCGTCGGAGTTTTTCTCGCATTGGGAATGGCTCAAGGATTGACTGCTCAGATCCCTCAAATTCAAGGGCTGAATCTCTTCGCGTATCTTGCCGCCGCTGTGCTCGTTGGCTGCGCTTCGCTTTTGGCGATCGCGTTTCCGGCCTGGCAGGCATCCCGCATCGATCCGCAAATTGCACTGCGCGGGGAGTAGCGTTATTGATATCGAGTTCTTGACAACG
>VFZO01000326.1 GCA_016871155.1 Acidobacteriota bacterium | reverse complement strand
AGCTGGGACGCGCATTGGGATCTGAAGGAAAATCACGAACAGCATTGCGGCGAGACGGATAAGCCCATCGCCGGCCTGCTGGCGGATTTGCAGTCGCGCGGGCTGCTCGATTCGACGCTCGTGATCTGGCACGGCGAATTCGGACGGCTGCCGATTTCGCAGAGAATGTCTGGCCGGGATCACAATCCCTACGGCTTCACGGTGTGGATGGCGGGTGGCGGCACCAAGGGCGGCACGGTGGTCGGCGCGACCGACGACTTCGGGCTGGAAGCAGTGGATAAGCCGAAGAAGATCAACGATCTGCACGCGACGATTTTGCATCTGATGGGTTTCGACCACACGCGGTTGACCTATCTGCACAACGGGCGGTTCATGCGGCTGACGGATGTGGAGGGCGAGCTGATCCGGGAGATTGTGGCGTAGAGCCGGCGTATCATTTTTCCTGTTGACTGCCAACAGATAATCGGGTATACCTGTAGTCAGGCAACAGGAAAACCGCGATGCATCAAACCTCTGAAGTGCCGTACGGCACGCTGGACCTGCTGGTCCTGAAGACGCTCGAATCGATGGGTTCGCTGCACGGGTTCGGAGTCGCTCGCAGAATCGAGCAACTCACCGGCGGCGGGTTGGCTTTAAACCAAGGCACTATCTATCCCGCGCTGCTGCGGTTGGAGCAAAAGGGGTGGATTGAGAGTGAGTGGGGCACAAGCGAGAAGGGCCGCCGTGCGCGGTACTATTCGATCACTCGCGTGGGGCGAAAGCAGCTTCAGAAAGAAATTGAGGACTGGGACCGGATCAGCGCCCTGGTCGGCAAGGTCCTGGAGAGAGCGCAATGATCTCCCAACTGCGGACGGCGTGGAGCCGCATCGGCGGTCTGTTCCGGCGCCGGGCGCTGGACGAGCGCCTGAACGAAGAGATCGACAGTCATCTTGAGATGCTGGCTGAGGGCTACGAAGCAAGCGGCATGGATCCGGCGGCCGCGAGACAGGCGGCCCGGCGCGAGTTTGGGAGGATCGGGGCGATTCAGGAATCGTATCGCGAGCGGAGCGGGATTCCGGCGGTCGAAAACCTGATCTACGACACCCGGTTGGCGTGCCGCTCGCTGCTCCGGGACCGGCTTGTATTCGCGGTCTGCGTACTGTCCCTCGGTTTGGCCGGCGGTGTGGGAACGGCCATTTTCAGCGCTTATGAAGCCGCCGTGCTCCGGCCCTTGCCGTTCCCAGGGAGCGAAAACCTCGTGCTGGCGATGGAATCGTCGAAGGCGGGCCGCCGTCTGGTGTCGCTCCCGAATCTCGAAGACTGGCGAGCGCGTGCGAGCGCATTCTTCAGCCTGAGCGCGTTTGGCGGGCAGACGATGGCTCTGTCCGGAGGGGGCAAGGCGGAGCGAGTGCGCGGCGGGTTTGTATCCCACGACTTTTTCCAGACGCTGGAAGTCGAGGCCGCGATGGGGCAATTGAACCTGCAGGCCAGAACCCGGCAAGCGGTGATCAGCCACCGATTGTGGACCACGTACTTTAATGGCCGCCCGGACATCGTAGGCGCCGGGCTGACTCTGAATGGCGAGGCCTACTCGGTGTTGGGCGTGCTGCGGCCCGGCTTCGTGTTTGTGATGGACGACACTGACGTTTGGGTGCCGGTGGAGAATTTCGCCACCTCCATGGCGTTGGCGCGGAACATGCGGAGTTTTTATGTTCTAGGGCGGCTCAGGAGCGGAGTCGCGATCGAGACCGCCGAGGCGGCCCTGCGGGCGACGGCAACGGACCTTGCCAAACAGTATCCCGAAGCCAATGGAGGCCACAGTGCAATGGTGATGCGCTGGAGAGAGTTTCTGGCCGAGGGTGTCCGGGGAACACTGCGGTATCTGCTGGCGGCGGTTGGTCTGTTGTTGCTGGTTGCCTGCGCCAACGTGGGCGGGATGTTGGCGTCCCGCGCCGCCGCCCGCCGGCGCGAATTCGCGCTCCAGGTATCACTGGGCGCACAGCGATGGCGCATCGTGAGGCAGGTACTGATCGAAGGCATCGCCATCGGCGCGGCGAGTGTGACCGCGGCGCTGCTGATCGCCGCCATGACAACCACGGCTTGGCCGTCCATTCTGCCGCAGGGGGCCATGCAGGCCGGGCCGCCGGAGATCAACGGTCCGGTCCTCGCGTTTTGCCTGACCGTGTGCCTGTTCGCGGGTCTTTTCGCCGCGCTTCTGCCGGCGTTCGGGCTTGCCGGAACGGCGCTGGGTCCGGCGCTGCGCGACGGCGACTCCCATTCGACGGTGAGCAAGGCGGCGGGCACCAGACGGGTGTTCCTGGTTGCGCAAGTGGCCGCCTCAACGATTCTTGTTCTGGGCGGCGCCGCGCTGCTGGAGAGTCTGCAGCGGTTGTGGAACACCAACCTGGGCATCGCAAACTCAGCAAACGTGTTGACGATGGAGTACCGGGTGAACCGGGCGAAGTTCGCATCGCGGCAGCAGCAGTGGGAGTTCCATCGTCAAGTGGTGGAAAGCGTAAAGGAGATTCCCGGCGTACGAAGCGCGGCGTTGGCCCGGGCCGTGCCCTCCAGCGGCAACGGCGGGTCTATCGAATTCCGGCTGCCGGGAGCCGGCAGCGAAGGAGCCTGGGCCCAGGCCGTGTTCAATACGGTAACGGCGGACTATTTCCACACAATGGGAATCCCGCTCGTGAGCGGCCGCAGTTGCGACGGCCGGGACATCGATGGCGGACAAAGCGTGGTGCTGGTGAACGACCTCTTGGCGCGCCGCCTCTGGCCCAAGGGCGACGCCATTGGGCAGACACTCGTCGTGAAGGATTGGGCGACGGCGACGGTGATTGGAGTCGTTGGCGCGAACCGTCAGAACGATATCCGCCGCGAGGCGCCGGCCCAGCTTTATGCCTGCTACAGCCAGAATCCGGGTACGCTTGCCGCGGTAGCGCTGCGGTTCGACGGCGACCTTAACGCGATCGCGGAGTCCGCGAAGAAGGCCGTGTGGCGTGTCGACGGCGACCAGGCGGTGTGGAAGATTCGCACGATGCAGAGTCTGATCGATCTCCAGACGCGGAATCAACGAACCACCGCCACGCTGATGTCAATCTTCGCGTTCTTTGCCGCCTGCCTGGCGCTGAGCGGCGTCTATGGAATCGCACGCTACGATGCGGAACGGAGGCTGAAGGACCTGGGCATTCGTCTCGCTCTGGGCGCCAGCCGTTCGGACATCTTCCTGCGTTCGGTGGGGCCTACGCTGACGCTGGTAGTGGGTGGCGTATTGGCTGGCGGCGCGGCTGGGCCGTTGTTCATCGAGAAGTTCGCCGCCGCTCCCCTGCAGACGCCGTTGATCGCTTTCTGCGGCCTCGCGCTGATCGTGGCCGGCTCACTTGCGGCGGCGCGACCCGGACTGCAAGCGCTTCGGACGAATCCGGTCGACGTACTTCGTCACGATTGATCGCAAGCCGGTCAGTTCTGCAGCACTTCGAACGATTCGGCGCCGCAGATCTCTTCCACGGCTTTTCGGAACTCGCGGTCGGGTTTGACGCGCTCGTTGATATCGAGCAACACGGCGAAATCGCGGGGGGACTCCAAGCGCAAGCGAACCTGGGCGCTGCCCTGCTTTCGCGCAAATAGCTCGTGTAGCTCCGTAACTGGATCTTGTCCGTTCTCCTTCAGGCGAACCCGGATGGTGATGAGCGACGGCAGCGGAGCACGGGCGTTGGCCAGCGGAAGCAGGTCTTTGATGCGCAAGCGCGGAGCGGCGCCTTCTTCCGGCATAACGGTCGCGGTGATGAGACAGGCGTTGTCTTCAACCAGGTTCGGATTGAGCTGTTCGATGAGCCGGTCGTTGTCGCGCCCGTTGAAGATCATCCCCTCGATGACGCCCTTGTGATCCTCCACCGTGAGCGCCACCCAGGGCTTGCCTTCCTTGGACCGCCGGCGTTGGATGCTGGTGAGAAGGCCGCACAGCTTCACTTCGTAGTTGCGCGGCAGCTCGGAAAGCTCGTCCGTTTCGTGCGAACGGAGGTCGGCGATTTTGTCCTCATGCTCATCGAGGGGATGGCCGGTGACGTAGAAGCCGAGCAGCTCCTTCTCGCCTTGCAGCATCTGCATCCGTTTCCAGTCCGGCACTTTGGGCAGGTCTTCATGGCCGGTATCGTCCGAGGCGAACATGTCGCCGAACAGACCGCCCTGTCCGCTTTCCTTGTCGCGGCGAATCTTCGCACCGTGTTCCATGGCCCGGTCGATCGCGGCGAAGTTCTGCGAGCGGGTGCCTTCCATCGAGTCCATGGCGCCCGCGCGCACCAGCGACTCCAGCGCGCGGCGGTTCACGGCGGTGAGGTCCACCTTCTCCGCGAACTGGAAGATGTTGGTTAGCTTGCCGGACTCGGTGCGGGCGGCGAGAATGGACTCGACCGCGCCTTGGCCCAGATTCTTGATCGCTCCAAGACCGAAGCGGATGGCCCCGTTGTCTGGGGAAAACGACAGAATGCTCTTGTTGACGTCTGGCGGCAGTACCTGGACGCCGCGTTCCTTGCACTCGTTGATGTACTTGACGACCTTGTCGGTGTTGCCCGTTTCCGACGTGAGCAGCGCGGACATAAACTCGATGGGGAAGTGCGTCTTCAGGTAGGCGGTGATGTAAGCCAAGTACGCATAGGCCGCCGAGTGCGACTTATTGAAGCCGTAGCCTGCAAACTGCGCCATGAGATCGAAGATCTTCTCGGCCTTTTTCAGGTTGAGACTATTCTTGCCGGCGCCCTCCAAGAAGCGCTGTTTCTGGGCCTCCATCTCCTCGGCCTTCTTCTTGCCCATGGCGCGGCGCAGAATATCGGCGTCGCCCAGCGAATAGCCGGCCAGGACGTTGGAGATCTGCATCACCTGTTCCTGATACACGATGACGCCGTAGGTCTCCGACAGAAGAGGCTCCAACTGCGGAAGATCGTAGACCACTTCCTTTTTGCCGTGCTTGCGGGCGATGAAGTCGTCGATCATTCCGCCCTGAATGGGGCCGGGCCGGTACAGGGCGTTCAGCGCGCAAAGGTCTTCAATCCGCTCCGGTTTGTAGCGGCGCAGAATGTCCTGCATGCCGGAGGATTCAAACTGAAATACGCCGGACGTGTTGCCCTTGTGGAAGATCTCCTCATACGTCTTCGCGTCGTCAAGAGGAATCTCTTCCATGATGAGAGTCTTGCCGTGGCCTGTTTTGATGAGGCGGAGCGCCTCGTCGACGATGGTCAGCGTGGTGAGACCGAGGAAATCCATCTTGAGCAGGCCGAGTTTTTCGAGCCCGTTCATGTCGTACTGCGTGACAATTTCGTCCTTGTTCGTCTTGTACAGCGGGACGAGGTCCTTCAGCGGTTCAGGCGAGATGACGACGCCGGCCGCATGCACGGAGGCGTTGCGCGCCATGCCTTCCAGGCGTTGCGCCACCTCCAGAACGTCGGCCACGCGTGGGTCGGCCTTCGCCGATTCACCGAAGCCGGGCTCCTGCTCGATGGCTTCCTTGAGTTTGATGTTCAGGGTCGGCGGCACCATCTTGGTCAGCTTGTCGACTTCGCCGAAGGTCATCTCGAGCACGCGGCCAACGTCCTTGATGGCGGCCTTGGCGCCGAGCGTTCCGAAGGTGATGATCTGCGCTACCTGCTCCCGGCCGTATTTTTCGGTGACGTATTGAATCACTTTGCCGCGGCCGCGGGGCTCGAAGTCCGTGTCGATGTCGGGCATACTGATGCGTTCCGGATTCAGGAAGCGCTCGAAGAGCAGGCCGTATTGCAGCGGATCGATGTCGGTGATGGTCAGCGCGAACGAGACGAGCGAGCCGGCGGCGGAACCGCGGCCGGGGCCAACGGGAATGGCCTGTTCGCGCGCATAGCGGATGAAGTCCCAGACGATGAGGAAGTAGCCGGAGAACTTCATCTGCTGGATCATTCTGATCTCGCGGGTGAGGCGTTCCTCATACGCTTCCATCGGATTGCGCAATTGGCCGTGGCGGGCCATGTATTCCAGCCGGGCCTTGCGCTTTTCGAAGCCCTCGCGGACGGCGTATTCGAAGTACGAATCGATGGAGTGGCGGGGCGGTACGTCGAAGCGGGGGAAAGGTTCCTTGACCTTCTCAAGCTTCACCTGGCAGCGCATAGCGATCTCATACGGAGTCCGCAGCGACTCCGGGAAGTTGCCGAAGAGCTTCTCCATTTCGGACTTGTTCTTCAGGTAGAACGCGTCCTGCTCCCACTTCATGCGGTTGGGGTCGTTGTAGGTTTTGCCCGTGGAGATGCACATGAAGATGTCATGGGCGCGGGCATCGTCTTTGCGCAAATAGTGCGCGTCATTGGTGGCAACCAGCGGACTCTCAATTTCGCGGGCCAGCCGGACCACCTCGGGAATCAGCTTTCCGTCCTGCTCCAGGCCGTGGTCCTGAATTTCGAGAAAGAAGTTGTCCCTGCCGAAGATCTCGCGATAGTCCGAGGCGGTTCTCTTAGCCTCTCCGTACTTGTCTTCCAGCAGCGCCTCGTTCACGTCGCCGCGCAGACAGGCCGAGAGGCAGACCAGGCCCTTGGAGTACCGGGCGAGCATCTCCTTGCTGACGCGCGGCTTGTAGTAGAAGCCTTCCAGGTAGCCGGTCGAGACGAGTTTGATGAGATTGCGGTAGCCGTCCTGATCCTGCGCAAGCAGCACCAAATGGTTGTAGCGGCCTTCCTGCTTTTTGTGATCGCCGGGAACGGTGTAGAGTTCGCAGCCAAAGACCGGATGAATCCCCTTGTCCTTGGCGGCGTTATAGAACTCGACGGCGCCGAACATGTTGCCGTGGTCGGTCATGGCGATGGCCGGCATCTGCTGGTGGGCGGCGATGTTCATGAGCTGCTTGATCTCGCAAGCGCCGTCGAGAAGCGAATAGTCGGTGTGGCAGTGGAGGTGTACGAAAGGGACGTCTGACATCGGGTGGAACCGGAGAGTTTCCGGGGGAGGGAAACCTCAATTATACTTTTGGAGGGCCGCGTAAAATTTAGGGTGTAAAAGGAGGGCCGAACAAGGCCACCCATCGCCATGATCCAGTGGAAGGATTCAAAGACTTTCACGAAGGAGCAGGA
>VFZO01000325.1 GCA_016871155.1 Acidobacteriota bacterium | reverse complement strand
CAACCACATCGCCGGGCGCGATGATGGCGAACAGCAGATGGGCGATGGCGTCCTTGGCGCCAATTGTGACGATCGCCTCAGTCTCCGGGTCCAACTCCACGCCGTATTTCCGCTGGTAGCGCTTGACGATTTCCTGCCGCAGGTGCGGAATGCCGCGAGACAAGGAATACCGGTGGTTCTTCGGGTTCCGGGCCGCTTCCACCAACTTGTCGATGATGATATCGGGCGTTGCCCCGTCGGGATTTCCCATACCGAAATCCACGACGTCGTTGCCGGCCGCGCGGAGCTTCGCCTTCATCTCGTTGATGACTGCGAACACATACGGGGGCAGCTTCGCTATTCGATAAAACTGTTCTTTCTCAGCCATTGTCCAGGTAACTACGCGACGACCGTTTCGGCCATCGGTTCCTTATACTTGCACTCATTGTTCGGGCACTGCAGGAAGTTCCCCGACTTCAAATACTTCTCGACCAGATACGGACTGGCGCAGTCCGGACACTGCTTGACTACGGGCTTGGCCCATGCGACGAACTCGCATTTCGGATACCTGTTGCAACCGAAAAACGTCTTGCCGCGCTTTGAGCGGCGTTCGATGATATCGCCCTCCGAGCAATCTGGACATTTCACTCCGGTCAGCTTCTGTTTCACGTACTTGCAGGAGGGGTAGTTCGAGCATGCGGTGAACTCGCCGAACCGGCCCGATTTCATAACCAGGTTGTTTCCGCACTGCGGGCAGAGCTCGTCCAGCTTTTGATCGGCCTTCTTCTCCGCTTGTCCAAGCTGCCGCGTGGTCTTGCAATCCGGGTACCCGGTGCAAGCCATGAACTGGCCGAAACGGCCTTTCTTCAGGACCATCGGCCGGCCGCAGTTGACGCAGTACTCGTCTTCTCCCTGCTCGCCGAGGTCCTCGGTGGTTGTGGTGGGAATCTCGCGAGTCGAGGTGCATTCCGGATACCCGGTACAGGCGATGAAGCTGCCGTGTTTGCCCCACTTGATGACCATCGGCTTGCCGCACTTGTCGCAGACGAAATCCGTCGGCTTCTCCATGCGCTTGATGTCGGTCATGTGGACAGCGGCGCGTTCCAGGTCCACGGAGAACTTGTCGTAGAAGTCCCCCATGGCGTTCCGCCAGTCGATGGCCCCTTCCTCAATCTCGTCGAACCGTTCCTCGATACGGGCGGTGTAGAGGACATCGAAGATATCGCCGAAGGATTCCAGCAGTAAGTCGGTAACGACAGTCCCTAACTCGGTTGGCGCGAACTTACCGCCTTCCTTCTTCACATACTCGCGCTCCTGAATCGTCGACAGGATGGAGGCGTACGTGGACGGACGGCCCACGCCATTGGCTTCGAGCTCCTTCACCAGCGTCGCCTCGGTGTAGCGCGGCGGCGGCTCGGTGAAGTGCTGCTCGGGCTCGATGGACTTGAACTTCAGCTCTTCGCCCTGCGCCACCAGCGGAAGCTTGTGTTTCAGCTCCTCGTCGTCCTCATCCTTGGAGTCCTTGCCCTCTTCATAGACCTTGAGGAAGCCGTCGAACTTCATCACAGAACCGGTAGCCCGGAATAGGTACGTCGTTTTCGACTTGCCAGTGACGGCCACATCGATCGACGTCTGATCGAACAGCGCCGGCATCATCTGCGAGGCCATAAAGCGCATCCAGATGAGCCGGTACAGCTTCAGTTCGTCTTCCTGAAGAAACTTTTCCATCGACTCCGGCGTACGGAAGGCTCCGGTGGGCCGGATGGCTTCGTGTGCGTCCTGGGCGTCTTTCTTGCCCCGGTACACGTTCGGTTTTTCGGGCAGGTAAGGCGGGCCGTAGCGCTCCGCGATGAAGTTGCGGGCGTCGTCCAGCGCATCTTCCGCTACGCGCACAGAATCGGTACGCATATAGGTGATGAGGCCGACGGCGCCCTCCTCGCCGATCTCGATCCCTTCGTAGAGCCGTTGGGCGATCATCATGGTCCGCTTGACGGAGAAGCGAAGCTTGCGCGCGGCTTCCTGTTGCAACGTCGAGGTGATGAACGGCGGAACGGCGTTCCGCTTCTTTTCCTTCGTACCGACCGATTGCACGACGTAGGCCGTGCCATTGATGTCGGCTACGACGCCATCGGCCGCCGCCTGGTTGCCGATCTTCGGATTTTCGCCGGCGATCTTGGCCAGGCGCGCTTTCAGAACCGGCGGCTTCTTGGCGTTCAACGCGACGTCGATCGTCCAATACTCTTCCTTCTCAAAGGCGAGGATCTCCCGCTCGCGGTCGACGATCAGACGCAGAGCGACGGTCTGGACGCGCCCGGCCGACAGCCCGCGGCGGACCTTATCCCACAGCAGCGGCGAGATCTTGTAGCCAACCAGACGGTCCAGAACGCGGCGCGCCTGCTGGGCATCGACGAGGCTGGTGTTCACCGGAAGCGGCTTCTCAAAGGCCTTGCGCACGGCGTTCGCGGTGATCTCGTTAAACATCACGCGATGAATCGCCGGTCCTTTGCCGGACTTCGATTGCAGTTCCTCTTGCAGGTGGTAGCAGATGGCCTCGCCTTCGCGATCCGGGTCAGCCGCTAGATAAATGTTGTCCGCGCCTTTTGCTGCGGCCTTCAACTCGCCGATGAGCTTCTTCTTGCCTTCTATCACTTCATAGGTGGGCTCGAAGCCGCGCTCGACATCGACAGCGAGGTCGTTCTTCGGAAGATCCTTGACGTGGCCCAGCGAGGCCTTCACGACGAAGTTCTTACCCAGGTATTTTCCGATGGTTTTCGCCTTCGCCGGAGACTCGACGATGACGAGATTCTTGGACATATGTGATTTTTCCAGTTTAACCGCTTGAAAGAACTTGGGTTGACTACCAAGCCTTCACATAGAGCTTACCGGGGAGCTGGCGGGCCAGTCCTAGTAGCTCCAGTTCGAGTAGCGTGGCAACGACCTCAGACGAGGAATAGTTTTCCAGAGATCGCAACAATTCGTCAACATGCAGCGGCGCGTCCACCTTCAGCCGGAGCAGGATCTCGTCGCCCAGCACGGAGTTTGGTCCGAGAGGAAGCGTCGATTGGGAAGGGGCGTTCTCTATGGATGCGGCGCCGGGCGATTGGATCCGGCGGCGCACTTCAGGCTTGAGTTCGTCGAGCACATCGGAAGGCGTGGTGACCAGCTTCGCGCCTTGTCTTATCAATAGGTTAGGGCCCCAAGAGGCCTGGGAGGTAATATTGCCCGGAACGGCAAACAGCTCCCGGCCCTCCTCCATCGCCAAGCGGGCGGTGATGGCGGATCCGGAGTATTGTGCGCCCTCGACGACGAGGGTGCCTACGGTCATTCCGGCAACAATCCTATTTCTTATCGGAAAATTTTGCGGGTAGGCGGGCGCGCCCATCGGAAACTCGGAAACCACCAGCCCTTGCGCGGCAATGGTCTCGTGCAGCTTTCGATTTTCGGCCGGATAGGTCATGTCGACACCACAGCCGAAGACGGCGGTTGTGCGGCCGCCGGTGTTCAGCGCGGCTTTGTGCGCGCAGGTGTCGATGCCGCGGGCCATGCCGCTGACGACGTTCAGACCGGCAGCGGCTAACTCACCGCCAAACTTTTCGGCGACGGCGACGCCGTAAGGAGTTGGCTTTCTTGTGCCAACGATCGCGATGCCAGGGTGCGAGAGCAGGGTCAGGTCACCGCGGGCGAAGAGCAGCAGCGGCGGATCGATGATGGACCTTAATAGGTCCGGGTACTCGGGGCTGTGAAAGTTCACGAGCGTCGCGCTGGCGGCCTTCATCCGGTTTTGCTGGTCGACAGCGTCGTCGAAGGTGACGCCGGCGGCAAGAGAGCGGGCCGGAGCCGGGGGTACACCGGCGGCCTCCAGTTCCGAGACATTCGCACGGAAGATCATCACGGGCGAGCGGTACTTCTCGAGGAGTTGTACTACGCGGCGCGTGCCGAGACCCGGGATCAGCCGGAGGGCCAACCAATAAAGCTCGTCTTCGGCGGTGAGCCGTGCTGGTTGGACGGGGGCGGTGGCCGGCATTTTAGTCTTACTAATTAGTGGTTTCGGCGGGTCGAAGTTCTCAGGGGTAGGAAAATTCTGAGGGGACCGAGGGGTGTCTTGGGACCCTCCGTCAATAATTTGCTGCTTTCCCGTATGCATGGCGTGGTCGTTTCCTGAATTGGAAAAGCCCCTGGATTTGGGCCAGGGGCTTTGGGCGGGCGCGATGCGCTCCACAAGTAGATTATAAAGGCGGCTGGGAAGGACTTTGCGGGTGGATGGGTGGGGCGTAGCCTGTAAAGGGTTTGTTTTCAGTAGTTCTTAGGGTTGAAATTTTCTTTGAAGTGTCGTGAACGGGGTTTGGAGTTTCCGTGAGCGAGGCGAGAATCTGCGTTCGGGCAAGCGGGGCATCGAGAAGATACTCAGAGAGTTCTTCCGCGTAACGAGGCGGCACAGCGGATTTTTCTACGGCCCACAACATTGTCTGCCTGAAATGTTCTTCACCTGTCCGAGTGGTTTTGTAAAGTGCCTGGATTGAGTGGTCTAGATTAGTCGGCTGTTTGCAGGGCCCGGGCGTATCCGCCGTACGCGGGCCGGATCATACGGTTGTAGGTTGTAGACGTCTTTTGGGTATGTGAAGCAGGCTAGGGTGCTGCCGCCAAAAATCCGTGACTGGTTCTGGAATTGCCGGCGATGGAGGTGGTGGCCGCCGCCGAATAAGTATAGTTGTCGCTTGGGGTTACCTCACGGCCCGCCGTGAAGTGCGCCTCTGCCGGGGCGACTCGCCAAGGCCAGGCCTCGGGTTGCACATTTGGCGTGGTAATCGAAAATCTGACTCGCAGGCCCGGTGGCAGAGGTGACTGACCCCATGCGGAGAGACCCCATGCGGAGAGGGCGCCGTCTGCTTCCGTTTTGGGTGAACAGGAAATGGAGAAAGCTCAGGGCGGCCGAGTGCTAGGCTTTCCACTTGTAGAAGTAGAAAAGGAGGGGTTTCTTGCCGGTGTTGACGATGCCGTGAGGTTTGTTGGCTGCGCAGTACATCATGGAACCGGCGGAGACCTTTACGGTTTTGCCGTCGATGAAGATCTCGCCGGCGCCCTCTGTTACCACCATGAACTCTTCCTCCGGATGCCGATGAGGCGGATGCGGCGTCTGCCCGGCATAGAGCAACAGGCTGCCGGCTGTCATCGCTTTCAATTGCTCCGTTGGGCCGTCGAAGAAGATCTTCAACTCGCCGAAGGGCGCTTTCTGTGTACGGACCTTGGCGGCGTCGATCACCACGTTCGATAACTCGCCGTCCTTTTTCGCCGCCATCAAAGCCATGGGGGCGAGCAGGGCCGGCACTTGAAACAGGTCTCTTCGTTTTGGCATGCGTCTATTGTGACGCAACGTGCAGTTCCGCGATGTAGCCCAACGTGAAATTCTTGTCCTTGTCCAGGCCGTCGAGCAGAGGCAGCAGGAGGGCCGGAATCGCCACCGCCGCGAGCCATAGAAGACTGAGCGGCATCGGGAAGAACTGTCCGCCTCCGAGCAACCGGCGGCTTACGAGCCGGAAGTAGCCGCCCGCCGCGTCGCAACGAACGACCTCGAATCCTGCCTGCCGGGCCAAATGCGCCACGCCGTATCGCGTGAAGCGGAAGTAATCGTTGGGCGGCTGGTGAACCTCCCACTCATGCGGAACGATCAAGAGTAACCGGCCGCCTGGCTTCAGCACCCGCCGGAGCTCGGCCAGGACGGTCGCGGGCCGCCGTACATGCTCGAGCGTCACCACGTTGATCGACGCGTCGAAGGCGGCGTCGCGGAATGGCAATGCTTCCAGGTCCGCCAGCGCGTCCAGGCCCCGGTAGTTCCACGCCGCATCGCCTATCCCCAGGTCGACTCCGATATAGCGCTGCGCCGGAAAATACGACTTGTAGGCACCTTCACCGGCCCCGGCATCGAGGATAATCGCCTGCGGTGGAAGGCCGGCGGCAAAGGCGGCCACCGCCTCCTCGATTCGTGCCTCGAAGTGCAGAACCTGCCGGCGAAGGGGCGAGGGCAGAAGGCCGAGAATGGCTCTCATTCTTTTTTCCGCGCCTCTATCATGATCGTGGAGCCGGCGCGGCAGGCGGCCTCCACTAACGTGAAGGGCAGGCAGGTCAAGACCAGACCGAAGAAAACCGCGTCCTTCAGCAGCCGAAGGCCAGGCGTCTCCGGGATGCCGCGGACCCGGCGGCCCATGGGGTCGAGCGAGACGGCGATCGACGAGGCCATGCCGGCCGGATTGTCCCGCAGGGAGAAGTGTTTTCTGCGTTCGACGACGAAGCCGCAAGACTCAACCAGCGAGATGAGATCCCGCTCTTTGAAATTGACGAGGTGCCGCGGAATGTCGATGCCGTTCCAGTTCTGGCCGAACAATAGGAACTGCCAACTGGAGGCGTTGGGGACCTGAATCACCAGGCGTCCGTTTGGGCGGAGCACTTTGTGGGCGGCCTCGACGTAGGAGACCGGATCGAGCAGGTGTTCCAGCACGTGAAACATCGTGACCACGGGCACCGATCCACCGGCGAAGGGAGGCCGCGAGAAGTTCCCGCAGATGGCGGGCACACGATTCCGCCTCCACGCCGTGGCTGCCGCGTCTAAAGAGAAGTCGAAACCGAGCACCTGGTGGCCGCGCTCTCGCAGCAAGCGCAGGAAAAGCCCGCCGCCGCAGCCGACATCGAGCACAGGCCCTTGTCCACCCGCGCCGGCGATCGCCTTTTCGACGAACTGAACGTGGTCGGACAGGACGAGCCGCCTGTAGAACTCCTCGGAGCGAGAAGCGACATCGGAGCCTGGCGTGAACCAGTAGCCGGGCGGATAGTATTGATGCAACTCTTCGGGGTCCGGCATCGGGAAAAGGCGGAGCAGCCGGCACTCGGCGCACTCGACGACCTCGAAGCTTTTGTCCGTGGTCGCAAATAGGCGGTCGGTGCCGTGGAAGAGCGTTCGCATGCCGCCGCAGCCGCAGGCGGGACAAAGATCGATTGTGCGATCGCTCAAGCGCGGGCCTCCCTGGCCGCGCCAACCAGGGCACGCCAACCCAACCGGTTGTTAAGAATCAGACGCCGCCGTTCCGCCATTGATATGCG
>VFZO01000324.1 GCA_016871155.1 Acidobacteriota bacterium | reverse complement strand
TCGCCTACATTCCTCCGGCCGGCGTCGTCGAGGAGTTCAAGATTCAAACCGCCACGTTCGACGCCTCGAACGGCTTCGCTTCCGGCGCGGTCATCAACGTCAGTCTGAAGTCCGGCACCAACCAGTTACACGGCAGCCTGTACGAGTTCTTCCAGCATCCGAAGCTCAACGCCAACAGCTTCTTCAACAACCTCTCCAATCAGCCGCGGGCCATCATCCGGCAGAATCGATTTGGCGGCAACGCCAGCGGGCCCATCGTGATTCCGAGACTCCTGGACGGCCGCAACAAGAGCTTCTGGATGTACGGCTACGAAGGCATCAAGGACACGTTCCCGCGAGAGACCGTGACGACAAGCGTACCCACCGCTGCGCAGCGCCAGGGCGACTTCTCCGCCATGCTCAACGCCGGGTCGCAGTATCAGATCTTCGACCCCGCCACCATCGCCCCGGCGCCCAACGGGCGATTCAGCCGCCAACCGCTGCCCGGAAACATCATCCCGGCCAGCCGCATCGCCGCCACGGCCCGCAATACGCTGGCGTATTATCCGGAGGCCAACCTCCCGGGTACGCGCGACTTCTCGAACAACTACACCATCCTGGTTCCGGACATCGACGACTTTTGGAGTCACGTCTTCCGCGTCGATCACAACATCAGCGAGAAGAGCCGCTTCTTCGTGCGCGGCGACGCCAACCGCCGGCGCACATTGGGCGAGAACCGGTATGGCAATACCGGTTATGGCACGCTCTACTTCCGCCGCAACCAGGGGCTGGGCTTCGATCATGTCTACGTATTCCGGCCCAACCTGCTGCTGAACTCACGCTACAGTTACACCAAGTACTTCGACAACGGCGAGCCGCGCAGCAAGGGCGTGGACCTTGCCGCATTGGGCTTCTCGGCGGCCTACGTGAATCAGGTCAACTCGATCGCACCGGAAGCCGTGTCGCTGCCGAGTATCAACGTGGGCGGCTACGCGGCGTTGAACCCCAACGGCGTCAACCGCGCCTCTCGCGACACCCATTCGCTGGCGGCCAACGTCACCCACATCGTTCGCAATCACAGCTTGAAGTATGGCTACGAATACCGGGTATACAGGGACTTTGCGGTAAACCTCGGCATGAGTTCCGGCCGCTTCGACTTCGGAACGGACTGGACTCGCGGGCCGCTCGACTCGTCGCCCGGCGCGCCCATGGGCCAAACTCTGGCCGCCTTCCTGCTCGGCATTCCCAGCACCGGTTTCATCGACTACAACGACAGCTACGCACAGCAGGCGATCATCAATGGCGGCTACCTGCAGGACGACTGGAAGATCAATCCAAAGCTCACGATTACGCTCGGAGTCCGTTACGAACTGGGTCTGCCAACGACTGAGCGGTTCAATCGCACCGTTCGCGGCTTCGACGCGGCCACCGCCAATCCGCTGGAGGCTACCGCCCGGGCGAACTACGCCCGCAGCCCGATTCCCGAGGTGTCCGCCAACGACTTCCGCGTGCGCGGAGGCCTGACCTTTGCCGGCACGGGCGGACAGCCGCGCGGCCTGTGGAGCGCGGACCGCAACAACCTTTCGCCGCGGTTCGGCTTCGCCTATCAACTCGACCGGCGCACGGCCATCCGGGGCGGCTTTGGCCGGTTCTACGATCTCGACCGCCAGACCGTAAACCAATCCGGCTTCAGCCGCCGGACGAACCTGGTGCCCAGCCTGAATAACGGCATTCAATTCGTCGCGTCGTTCGCCAACCCCTACCCGGCCGGCGTCGACCGTCCGAGCGGCGCATCGCAGGGTCTGCTGACCTTCGCCGGCCAGGGTGTCGCCTTTTTCAACAACGCGCTGCGCACTCCGTACAGCCACCGGTGGCAGATGTCCATTCAACGCGAGGTGATGAAGGACACGGCGCTGGAAATCGCCTATGTCGGCGCCAATGGGAACGATCTCCGCATCGGCCGCGCGATTAACGCCATTCCGCGGCAGTACCTCAGCACGTCGCCCGTCCGCGACCAGGCCACGATCGACGCTCTCGGGCGGCAGGTTCCGAATCCTTTCTTCCCGCTGCTGCCCGGCACGGGCCTGGGCGCGACGACCACCAGCCGCGGCCAACTTCTGCGCCCGTACCCGCAGTTCACCGGCGTCTCGGTCACCAACAACGACGGGTATTCGAACTACCACTCGCTGCAGGTGCGGCTGGAGCGCCGGTATTCGAAGGGCGTGACGTTCATGACCGCTTACACCTGGTCGAAACTCATGGAGGGCATCGGCTATCTCAACGAGGTCGACGAGCGGCCCGAGTATGTTGTGAGCGACCAGGACCGCACGCACCGGTTCGTTGGCAGCGGCATCTGGGAGATGCCGTTTGGCCGCGCCAAGAACGCCAACAAACTCAGCGGCGGCTGGCAGGTGCAGGGCATCTATCAGTATCAGGCCGGCCAGGCGCTGGGTTTCGGGAATGCTATTTTCAACGGGGATTTGAAGAGCATTCCGATTCCTAGCGGAGAGCGGACCAGGCAGCGGGCGTTCAACGTCGACGCCGGCTTCGAGCGCAACCCGTCGCGCCAGCTCGGCTCGAATCTGCGAACGATGCCATCGCGCTTCAACGGCTTTCGTGGCCCGGCGCTCGATAACTGGGACCTTTCGGTCATTAAGAACACTTATTTCACTGAGAGCATCTATTTGCAGTTCCGAACCGAGTTCTTGAACGCGTTCAATCACACCCAGTTCGCCAACCCGAATACCACGCCGTCGAGCACGGCGTTCGGCACGATTAATGGAACGTCGCAGATGCCTCGTTTGCTGCAGTTTGGGTTGAAGCTGTTTTTCTGAGTTGGGACCCTCCGTCAATTTTGTTGATGCGTCTTGGGTGGAGGCGGTCCGGGGGCAAGCCATTTGTTTTGTGTGGCCGCTGGGACCTTCCGTCATTTTTTTGGCTGTGATATTCGGCAATCGGAGATCGGAGGAGCTGGCAGCTTGCGCATCAGACATATTGGGTCACCTGGCACAGAGAGTAGCAGGCGTCTGGTGCGGTTTCGCTGCGTGGCTTTTGTAAGTGGCTGATACGGTTTGGGAAATAAAGTTGGATTTGCCGTGAAGCCCGGTTCGGGGCAATAGGGGCAATAGGGTCAGACACCTCCGGCACCGGTGAGTGGGGCGGCCTTTCGCACGTAAGTAATTGATTGTTCAAGAGTTGCTGCTTTTGGATCAGGCGGGAGCCGGAATCGTACTTGGGCGGGGTTTACATTTATCGATAAGCCGTTGTTCGGCAGTGATTTCCAGGACTCGAATGGGTGCGGTTCGGTCTCAGGAACAGGGTCAAGAAGCGGCGCAACCTGGGTCCGGAGCGGGAGCGATTTCCGAGCCCTTTTTGTGCCTCTCGACTGGGATATTGCCGGGCCTAAGATGTTGTGTGTCAGAAACGTTTGCCGCGTCAGGAGTGAATTGATGACGCAACTGGGGTTGTCGTAGAGTGACCGACGCCGAACGCCCGAACGAAGGCCCCCGGCGCGCCCGGGGGCCTTCGTTCCCATCGTTCCGCTTAAGGCGGTTACCGGCCCGTGTACTCCTTGTCGTCACGCGAGCTGCCAACCATCTCTCGCCGCTGCTTTAGATAGGCGTCGAACTTCTTACTCTGCTCCGGCGTCAGCAGCTTCCGGATTTCGCCGTCCTCTTCGTGCATCAGCGCCATCATCTCGCCGTGCAGGCGCCGGGCAATGGCATCCTCGCGGACCACGGCTTCGCTGTCGTTGGCGATTCGCGCGCGCCGGAGCTTTCCCATCTGGCGGCTGTATTCGCTCCGCTTCTTCTGGTACACGGGGAAGCGCCGGGTGTGAATTTCGGTGGCCGCCTTGGCCTGGTCCATGCTGAGCCCCAATGCGGACTTCAGCGGCGCGTCGGCTATGGCATTGGCCGAGGAAAGGGTAACAAGGACGGTGGTCATCAGAGCCGTCCGGAACGTCTTGGCAATTTTCATGGGTCGTGATCTCCTTGGTTCAAATCAAAAATTCGCTGACACCTGATTTGTGTGAAATCAGTGGAAGAACGATCATCCGGTCTGCTGATTTTTCTTTGCCCAGGATGAAAAAAGCCGGAGCCGATTCCGCTCTCCCCTCCAGAGGCGGGTATCAAGCTATTTGACGAGACAAAGCTGGCGGGCGGGCACGCCGCCAGTCACGGCGTGTTGGAGTTGCTGCCGGTGTTGGCGCCGCCTTCGCATGGCAAGGAGCGGGTGACGCTCCGGATGGAATTGATCGCGGTGGGGTGTTGGAAGCTGGACGACATCCGGTTCGCTTTCGATTCCTCGTTCGTGGTGCCGGAGGCGAAGCCGGAGTTCGACACGCTGAGCGGCCTGCGCGAGGCGCACCCGGGCGCGCCGATGACGATCTTCGGGCACGCCGATCCGACGGGCGACGAGAACTACAACAAGATCCTCTCCGGGCGCCGGGCACGGGCGGTATACGCGGTGCTGACGCACAACGTGGCGATGTGGGAACAGCTCCAGACCTCGTCCGAAGGAACAGGGGATGTGTGGGGAAGCGCACAGACGCAGGCGATGTTGACCGCGCTTGGGTTCAACCAGGGCTCGCCGGTGGCTGCGGCGAAGGCGTTTCAGACAGCAAATGGCCTGACGCCGGACGGGCAGGCGGGGCCGAAGACGCGCGAAAAACTCTTTGCCGCGTACTTCACGTTCCTGTGGCCTGTGCCGATGACGCCGGATGAGTTCCTCGGCAAGGGCGCCGATGCGGATGGCAAGGGGGACCGGCAGGGCTGCTCGGAATTCAATCCGCAGATGATCTTTTCGAGCGCCGAGGCGCAAAGCTATCAGAACCCCGCTAAGCGGCAGGAGCGGAACGCCGAAAACGTGGTGAACCGGCGGGTGCTGGCGCTGCTGTTCCGGCCTGACACAAAGATAGGCTTGAACCGTTGGCCGTGTCCCACGACGAAGGAAGGCGCGGCGGGGTGCAAGCAGCGCTTTTGGAGCGACGCGGCGGCGCGCCTGGCCAATCAGGAACAGCGGCGTACCTGGGCCTCGGATCGCAATACCTTCGGCTGCCGGTTCTATCAACGCATGGTGGAGTTTTCACCATGCGAGACGCCTGGACTCCCCCCGAGCCAGCCGTTAACCAACCGCGTAGTGCTCCGGCTGCGCTATTTGGATCCGCTGGGAGAGGCAAAAGACTTTCCCAAAGGCATGCCCGTGCGTGTCAAAGGCCCGGCCGTGGATCTTGCGCTCACTGCGGCCGAGTCCGGAATCGTTGCCTTCGATCTTCCGTTGGCGGCTTCGGCTTTCACGCTGGAATTCGCGCATGCCGGACGGTACGTGGCGGTGGCAACACCGGATACGGCCAACGACGAGAAAAACCGGTGGATCGGAGCCGGCGAAGTGGACGCGGCCGTGAAGGACCACTATCGCGTGTTTCGCATGCCGGCCGAATGGTCGCTGACCATGTCGGACTGGAGCCGCGTGGACGGACTGCTCTATAATCACGAGACTCACCGGTTCGAGGGAATTCTGCCTAACGGCGGCATGATGGGCAACGATGCCGACCCGGTGGAGATGGTCTTGGATCCGCACTGGCAGTTCATCCGGCTCGAGTACTTCGACCGGGCCTATGGACACCTGGCGCATGGTTCGGCGCGGGTGGCCGTCCCGGCGCTGCCGCTGCAAGGATTTCGCGATCCCCGATCGGCGCGCGGCCCAATCGCCAATCCCGACACCCATAGCAACTGGTGCGTGAACGAGATCGATCCGGCGACGCACGCGCAGGCCTTGCCCTGGATCGTGCAGCGAAACGCAGCGGGCGGCGCGGACCGGCGGCCCGCGCCGGGAGCGTGGCTGCAACTCGTGCTGGCTCCGCACACCTTCGCGGTGAGCAAGGACGAGATCACCCGCACCGTCGAAACGGTTAGCGATCCCGCCCGCCGCAGACCGGGCGCCGAGCGAATGAAGCTGTACGATTTGCCGTCGCTGTGGAAGTCCACCGGGTTTCGGGCCCGGAACGCAGCCGCCGACCGTCCGTTCGAGCAGTGGACCGCGGCGGAATTGGCGACGTCGATGGACCGGGAACGGCCGGTGGCGTTTTCGCTCGACGATTTGGTGACGGTGAACGAAGACCGGGAGCCGGTGAACGTGGTGGGTAACAATACGGCGGCGGTGTTTTCCAACCGCTTCGCGAATCCGGCCAACGACGCGAACCTGTCGAGCGAGGGCGTCTATAGGCCCCACGGCAACTCGATGTTTCCGCATTATCCCGTGACGTCCAACGCACTGACCGGGCAGCGGCACTACATCGACGACTATCCGGACTGGACGCGGGCCATCTTCGCGGATGGGAATGTTTACGAGGCGTTCGCCGAGCGAACGCCGGACAGCGGCGGACACCTGCGAGTCGGCGCGCGTATGGCGGTCCGCATTGTGGATGCGGTGGCGGAGGGCACCGAACCAGAAGACACGCTGAATACCCGTCCGGAGGCGATGCACCGGCCGTTTGCGTCTCTGAAGCCGTTCGAGTATCAGGAGTCTCCAAAGTTGCGCCGGGGGCAACGCTCCGATGGCGTCTACGAAGAGTGGAAGGATCCGGAGGGTGCGATTCCGCCGGTCCTGGGACGATACGATGCGGTTTTCCTGCGCTGCTGCGATTTCGACGGAGTCAACGAGATCGCCATGTCTATCGCCTACTTTCGCATCAGCGTGAAGTTCGCCGAGAGCATGGAAGGGGTCGCGTTCGATTACGCCGCGTTTCGGAGGAATCTGGTGGTCAACTCCAGCCGGCGCTGGAACGGTCCGGAGATGTGGGCTCGTCCCGACGGCTCCCAGTTCGTCACCAACCCGGGAGACATTGAAATCCTGCCGCCCGCGGACGCGCCGCACCGGTTTCGTTGCCGTCCCATGTTCTTTATCCAATTCTCACCGAAGCCGAAGGCCCACTTCCTGCTGACCCTTCACAAACAGAAACGAGCAACGATGGGATCGCGGACCGGAACCGGCAACTTGCAGCTTGGCGACGAGTCGCCCGATCCCAACGGCCGGTTTCCAGCGGCGCACGAGTTCGGGCACGGTTTTGGATTGCCTGATGAATACAGCGAGAGTTTCGGAAAGGCTTGCAGCTACGGGTTCAACGGCTACGGCCACTACATG
>VFZO01000323.1 GCA_016871155.1 Acidobacteriota bacterium | reverse complement strand
ATTTTCCTTCAGATCCCCATGCGCGTCCCAGCTCTCGCCGAAGTTGCCGCCGCCGGAATAGATCTGCACCATGCGCACGCCGCGCTCCACCAGCCGCCGCGCCATCAGGCACTGCCGCCCCACATACTCGGTCAGGTGTTCCCCGGTGCCGTAGAGCTTGTGCGTCGCCGCGGACTCGCGCGTCAAGTCCACGGCCTCCACTGCGGCGGTCTGCATGCGGAACGCGAGTTCGTACGACTCGATCCGCGCTGCCAACTCCGAGTCATTCGGGTTGCGCTGCCAATGCTCTTCGTTCCGCCGCTTCATGTAGTCTAGCCAGCGCCGCTGACGTTCCGGCGTCATGTCCTGCGGCGGCTTCAAATCCACGATCGGATCGCCCGTGGGCCGGAACTGCGTGCCTTGGAAGGATGCCGGCATGAACCCGTTGCCCCAGTTCGGCGCACCGCCAATAGGGCCGCCGCGCGGATCGGTGAAGACAACGAACCCAGGCAGGCTTTGATTCTCCGTGCCTAAACCATACGTCACCCACGAGCCCATCGAGGGATAGCCGGTTTGAATGGACCCGGTATTCATCTGGTACAGCGCGGGCGCGTGATCGTTGGAGAGGGTGTGCATCGACCGGATCACTGCCAGCTTGTCGGCGTGTTGCGCCACGTGCGGGAATAGATCGGAAACATCCAGCCCGCTCTGTCCATACTTCTTGAACGTCCACGGCGAAGGCATGCAGCCGCCCGGCGTGCCTTGCGAGGGCACCACTTTCTTGCCCGGAATCGTTTCGCCCGCGTACTTGGCCAGCATCGGCTTCGGGTCGAACGTATCCATGTGGCTGACGCCGCCGTAGCAGAAGATCGAGATAATCGACTTCGCTTTGCCCGCGTAATGACCTGTCTTCGCCGCCAACGGCGACTTGCCCTCGGCCTGCAGCAGGCCGGCCAGCGCCAAACCGCCGATGCCGCCGCCGGCCTTCCAAAGCAATTCACGCCGTGAAAAAAATCGCTGACTCATGGGATGTACACAAACTCGTTGAGATTGAAAAGTGCGTGGGAAAAATCTACTAGCCCTTGCGGGTAGCTCTCGATGAACTTTCGCGCGTCGGCGAGTTCCGCGGCCGATGGCTCGCGCGCCAGCGCGATCTCGTAGGCTAGCTTCACCTGCTTCGCCGTGTCGGCTCCGGCTTCGCGTTCCAATCTCTGCGCGAAGTGGCGGGCCTGCACGCCGACAAAGTCATTATTCATCAAGATGAGCGCCTGTGGCGCCACGGTGGAGCGGTTGCGCCGCGCGCAACTCGACATGGAGTCCGGCTTATCGAACGCCTCCATCATAGGCAGTGGAATGGTGCGCTTGGAGAAGATGTACAGGCTGCGCCGGAACGTCTCCGGGTCGGAATTCGGCTTTCCGTTCCACGTCCGCTTGGAACTCGATTGGAAGAGCGACGGGTCGATGAAGGGATAGATCGACGTACCGCCCACCGAGCGGTCCAGCGTGCCGGCCGCTGCCAGAATGGAATCGCGAATCACTTCGCCTTCGCCGCGGCGGCGATGCATTCGCCACAGCATCCGGTTGTCGCCGTCGATCGTCCGGTTCGCCTCGATATCGTCCGAGGCCTGACGATAGGCGGCCGATTTCATGATCAGCCGGTGCATGTGTTTCATGCTCCACCCATTGCCGGTGAATTCCGTCGCCAGCCAGTCCAGCAGCTCCGGATGCGACGGGCGCTCGCCCATCTTGCCGAAGTTCGACGGCGTGCGCACCAGGCCTTCGCCGAAGTGCTGCATCCAAATCCGGTTGGCCATCACGCGCGGCGTCAGCGGATTTTCCGCGCTGCCCAGCCACTCGGCGAACCCCGCGCGCCGATGGCTCGACTGCGCGTCCGCAGGCGGCGCCGGGAACTTCCATTCCCCATCGTAGGCCGCCGACAATACGCCAGGCGTCATCCGGCTGCCCTTTTGTCCAAGGCTGCCGCGGTGCAGAAAATACGAGGCGCCCGGCTCGGCCCCTTCCTCGCGAATAATCATGGCCGACTCGATGCGCGGTTTCTGTTTGTCGATATCGGAAATCTGCACGAGCAGCAGCTCGCGCTTCGTGCGCGCCGCCGGCGGCATCGCCTCTACCAGTTCCTCCTCGCGAATGTTTTCGAGCGACTTCTCCACCTGGTTCGCGTTCAGCTTCTGGCCCTCGGTGCGTTTCTCGGCCGGGGTGGCGAGCGCGACGCGCATGTACTCCGGCAGCGCCGCCTTTCGCTTGGCGACGAACCGGTCGCGCGTCGGCTGCTCGATCTCGCGGATCTGTTTTCGCAGCGGTTTTTGCAAATCTTCAAGGCGGGAAATCTCGGCCTTGACCTTGGCCAGTTCCGCATCGGTCATCAGCGGCCGTTCCTCCGCGCGTGTGCCGAAGAACACGGTCTGCATGCGGTAGTAGTCCTTCTGCGGAATCGGGTCGAACTTATGATTGTGGCAGCGCGCGCACCCGACAGTGATTCCCAGAAACGTATTCGCTGTCGTCACCACGATGTCGTCCAACTCGTCCAGCCGGGTCTGCTCCGTCTTGATGTTGTTCTCCACGCCGAGCCGCAAATAGCCCAGCGCTAGCAGCGCGTCCCGGTTCCCGGGGTACAACTCGTCGCCCGCGATCTGTTCTTTCAGGAACCGGTCGTACGGCTTGTCGTTATTGAACGCGCGCACAACGTAGTCGCGATAGCGCCAAGCGTTGTCGCGGTCGCGGTCGTACTCAAAGCCGCCGGAATCGGAGTACCGCACCCAGTCCAGCCAGTGCCGCGCCCAGCGCTCGCCGTAGTGGGGGCTGTCCAGCAGCTTGTCCACCATGCGGTCGAAGGCGTCGGCCCGCGTATCGGCCACGAATTCGGAAACCTCGGCGGCCGTCGGCGGAATTCCGAGCAGGTCCAGATAGGCGCGGCGGATCAACGTCCGCTTGTTCGCCTCGGGCGACGGCGTCAGCCCCTTCTTCTCCAGGCCTGCCAAAACGAAGCGGTCGATCGCGTTCCGCGCCCACGCGCCATTCGTCACCACCGGCTCGGCCGGCCGCGCCGGCTTCTTGAACGCCCACCAATTTCTCTCGGCCGGGGTGATGGGCCGGTCCTCCAGCTTGGCAAGAGCGGCGCGCGCCTCTTCGTCTTTCTGATCCAGCATGTCCTCATACGGCAGCCCGGCATTGATCCACCGTTGCAGCGTGGCGATATCTTCGCCGGCCAGCTTCTTGCCTGGCGGCATGTGCGGCTCCGCCTGGTGGCTCACGTGCTTGAACAGCTTGCTGGCGGCGGCCGCGCCTACTGCCACCACGGCGCCCTTCTCGCTGCCTTTCAAGATCGAGTCGCGCTTGCGCAAATCCAGGCCGGCGTTCGTTAGCGGCGCACCATGACAGCCCACGCAATTTGCCGCGATGATCTTCGAGGCACGGGCTCCCAGCGCTTCCCGGTCATTACGCTGTGCGTGCAGGCACGCCAAGGAGATTAGAATAACGAGACCGGTTCTAAGGAGAATCATCACTTGTCCAGTATTGTATCCGCTCCCAGCGGGCGCTTGGTATCGCTTGACGCGTTTCGCGGCGCCACCATGGCCGCTATGGTTCTGGTGAACAACAACGGCGATAGCCGCAGCACCTTCCCGCCGCTGCTGCACGCCAAGTGGAACGGCTGGACTTTCACGGATCTGGTGTTCCCTTTCTTCCTTTGGATCGTCGGCATCTCGATGACCCTCTCCTACGCCAGGCGCGTGGAATCCGGCGCCGATAAGCGGCTGCTTCTGCTGCACTCCCTGCGCCGCGCCGCGCTCATCTTCGGCCTTGGCCTGCTGCTCAACGGCTTTCCGAACTACGATCTGTCGACGCTCCGGATTCCCGGCGTGCTGCAGCGCATCGCCGTCTGTTACTTCATCGGCTCCTGCATCCTCTTGTACACCGGTTGGCGCGGCATGATCGCCGCCTTGGTTGCCTGCTGCACCGCCTATTGGGTGCTGATGACCTCAATCGATGTGCCAGGCTACGGCCGGGGCGTGTTGGAACCGATTGGAAATTTCGGCCAGTGGGTGGACCAACTCCTGCTGCCCGGCCATCTCTACTCGCAGACCCGCATCTGGGATCCGGAAGGCTTCGTTTCCACGCTGCCGGCGATCGCCAACGTGCTCTTCGGCGCGCTGGCCGGCCTGTTGCTTAGGCGCGGCGATCTGCCTCCCGCCGAAAAGACAAGCTGGCTCTTTGTGTGCGGCCTGGCGCTGGCCTCCTTGGCCGGCTTCCTCGATCACTTCATGCCCATCAACAAACAGTTGTGGACACCGCCGTATGCGTTACTCACTTCGGGCTTCGCATTCGCCGGTTTCGCCGCATCGTATTGGTTAATAGACGTAAAAGGGTTCTCCCGGCACACCGGGCCCTTCGTGATCTATGGGTCCAACGCGATTGTTGTCTATGCCGCGTCGGGTCTATTTGCCCGGCTGCTGAGTCTGACCGGAATCCGGCAGCCGCTCTACGAAGGATTTTTCGCGGCGGTAGCGCCTCCCATGCTGGCTTCACTGCTCTACGCGCTCATGCACGTCGCCGTGATGTACCTGCTGGCCTGGGGCCTCTACCGCCGCGGATGGTTCGTTAGGTTCTAATTACCAGCGGCCGCCGCCGCCACCGCCACGGTTGCCGCCACGGCCACCGCCGCCGCCGCCGCGGCCGCCGCGGAATCCGCCGCCACCGCCACCTTCCGTGCGGGGACGCGCAACGTTCACGTTGATGTTGCGGCCGCCCAGGTTGGTGCCGTTCAGGGCGTTGATCGCCGCTTCCGCCTCGTTGGCGTTCGGCATTTCAACGAATGCGAAGCCACGCGACTGACCGCTGTCACGGTCGGAGATGAGGTTCACGCGCTCTACGGTGCCGTATGCGGAGAAAACCTGATGGAGTTCGTCCTGCGTGGAGCGAAAACTCAGATTGCCTACAAAGATATTTGTCATTCGAAAGTTCCTTTGGATGCTGTTGCGGATGTCTTTGTCTGAGCCTCCCAACAAGAGCAGAACCGGAACAAGTGGAGCGACAACAGCTACCAACGAACTGGGGACTGAGCAACTGCGAGAACGACAAAGACCCCTATAGAGTAGCAGGAGTTCTAGCACTTTGGGGGGCGGCGGTCAAGTACCAAAGATCAAAATGCTCATGACGGCCATAACCGGACCGATCACGTACCCTGCCACTTTCCATGCAATCAACAGGCCCACGATCTGGAACATTCCGGCCGTTTGCCGCCATTCTTCCAATTTGTAGGCCATCTGCTCGGGTAGTACAACGCCGATAGCTGTGAAGCCATCCAGCGGCGGAATCGGAATGAGATTGAACGCACCCAGCACAACATTCAGGAAGAACATGATTTTGAACATGTCTTCCAATGGGTTACCCGACGTGGTCAGGAATCCCGTCGTGCCCTGAAACACCCCTGCCGAATGCCCTGCCCGCAGCAGCAAGCCGCCCACAATCGCGAGCGTGAAATTGGCGGCCGGCCCGGCCAGGGACATCCACGCAGCGCGCTTTGGATAACGCCTGGCCCAAAAAGGATCGTACGGTGCCGAAGCCCAGCCCATCATCCATCCGTTCAGAAAAAAGGTCAGCCACGGCCAGATCATCATCCCGAACGGCTCGCGTTGAATATGCGGAAACGGGCTAAGGGATACCTGGCCGGAATAGTACGCGGTACGGTCCCCGCCCTGCAGCGCGGCCCACGCGTGCGCAGCCTCATGGCAGACCGTGGAAAACAGAAACACCACGTACCACATCAATCCAAAAACAATCTGTTCCGGCTCCAGCATTTCTATTTAGAGTAGCAAGCGCGCTGCGCCGCGAACCCAACCAGAGGGAAAAGCGCGGCAAACACAAATGCAGCCTGGTACATCTCCAAATCGAACAATCGCCCGGCCACCGGCATCACCACCGCCACCAGCGCTGACCACGATCCGGCTCCCAAACCCGCCAGAAACGCCGAGTCCCGCCGCCCGAACGCCGCCGTGGCGAACGACACGCCGCCAATGATAAACCCCGACGCCACAAACATCGCCAGGAATAACAGCGCCATCAGCGCAGGCAAGTGTGGCGCCATGGGCGCCGCCGCCAATGGCAGCGACAGCAGCGTCAGAATCCCCAGCAGCGTCTGATACCCGAAGCGGCCGGCATACTTGTCGGTGAACCAGCCCCACACGAAATAGCCAACCTCCCAACCAAGCGGCGGAATCCACAGCAAGCCGCCAAGCTCCATCTGTGTTTTGCCCAGCACCTTCAGATAGAGCGGCGCGAAGTACAGAACGAAACCCAGCGGCAGCGCCCCGAATGCATAGATAAAGACGAAGGCCCAGAAGCGCCGGTCGCGCCAGTTGGCCCGCGTATCGGCGTGCGACACCTCCGGCTTGTGGCGCAGCTCCGGGCGCCGGCTCAGACCCAGCCACAACAGCACCCACGCCAGGCCAATCGCGCCGGTAAACCAGAACGCGCCTCGCCAGCCGAACGCGGCGAACACGGGAGTCATCAGCAGAGGCGTCACCACCGCGCCTAATGAACCGCCGCTGTAAGCCACGGCCACGCCGCGCGCCTGTTGGCCGGGCGGCAGCGTTTGTACCACGGTCCGCAGACCGCCCGGAAACGTCGCACCCTCGCCAAATCCCAACGCCGTACGCGCCAGCACCAGGCTTACAAATCCAACCGTCAACGCGTGAGATGCCGAGGCCACAGTCCAGAACAGCACCGCCGCCGTCATCGCAACCCGCAGGCCGAACGAATCGATCCAACGCCCCCACGCCAAGCTGCCCAGCATATAGGCCACGCTGAATCCGGAAACCGCCCAGCCATACTGTTCGTTGTTTATCGCCAGGCTGGCCAGCATCGTCGGCGCCAGCAGCGCGAGCGTGTTGCGGTCGATGTAGCTGATCAGCGACACCAGCGTCATCGAGCCGGCCGGAATCCAGGAGCGCAAGTGCCTTAGTGTACAACCCTCCATCAGCCCCTGCCCGCGGTTCATCGGGAAATCCCCGCCGTTCGTCCGAATTCGGCGGATCCCACGCCGGTTCAGCCGTATCGTCGAATCATGAGACTTCCTATCGCGTTCGCACTGGCCGGCCTGCTGGCCGCCCAGGAGCCCGTTCGTTACG
>VFZO01000322.1 GCA_016871155.1 Acidobacteriota bacterium | reverse complement strand
TCGCTTTGGTAGCCGTTCGTATCGGCGTAGCGCGCCCACTCTAGCCATCGCTGCGTCATCCGTTCGGCATGCGCGGGGGAGGCCAATAGGCGGTCCACTACCTTTTCGTAGTCCGCCATTTCGAAGCTCTTCGACTCCTCCGGCGAAGGTGGCAAACCGGTCAGGTCCAGGTGCAATCGCCGCAGCAACGTCTCGCTGCTTGCGGGCGGGGAGAGCCGCATCCCGGCGCGCTCCAGTCGAGCCTTCACGATTCCATCAATCGAGCTGCGGTGAGGCCGGGCGGGCTTCTCGAGCGACCAATGCGCTTGCCACGGCGCGCCCTGCTCGACCCACCGCCGGATGGTATCGATGTCTCGCGCGGGCAGCGCCGCGTGGCCCGCGTAGGCCGGAGGCATGCGCAGCGCCGCGTTCGCGGTGGTAATCCGTTCCACGAGTTTGCCGGACGTCACCACGCGCCGTGCGTCCGGTTCGCTATCCAGACGCAGCGGGCTTTTGCGGTTCGCCGCGTCCGGCCCATGGCAGGTGAAGCAGCGGTCGGACAGGATCGGCCGGATGTCGCGATTGAACTCGACCGGTTGGCCGGGCGCCGCGAGAGCGGCGGTCAGGAAAAGGAGAAACCGCACTTTCTGATTGAATCACAACAGTGCCGGCGGCAGGATGTGTCATATAATATTTCAGATTGCCCGTGACTAAACTACTCGAAGGCGTCTACCCGATCGTCAACACCCCCTTTCATGAAGATGGCTCCGTCGACTACGAGGGCCAGGACCGGCTCGTGGAATATCTGCTCGAACAAGGCGCCCACGGTCTCGGCTTGTTCGGAAACGCTAGCGAGGGCTATACGCTTTCAAGCGAGGAGCGGATCGCTCTGATGACGCGAATCGCCAAGCGGGTGAACGGACGGGTTCCGCTCGTCGCCTCGTCAGGCCACACCGGGACGGACGCGGCCGTTGCGCTCAGCAAGGAGATGGAGGACCTCGGCGCCGATTGCCTGATGGTTCTTCCGCCCTACTTCCTGAAGACCGACGGCGACGGCCTCCTCCACTATTTCGACTCCATCTCGAAAGCCGTCCGCATCCCCATCATGGTGCAGGATGCGCCGCTCATGACCACCGTCGCCATGCCCGCGCCGCTTCTGGCCCGAATGGCCCGCGAGATCGAACAGGTGCGCCTCGTCAAGGTGGAGGCCCCGCCCAGCGCCCCAAAGGTCACCGCTCTCAAGAAGCTCGCCGGCGATTCGCTCACTCTGTTCGGCGGCCTCAACTGCCAGTTCTTTATCGAGGAATGGCGGCGCGGCGCGCGCGGTATGATGCCAGGCAGCGATCGCACCCGCCAACTCGTTCAGATCTGGAACCTGCTGGAAGCCGGCTCGATTGACGGTGCATGGCGTCTCTTCATGGCCAACCTTCCTCTTCTCCGTTTCCAACTGCAACCCGGCCTGGGTGTCTCCGCGCAAAAGCACTCTCTCGTCCATGCCGGCGTGATTCAGTCCGCGCGGGTGCGCCATCCAACAGCCGCGCTGGAGCCAGAAAGTCTCGCGGAACTGAACGAACTGCGCCAATTGGCGGACGCATAAATGCTCCGCTGGTGGATTGCCGGGCTGCTGTTCCTGTCCACGGTCATTAACTATATTGACCGCCAGGCGCTCTCGGCCGTCGCACCGGTGATCACTAGGGAACTCAGTCTTTCGCCGATCGAGTACTCCAACATTCTCACGGCGTTCCTGGCTGCCTACACCGTCATGTACGTCGGCTCAGGGTTTCTGGTCGATAGACTGGGCACACGCGTCTCCCTCGCGCTGTTCATGGCGTGGTGGTCCATCGCCAACATGCTCCACGCGTTCGCGCAGGGCGTCTGGTCACTGGGCCTGTTTCGCTTTCTGCTCGGTATGGGCGAATCCGGCAACTACATGGCCGCGTTCAAAGCGGTTTCGGAGTGGTATCCCGCCAAGGAGCGCGCGTTCGTCAATGGATTGATCCAGGCCGGCGGCACGGTCGGCGCGGCCATCGCCATCCCTACGGTCGCAGTCATTAACGAAAACTACGGCTGGCGTCCCGCATTCATCGCAACCGGTGCGCTCGGCCTCATCTGGCTCGCCGCTTGGCTCTATTTCTACTACCCGCCCTCCGAACATCCGCGCATCTCGGCCGCGGAACAGGCCATCGTTCCCGCGCCCGTCAGCGCTGCCACCGAGAAAGCGCCGTGGACCGCCCTGCTCGGGTATCCGCAGACCTGGGGCTTGCTTCTCTCGCGTTTCCTCTCGGATCCGGTCTGGTGGTTCTATCTCTTCTGGCTTCCGAAGTACATGGTCGAAAACCGCGGCTTCACCATGCTGGAAATGGCCGCCCTTACTTGGCTTCCTTATGTTACGGCCGACGCCGGCGCTCTGCTCGGCGGCTGGATCAGCGGCCAGCTGGTCGCGCGCGGTTGGGAGACGTTGAAAGCCCGCCGGATCACGATGCTCCCGTTTGCGTTGCTCATGCCGCTGTCGTTGCTGGTCAATCACGTCTCCGCAAAGTGGGCGCTGGTTCTGATTGGCGTCATCACCTTCGCGCACATGGGCTGGAAGTCGAATCAGGCCACGCTCACTAACGACATCTATCCGCGCCATCTCGTCGGCACCGCCTCCGGAATGCTCGCATTTGGCAACGGATTGGGCGGCACGCTGTTCACTTGGTCCACCGGCTACATCGTACAGTGGTTTGGCTATGAAACGATCTTTGTAATCATGAGCGTCTTGCACCCCATTTCGTACCTGATGGTCGCCCGCCTGGTGCGCCAGCCGCTGAAGGGGGCCTAGTCGTGCCGGAGCCAGGCGTTGCGCAGGGAGTCCTTGGCGCGTTCGATGTGCGCGCGAATCGCCGTTTGCATCCGCGCCGCGTCTCGCGCCTTCAGCGCGCCGACAATCTCGGCGTGTTCGGCCTGCTCCACTTTGAACCGGTTCCCGAACCGAAGCGAGGAGTTCCGCTCCGCTGCGTGAATCCGCGCGATCGTCAAATGGGCATTCAACCCGTTGTAGATCTCTGTCAGCCGGTGATTGGCCGCCGCGTCGATCAGCAACTGGTGCAGGTCCGTGTTCGCCTTCTCATGCCGGCGCAACTCGTCCTCGGTCTTCACCGGCACCTTCAACGCTTTCAACAAGTCGTCGATCTTCGCAAGCTCGGCGGCCGTGATTCGCGCCACGGCTTTTTCGGCCGCAAGGCACTCCAGCGCGATTCGAACATCAAACGTGGCTTCGATATCCTCGATCGAAAGCGTCGCGACAAACGTCCCGCTCCGCGGCTTGATCTCGATCAAACCCTCGGTCGCCAATTGCTGTACGGCGTGGCGAACCGGCGTCAGGCTCACGCCCAGTTTGTGGGCCAGCTCATCCACCTGCAGCCGCTCGCCGGGCCGAAAGTAACGAGTCAGAATCGCCTCGCGCAAGGACTCGTAAACCTCATCCGTCGCGCGCTTCCGAGTCAAACGGCGTAGTCTCATGCGAATTTTCTATTGTATATGCGAATAACTTCCGTCCGCGCTTTCCCCATCCGGCTGCCGCGAGACCTCGCTTCCGCGCGCGGCACCGCCGGCTCGCCTACATCGCTCCACGGCGAGGGCATCTATCGCTGGTCCACGGCCTACCCGGTTCTCTATTCCACTCATTTCGAAACGGCGCTTATCCAGGTCCGCCTCGACAACGGCCTGGAGGGCTGGGGTGAGGCGCAGGCACCCCTCGCGCCGGAAGTTGCCTGTACAATCACCGAACTCCTCTTGAGGCCGGTTCTCGAAAGCGAAGAGTTCGACGGTTCCGCCGCGGGCATCGCCGCGCTTTGGAACCGCATGTACTCCACCATGCGTGTGCGCGGCCAAACCGGCGGCTTCATGCTCGACGCAATCTCCGGCGTCGACCTTGCTCTCTGGGATCTGGCCGGCAAGCTCGCCGGGCAACCCGTTAGCGCCCTGCTGGCGGCCTCTCCGAAAACAACCGTGCCTGCGTACCTTAGCGGCACCACCGGCACAACGCCGGACGAGCGCGCCGCTTTCGCCGCCCGCTTTGGCCTCCCACTCGTCAAGCTCTACTTCGACTCCGATTGGAACGATTTGCTTCGCACCGCCGATTCCTTGCGATCGAGAGGAATGGATTTCGCCGTCGACGCCCTCTGGCACCTGCCTCCGGCCAGCGCTGTCGAAATGGCTCTCCAACTCGATGCCCGCCGCGCCCATTGGCTGGAATGCCCGCTCTACCCGGAGGAGCACGGCCAACACATCGAACTCGCCCAATCCATCGCAACGCCCATCGCTCTCGGTGAAAGCTACCGCACTCGCCACGAACTGCGTCCGCTTGCCGGCGCCTGTCGCATTCTGCAGCCGGATCTCGGCCGCTCCGGCCTCACCGAATCCATGGCCATTGCAGGCGAATTCGCTGCGAAACAGATTGTGCCGCACGTCAGCATCGCAATGGGCCCGCAGCTAGCCGCCGCCATTCATCTCGCCGCCGCCGCCCCCAATTGCAACCTGTGCGAGTACAACCCGAACGTGCTCGACACCGCGAACGCCTTCCTGGCCCGCCCGCTGGAACTCACCGGCGGCGTCTACCATGTGCCGCAAACACCCGGCCTCGGCATCGTCTGGAATGAACGGATCCGGGAGTTAGTCGGCGGGGAATAGCCCGAGCTTGGCCAAACGCTCGCGCGCGAACGCTACGCGCTTGTCGAAGATCGGATCGAACGTTGCGGCACCCGCGTTCATGGCGAAATAGGTTCGCTGCGTGCCGTCCTGCACGAACCCAACCAGCCAAACCTGCGGCCCGGCCTCCGCGTCCGTGCAGGCGCCGGTCTTATAGAAAAGGGTCTTTGCACCCGCGCTCTTCTGCCGCATAAAGTCCTCAAGTGCGGCAACCGTGGATGGCTGCAGGCCAAAATCGTTCCGGAACAGCCGGTCAAGAAACTGAACTTGTTCAAGCGGTGAAATACGCAGCGTGCTCCCGATCCAGAAGGGCGCCGGCCACGGGGAGGAATCGCGATTGCCGTAGTCGAACCGCTTCAGGAACGCGGCCATGTTTCCCGGCCCCGTCTCCTTGGCCATCTCCACGAAGTACCACACCGCCGAAACTCGAAACGCGGATTTCAAATCGTGGTCACGCGACCACTCCTCCGGCCAAAACGCTTGCGACTTGTGTTTCGACTCATCGTATTTCTTCACGTGCCCGGGCCCGGAGACCACGCCGGTCTCCAACCCGATCGCCGAGTTCGGAATCTTGAACGTCGAACACGGTGACAATCGCCGGTGGGCGCGCTGTTGGCCTTCGTGCACCTTGGCCACACCGTTCGGCGTCATTGTGACAAACGAAATGTCCTGAGCCGCCAAACAGGCCGCGGCAAACCAAAGTAGCTTCAATCCAATTCCTCTAAAACGAGAATGCCACGCCGCAGCGCCTGCACGATGGCATCGGCCCGATTCTCCGCGCCCAACTTCGCCAGCACCTTGGAAACGTGGGTCTTCACGGTCTCCTCGGAGATGTGCAGCCGCGCCGCGATCTCCTTATTCGCGCAACCGCGCGCCAGTTCCCGCAGCACCTCCAACTCGCGCGGCGACACATCCTCGCCTGCCGCCCGCACTCCGTTCGCTTCGGGATCGATGTAGCTCCGCCCCGCCGCGACTGCGCGCACCGCGGCCAGCAGAATTTCGGGATCCGAGTTCTTCCGCACATAGCCCGCCGCGCCTGCCTGCAGGACGGCCACGCGCCGGTGTTCGTCGATCGACGCCGTCAGCGCCACCACACGCACCGAGCCCGCCACGCGCGCCGTCAGAGCGATGCCATCCATACCGCCAGGCAGCATTAGGTCCACCACGGCTACCGCCGGCCGCCACTTTTCGAGATTGGCAAGAAACTCCTCGCCGCTGTGCGCGATACCGGCGACCTCAATATCTTCGAACAGTGCAAAATACGCGCTCAGGCTCCGGCTCACCACGCGATGATCGTCGACAATCGCCAGCCGGATCACGCTCACGCCGCCGCCCTCCGTCTTCCGATAAAGTGCAACACGATAAAGATCGCCAGCGCCCCGCGCAGCGCGTGGATCAACAAAGGATGCAGCGGATTCGTGTTCGCCGTCAGGAACAAAAAGGCTCCTACGAGCGCCGCGGCGATCAAGAGACTCTTCCGGTTCGCTCTCGTGCCGCCCATCGGCGTTTCAACGGACAAGCGCGTCCCCTTCCCCTTTTCGCTTTCGAACTTCGCTGAGCCGCCAAGCTCCTCCGCGCGGGCGCGAATGTTTCGCAGCCCCATGCCAGCATGCTCCAAGTCCGCGTCGAAGCCGGAGCCGTCGTCGGTCACTTCCAGGACCAACGTCTCGCCGCCACGCAGCGATATCGCCACCGATGTTGGCCGCGCGTGACGCGCGCAATTCGATAGCGCCTCCTGCAGAATCCGCATCAACGCATGCGCCGTTCCGGGCGGCACGCTCTCATCCGGCGGCAGCGCGTGAACCGCAACGGTCACGGCGGCGCCGGTTCGAAGCCGCGTCGTCTCCGCCAATTGATTCACCGCATCGACGAGCCCCGCCATCGTTAGCGGATCGGCATGCAATGAATGCATCATGGCGTCGAGCTCTGTCATTACGTCGCGCGCCGATTCGCGGATCTGCTCCACGGCTGGCGGCGCGTTCCCTGATTGCTGCGCCGTGGCCGCCGCCGTTTGAATAGCAAAGATGTGCTGCTTAATCGAGTCGTGCAGGTCCCGCGCCAGCCGCTGCCGTTCCTCCTGGCCTGCCGCGCGGCGTATCTCCTGCTCGTATTTTTTCTTAAGCGACGGTACCGCGAGATCGCGATAGCTCAGTCTCCAAAACGTCAGCAGCAGAACGCTGACAAAAAACAGCGCCAGCGGCTCCACGCGCAGCTTGTAGTCGAACACCGCGTGATACTTGGCCAGCAGGACCGCCAGCGCCACCCACTGCGCGAACAGAAACGCGCGCAGCCCGAACGAATCCAGTGAACGCGAGAGCGCGTAGGCGAAGGCGGCGCACACGACGAACAGCGCGCCGATGATATGCAGAATCGTCCAGCCGGCCTGCGGCGTCGCCGCCAGGTATTCGCTGTTGGGAGTCCGCAACAGCAACAACGCTGCGCTCGCGCCGGTCAGCAGCGCGTGGATTCGCAATATCGTCGACAACGAGGGCGGTGTCAGTTTCAT
>VFZO01000321.1 GCA_016871155.1 Acidobacteriota bacterium | reverse complement strand
CAGACCTGGCAGCCGGAGACGGACCGCACTGCGATCGCCAAGTATTCCTGGAAATGGGATACCTGGTACACCATGAAACTCCGTGTGGAGAACCTGCCCGATGGGCGCGTAAAGGCGCAAGGCAAGGTGTGGCTGAAGAGCGAAACGGAGCCGGCCGAATGGACCGTGGAGCGGATTGACCCGGCCCATCTGGCCGAACGAACCGGCGCGCCGGGGATCTACGCCGATGCGCCGTATGAAGTCTTCTTCGATAATGTGAAGGTAACCAAGAACTAATGAACCTCAAAACCATTTCATTCGCCCTCCTGGGCGGCGTCCTCTTCGTGACGGCCGTCGCCGCGAGCCACGTCGAAAAGGATTGGCCGATGTGGGGCGGAACCATGGACCGCAACATGGTTTCGAACATGAAGGGCGTTCCCGACAAGTTCGACTACAACACCAAGGAAAACATCAAATGGGTGGGCAAGCTCGGTTCGCAGAGCTACGGAAACCCGGTCGTGGCCGAAGGTGTCGTGCTGGTCGGCACCAACAACGAAGGGTTGCGCGATCCGAAGCAGGCGGGCGACCGCGGCGTGCTGATCGCGTTCCGCGAGACGGACGGCGAATTCCTGTGGCAGATTACCCACGAGAAGCTGGCCGCCGGCCGTGTGAACGACTGGCCGTATCAAGGCGTGTGTTCCTCGCCGCTGGTGGAGAACGGCATCGTTTATTACGTGTCGAACCGCGGGGAAGTGATCGCCGCCGACATCAAGGGCATGGCCAACGGCAATGACGGTCCGTTCAAGGGCGAGAAGTTCACGGGTCCGAAGGACGGCGATATCTTGTGGGTGTTCGACATGATGGAGGAGGTCGGTGCGTTCCAGCACAACATGGCGAACAGTTCGCCGGTGATTTTAGGCGACCTGATCTACGTTTCCACTTCCAACGGGCAGGACGAAAGCCACGTGAACGTGCCGTCGCCCAAGGCTCCCTCGATCATCGCGTTGAACAAAAAGACCGGCAAGCTGGTTTGGGAAGACAACTCGGTGGGCGAGAAGATTTTGCACGGCCAGTGGTCGTCGGCCGCCGTTGGGAAGATCGGCGATGTGACGCAGGTGGTGATCGGGCAGGGCGACGGCTGGGTGCGCGGGTACGAGGCCGTGGGCGGCAAGAAGCTTTGGGAGTTCGACTTGAACCCCAAGGAGACGGTGTGGCCGAAGACGCGGAACGAAGTGATTTCGACGCCCATTATCGTGGACGGAATCGTCTACATCTGCAACGGGCAGGACCCCGAACACGGGGAAGGGCCGGGGCATCTTTACGCGATCGACGGCACCAAGCGCGGCGACATCACGAAGTCCGGATTGATCTGGCATTTCGACAAGATCCGCCGGTCGATTTCAACGGGCGCGTATCATAACGGACTGCTCTACTACGCCGATTTCTCGGGCTTCCTGCACTGCCTGGACGCGAAGACGGGTCAAGAGGTTTGGAATCACGATATGCTGGCCGCCGTCTGGGGATCGCCGATCGTGATCGACGGCCGGGTCTACCTTGGCGACGAGGACGGCGACGTAAGCGTGCTGGCCGCGGGACGGACGAAGAAGCTGCTGTATGAGACGAATCTGGGCAGCTCGATCTACTCCACTCCGGTGCCGGCGAACGGTTCCATGTTCGTTGTGAACCGGAATGAGCTGATCGCGATCGGGAAGAAGTAGGCGGTCTAGCGAATCCGCAGGAACGCGGCCGACTGGTTCGTTCGTCCGGCAACGGACATTCGAACGGGAGCGGTCCGCTCGTCGCCGGGCCGGCCGTCCGCGAGGCGGATGTTGATTTGATTTAAACCGGCGAAGCCTGGGACCTCGCCGGCGAACACAATGGCGGCGGCGACGCCATCGACCGTTACCTCGATCCGCTCGACCAGCGCGGGATGTGGCGAAGGCGTCAGTTCGCCTGAGCGAATCGCGGGATCGGTTGCGCCGCAGCCCGTGGCATACAGGGTGACGACCGTGCCCGGCCCGGCCGGCGCGCCCAGTGCGTTCCGCCTGCCATCCTGATTCGTGGCTACGGCGATGCGCGAGAAAGTGTCGATGAAAATTTCAGGCGCGGCGCGGACGACGTCCACTTCGGCGAGGTTCGAGGGAATGCCTTTGAACAGAATACGCATCCGCGCTCGCTCGCCGGGTGGGAGATTCCGTGGAACCTGGGTGTCGATTTGGAAGGGGCCGGCGGCCAGAATGGGAGCCTCGACGCCGCCGATCAGAACGCGCGTATCGCCCAACGAAACCGGCAGCGTCCCTGGCGAAGCCTGTGCCCCCGGCTCGGGACCGAAGTTTTCGGTGTAGATCGAAATCAACTGTCCGGGCGCGAGCGGGGAGGCGGGGCCGCCCGCTTTGCTGGCGATCCGGTCTGGCGAGAGATAGCCGAAGCCGGTTGAATCGCCGGTCGTGAAGAGCAACACCATTTCGCCGATTCCCTGGCCTTGCGGATCGCCGCAGACGATGGGGCGGGTCACCGACGTCGGTTCAAACTCGGTGAAATCCTTGACCAGGCCGCCGGCACGGAATCCCGCGAAGAAAACATGTTGTTCGGACGCGGCGTAGAGACGCTCCAGCACGAATTCGTTGAAGGCCGCGGGCGGCTTCGGGAGCGCGGCGCAGGCCGCATCGTCGCTGCCAATCTCAATGGCGATGCGCGTTGCCGGAAAGCGGCCGGCGAACAGCACGTTGGGCGAGTCTTTGAGGCGGTCGCGGACGGCATCGGACGCCGTCTCGACGATCACCGCCATTCCGTGCGCTTCGGCGCGGCGGGCGAGTTCCCACACGGAGGCCGGGTCCGCATCCGTCTGGACACGCACAGCGTTCAGATTCCACCGCAGGCGCAGCACGCCGAGCGAGACGGGTGTGAAGGCGGCGGGATCGCCTTCGACCGCGCGGAGCAGTACCGCCGCCCCGTCCCGGCCGGTGATTCGATTGCCGTTTACCGTGAAGGGTCCGAGGGCCGGGGGCAGGATGGGCGCGTGCCCGAAGGCATTTGCAGCCGAGAGTGCCAGCAGCGCCCGCAGCACGGGTTATGCCCGGTTCTTGGCAGCCTGGCCGTTCTTCCGCGCGCGAACTTCGCGCACGGCGTAGATGCGCCGGCCCTGGCTTTCGAAATAGGTGCGCGCGAGCAGTTCGCTGACGATTCCGGTACAGAACAGGATGAGCCCGGCGAGCAGGAGCAGGCCGCCGGCCATCATCAGTGGACCATGCTGTTGGACCAGGTCGCGCTGCATATGCGTGAGCTTATAGACGAGCAGGTAGGCGAGAATGGCGCCGCCGCTGCCGACGCCCGCCAACCCGTACTTGCCGAAGAAATGCATGGGGCGGGTGACGTAAGTGAGCAGGAACCGGATGGTGAGAATGTCGAAGAAGACCTTGAAAGTGCGGCCGAGGCCGTAGTGCGACTTTCCGGCGCCCCGCGGCACGTTCTTGATCGGCACCTCGACGATGCGCGCGCCGTAGAAGCTGGCCAGGGCGGGGATGAACCGGTGTAGCTCGCCGTAAAGATTGATGTCCTTGAGAATCTCGGAACGATAGGCTTTGAAGGTTGTCCCGAAGTCGTGCAGATCCACTCCGCTGGCCTTTTTCATCATCCAATTCGCGATGCGGGAGGGGATCTTCCTGGTGACGGCGTTGTCGATGCGGTTCTTGCGCCAGCCACTGGCGAGGTCGTAGCCTTCGTCGATTTTGGCGAGGAGGTTGGGGATGTCTTCCGGCTCGTGCTGCAGGTCACCGTCTAGCGAGATGATGACGCCGCCGATGGCCTCGTCGAACCCGGCGGCGAGAGCCGCGGTTTGGCCGAAGTTGCGGCGCAGGCGGATGACCTTCAAACGCGCGTCGGTTTCCACCAGATTCGCGAGCAGGTCAAACGATCTGTCGGTGGATGCGTCGTCGATGAAAATGATCTCGTAGGTGCGGCCGATCTCTTCGAGGACGGCGGTGAGGCGGTCATAGAGCGGCAGAATCGCCGGCTCTTCGTTGTGGATGGGGATGACGATCGAGAGGGCAGGCTGCGGCATATCCTCCTTCCATTCTAGCGGGTGCCAGGCGGCCTGTGATAAAATCGAAGTTTACGCCGCAAGGGCCCGTAGCTCAGTTGGTTAGAGCGCTACCTTGACACGGTAGAGGTCTCCGGTTCGAGTCCGGGCGGGCCCACCATTTTGACCTTTTGGTGGCGGATGGTTCGGGGCGTTCATTCAAGGCCCTGAATCAAATGCAGTCGAGCGGTATCCCTCAAATATTGCTGCACTCCGCGGCTGGAAGCAGTCTGTCCGTAGGCCAGCCCAGGGGTGCTGCGCCCTCATTATTGCGATAAGTTGCGTACCATTTCAAAGGTCCACATCGCGGAGAAGATCTCGAGAATCCCCGCGTGGAAAGTTCGCGATGTGGAGCGCGCGGTGGGCTAAGCGTTGGCGTGGGATGAATGGATCGACGCGAACGAATAGCCGGGTTCGAGCCCGCATGGGCCCGCCACCATCCTATTTCCAGTACTCGTCAAAGAACCCGGCCGCTTTGACTCTCCCAGTGGCCGTTTCGATGACGGCCCAGTCTCCCCAGCGCGGATAGAGCAGCGCGTTCGTCCCCTTTAGATCCTCCGAGGTGAACGTGTGGCCGCTGTTGAGCACCACGTACTTCGACGGATTCAGAGGGTTGGGCTGGATCAGTGCCAGCGTGTGCGTTTTGGCGTCGAAGGTCTGGCCTTTGATCGCGATTTCGGAGGCGGTCCAGCGCACTGGCAGTTGCTTCACCACCTTCTCGATCGTCTTGTTGGACGCCGGGGTTCCGAACAGAATCAGGTGGCTGCCGGCAACGTCCTTCTTCGACAGCGCCTTCGACGTGGTGCGGCGCACGCTGCCGCGGAAGTACTTCTCGAAGTTGGCGGCGAAGGTGTCGAGCGTGGCGCTGGGCGAGTCCGCGACGCAGAGGAAGCGGTCCATGAACGCATCGTCGATGGGCCCCTGCAGGCCGGCGCGTTTCCGCATGGCCGGTTTGGCGGGCCGGACCTCCCAACGGTTCATCTGCCGGGCGAAGGCCTGGCCGTTTAGAGACTGGCCGTCTATCTTGACCGCGCGAGGCGCGTCGAGCTCCAACTCGGCGATGTTCTTGGTCGTCACGTTGTCGCTGGTCCCGGCCAACTCGGCGCGGCCGTAGGTGTTTTCCAGCGCCGCGATTCGCCAGTTCCATACCGTGCCGAAGCGCGGCGTGAAGGTGACGAAGCGGAAGCGTTCGGGCATCCGCCTCGGCAGATTCTTTGTGAGGAACGCTTCGCTCTCCTTCTTCGAATCCGGGTGCCACTTGTGCTCGGTCTTGGGACCCACCAGAAAAATTGCGTTGGCGCGAATCTGTTCGGCCTCGAGCGCTTCCTGAATGTTGAGGCTCGCCTGCAACTGCTTGTCGAGTTCGCCGCCGTAGCCGGCCGCAGGCACGTTGACGATGTTGGGCGCGTAGTCCACGGCGTCGTAGATCCGCATGGCCGAGCGTTCCCAGGGCGTAGGGTCCGGTCTGTTGGCGTAGCGGATGGTGTCGGTAAATCCGGCGCCCGCTTCCATACCGGCCCACTTCGTTGGATAGTGGAGGCCGATGTGCCACGTGCCAGCGCCACCCATGGAGAAGCCGCGCAGAACAATGCGCTCACGGTCGATGTTGTACTGCGCCAGCACCGCTTCCAGGGCTTCAAACACGTCGGTCTCGCCGGCCCAGCGGTAGGCGTTGTTGCCGCGGCCGAAGACCTCGACCTCGATCCAGTCCTGCTCGTACGGCTTGGCCTTTGGATCGATTACGACGAACGCCGCTTCGGTCAGCCGGCCGTTGCGGCCGTGCAGAACCACGTCCAGACGCACGGGCTTCGACCCGTCATAGCTTGCCGGGATATTGACCTTGAATGGTTGCGGCGAATCGTCGATGCGGCTGGTGTAGGCGCGGGCCACGCGTCCGGTCTGTTTGGTCCAACTCGACTTGCCTTGCTCCAACTCGGCTGCGCGCCGCAGCCCCTCGGCAATCGCATTGTGCGCGTGTTTGACGAACTGCGGCTGATAGAACTCGTCCGGGTGCTTAAGCAGCATCTGGATCGCCTTGTCGAAGATGGCCACGTCGGCGGCGAGCTTGTGGCCGGCCAGCGCCGCCGCCTTGGCCGAAAGCGGTTTCGCGGCCTCCCGCAGTTTGTTCAACTCGTCCGGCGCGATTTTGAAATCCTGCCCGAAAGCGCGTATGACGAAAAGTGCCGCGATGAGCCGCTTCATGACCGGTTACCTCTGCACGCGGCCGGAGCCGCCGCCCTTGATCAACGCATGGACCTCTTCGGCCGTGAAGCGGTTGAAGTCGCCGGGGATCGAATGCTTTAAGCACGAGGAGGCCACGGCAAACTCCAGCGCCTCCTCGTGCGAGCCCAGCGCGCTCAAGCCGTAGATCAAGCCGCCCGCGAAGCAGTCACCGCCGCCGACGCGATCGACAATGTGGGTGATGTCGTAGTGTTTCGAAACCAGAAACTCCTTCCGGTTGTTCAGGCAGGCGGCCCAGCCGTTGTGGGATGCGCTGTGGGACTCGCGCAGCGTGACGGCGATCGCTTCCAGGTTCGTGTATTGCGCCAGTACGGCATCGGTCAGCTTGCGATACTGATCGCGGTCCAGTTCGCCAGAGTGCACGTCGACATCGAGCTTGATGCCGAGGGTCATCTGGCAGTCCTCTTCGTTGGCGATGCCGACGTCGACGTATTGGAACAGCTCTGGCATCACCTCTTGCGCCGTCTTGCCCCATTTCCAGAGGTTTTTCCGGAAGTTCAGGTCGCAGGAGACCTTCAGGCCGTGGGCCCGCGCTGCCTTTACGCTCTCGATGGCGAGGGCCGCCGCGCCTTCGCTGATGGCCGGCGTGATGCCGGTAATGTGAAACCAGGTACCTCCGGCCAGAGCCTTGGACCAGTCGATGGCGCCGGGCTTGGCGATGGCGATGGCGGAGCCTTCCCTGTCATAGACGACTTTCGAAGGCCGCTGATTCGCGCCGGGCTCGACGAAGTAGATACCGAACCGGCCCTTGCCACGGACGGTCTGATTCATGTCGACGCCGAAGCGGCGCATCTCCCCTATAAAGGAGTCGGCGATGGGATTCGACGGCAACACCGTGACGTAGCGGGCCGGCAGGCCGAATCCGGAAACGGCGACGGCGACATTGGCCTCCCCACCGC
>VFZO01000320.1 GCA_016871155.1 Acidobacteriota bacterium | reverse complement strand
GCCCTCGGCTACTTGGTTGACCTGACTCCTATTACTACTGCTCCCGAGGCATCTCGTGCATGACTTTCAACGGAGCGCAGACTCAATTCGTGGGGCCGGGGCGTTTCGTTCGAATCCGGCTGGGGCACTAAGACCCCTCGAAGGATGATTCGCATTCCCGGTTCGAGGGTCCCGAGAACCGGGCCGGATCCTTGCGGTTGGAAGAAAGCCCGGAACGGCAACTCCCCCCGCAGCCAAACGTACTCGACGCCGTCGCGTTGAAAAACGTCGGCGACCACGCCGTCCACCTCCGCCAATGTGTTCTGCCAGTCCGGTTTTCGCGCTTCGTCCGCCAGCAGCCGCCTGGGTTTTAGAGGCTCAAAGCCGGACAGGATCTCCAACTGGCTGGCTTCCGCCTCCAGCGAGGTTCCAGCGCTCAGCGAGCAGCGGCCCGCCACTCGAACCCGTTGGCCCGGGGTCACGCGCGAAGCGGATCGCACGTAGATTCCGCCGCTCTCGTCTTCCAGGTAGAAGCCGGCCGTCTGGCCGGGCGGCACCATGGCAACGGCTCCCTCCACCAGGCAGTCCCGGACCGGTTTCGCTGGGTCCTGCGCCAGCGCTTCCCGTAAGGAAAGAACCGATTCCGCGCCGAACAAGCCGCCTGCGGCCATTACTGGCAGCAAGGCAAAGCCGAGGGTTTGGCGCCATCGCATGGGGAGGAGTCTCTTCCTGCTAATCGACGCGGTGCGCAAAAAACCTTATAGATCTGTAGTCCTAAGTACCCCTCTCAGGGATATGATGCTCATCATGCGCTTTGTTTTCTTCGCCGCCCTTACCCTTTCGGCACAACCGCAGTACAGCTTGCTGTTAAAGGGAGGCCACGTCATCGACCCCAAGAATGGCCGCTCCGCCAAACTGGACTTGGCCATCGCCAACAATCGCGTCGCCAAGGTGGCCGCGGACATTCCCGAGTCGCAGGCCCAGCGGACCGCCCGGGTGGACGGCCTCTACGTTACGCCCGGCCTGATCGATATCCATGTCCACGTCTACACCGGGACTGGCGTAAAGGCTCTGACCGGCGATTCCTCCGTCTACCCGGACGGTTTCAGTTTTCGCAGCGGCGTCACAACGATGGTCGATGCCGGTTCGGCCGGCTGGCGCAATTTCGACGACTTCCGCCAGCGCATCATCGACCGCGCACAAACCCGGGTTCTCGCCTTCGTCAACATCGTAGGCAACGGCATGAGCCCCGCCGGCGAGGACGACTCCACGGAAATGCAGTCCGCGCAGGCCGCCGCGATTGCCCGTAAACATAAAGACGTGGTCGTCGGTTTCAAAACCGCGCACTTCGGCGGCGAGGGCTGGCCGTCGATTGACGGCGCCATCGCGGCCGGCCGGGCCACGAACCTGCCGATCATGGTCGATTTCGGATACCTGTCGCTGGAGCGCACCCTGCGAACGCTACTGGGCGACAAGATGCGTGCCGGCGACATCTACACCCATTGCTACTCGGGCCACCGCGGCGAGCTCGGAGAGGACGGCAAAGTAAACAGCGCCATGGTCGCTGGGCGGAAGCGCGGCGTACTCTTCGATGTCGGGCACGGAGGCGGCAGCTTTTATTGGAACGTCGCCAAGCCCCTTACCGAACAGGGGTTCTGGCCGGACTCGATTTCAACCGACCTGCACACCGGCTCGATGAATGCGGGCATGAAGGACATGACGAACGTGATGTCGAAAATCCTGAATCTCGGCGCGCCGCTGGAGGAAGTGATCAAGCTCAGCACCTGGAACCCGGCCCGCCAAATCCAGAGACCGGAGCTCGGCCACATGGACGAAGGCGCCGTGGCTGATATCACCGTTCTACGTCTGGACGAGGGGAAATTCGGTTTTATCGACTCGGCGGGCGCTGCCTTCTCCGGCTCCAAACGGCTGACGGCCGAACTGACGATCAAGGACGGCCGGGTACATTGGGACTTGAACGGTGCTGCGGCAACCGGCTTCAAGGACTTCAAGTATCAAAAGCGCGCCCCGGTCATTGCGCCGTCGAGCAGCAAGAAGAAGCGTTAAAAAAGGCCGGCCTAGACGTAAAGTTCAGGCCGGCGATGAGTTGGCAAGTGACGAAAAAAGAGCCACCCTCCGAAGGCTTTGCTCTCTTCTCTGTCGCCTTCCAATGTGCCAGCCAGGTGCGGGCGCTCCAATAGACAGCTCGCTCTATACGGTGGGATGCGCCTAGCCCGGACGGTGTACTTCTACGCGGTTACGGCCTCTTCGACGCGCGCCAGCACGTAGGGGCCCTCTGGAATCACGGCGATGCGAGCCGTCCGGGGCACGCCCTCCAGCGCGGCCGAGATCGCCTCGGCCACGGTCGCGAAGGTCCGGCCCCACAATTTCGACTGATAACGCGCCTCCAGCCCCGGCACGTAGAACAACAGCTCCTTGTCGCGGCAAACCAGTGCCAGCTTTTCCAATTGCCACTGGTCGACGATCACAGGCCGCTCAGCCACGTGGTCCAGAAACTCCTGCGGCGTCGCGAATTTCTCCAGCATTTGGCAAAACTCCGGGGCGCCCGCACCCTCCGTGCAAGCCGAAATTACCAGAATCCTGCCTCCCGGCTTGACGATGTGGCTGGCCGCCGTAATGCCCTTCACGGTCTGATAAAAAGTCAGGTCCAGCGGGTAACCGGCAGAGGTCGTGATCACCACATCGGCTGGCTCGTCGATCCGCTCCAGCATCACCTGGCCGACGAACTCCATGCCGCGCCGGTGCGCCTGTTCCGGATGGCCGGCGAACACCTGGGCGATCTTCCGGTCACGGGTGAGCGAAACGTCTACCAGAAAATCGTGCCGGGCGATCCGGGAGATCTCCAACAACTCGCGGTGCAGCGGGTTGTCGGCCACCGACCCTTCTACCGCCCGCCGGTCCCGCATGAACTTCGGGCTGTGCAAAACCTTGATGGTTTCCTGCGCCGCCAATCCCGGTGCGATCAGTTTTCGCCCGCCCGAAAAGCCGAGCATCAGGTGCGGCTCAATGAATCCCAACGTAATATGCAAATCGGCGGCGATGAAACGCTCGTCGATGTAGACCGGCGTCCCGGTGGAGGTTTCGCCCAAGTAGCGGTGCTCGCTCAATACTTTGGCGTGGTGATTCACCACGCGGATCGACCCGTAGAGATCGGGTCCGACGATCTCGCGGATCTCGTCCTCCGTCGCCGGCCGGTGCAAACCGGTGGCGATCAGAACCGTCACGTTGTCGCGCGGGATTCCGGCCTGCGCCAACCTCGCCAGCAGGGGCGGCAGCACCAGGCGGTTCGGCGCCGGCCGCGTGATGTCGCAGACCGAAATTGCGGCTGTTTTTTTTCCGCGGGCCAGTTCGACCAGCGGTGCGGTTCCAACCGGCGAATCCATGGCCGCCTCCAGGGCCGCCAGCGCGCCGGGTAATGCGGTAGCCGAACGGGCTTCCAGGAACTGATACCGGCGGTCTTCCGGGAGTTCCGCCTCCAAACCCGTCTTGCCAAATGCCATTTCGATCTTCATCACTCTGAATTGTAACGCTTCGCAAAAAAAAATCACTAAACAGTGCGCACCTTTTCCGTGTCCTTACGCGTTAGATAGGTGAAGGAACTTGGAGTTGGACGATGAGCACACTAGTCACAATCATGGCGGCCCTATACATCTTGAGCCTATTTCTCACTTCGCTCTCGTCCAACCCCCCCTCGCCGACGCAGGAATAATCTGGCACGCGAATTGCATTAGAAAACAGCGGAGGCATTTATGCAGGTCGGAGGAATCATAGCGGTTTTGGTGATTTTGGGCTTGTTCCTAAGCATGCTCGCCTCGTCGCCTCGTGTGGTCCCTAAGCGGGATGAGTCCCAATCGGACACACGTCTGTAGCTAGAATGAGCCAATGGCTCGGTGGATTCTTTGTTTTTTCTGCACGATAGCGGCGGCGCAGGAGTTTGACATCAAGATTGCGGGCGGCCGTATCGTCGACGGCGCGGGCAATCCCTGGTTTCTCGGCGACGTGGGAATCAAAGGCGACTCCATTGTCTACGTCGGACCCTCCACCACAAAAGCGGCCCGCGCCGTGTTGGACGCACGTGGAAAAGTTGTCACACCTGGGTTTATCGATACCCACAGCCACGGCCGGCGAGGCGTCTTCGAGGTGCCCAGCGCGGAGAATCAGATCCGCCAGGGCGTCACGACCATTCTGGAGGGTCCCGACGGCAGCTCCCCATATCCCATCGGCGCGTACCTCGCCCGGTTTTCTAAAGTCCCGGCCACAACCAATTTCGGGCTGCTGGTAGGTCAGGGAACCATCCGGCAGAACGTCGTTGGCCTGACCAACCGCAAGGCAACCGGCGAGGAGATCGAGAGGATGAAGGGAATGGTGCGGCAGGCGATGCGCGATGGCGCGTTTGGACTGTCGACAGGCCTTACCTACCTGCCCGGTACCTTCACACCTATCGAGGAGGTCATCGAACTGGCCAAAGTGGCGGGTGCGCTGGGCGGCGTTTACACGTCGCACATGCGGGACGAAGCGGCGAAAATTGAGGACTCCGTGAAGGAGTTGATTCGAATCGGCGAAGAGGGCCGCCTGCCGGCCCAGATCACCCACCACAAAATAATCGGGGGGCGCAACTGGGGCAAGTCGGCGGCGACCTTGGCGCTGGTCGAAGCGGCGCGCCGGCGCGGCGTCGACGTGACAATCGATCAATATCCATACACCGCCTCGTCGACAGGACTCTCGGTTCTCATTCCCAAATGGGCGCTGGAGGGCGGGCAGAAGGCCTTTCAGGAGCGCGCCGGCGCGGCCGAGGCCCGTACTCGCATGAAGGCCGAAATCGTCACCAATTTGAAGGAAGACCGCGGATCGGGAGATCTCCGCAACGTGGTTTTCGCCAGTTGCGTCCAGGATCGGACTCTCGCCGGCAAATCGCTGCGCGATCTGACCGGCTCCGACGACTTCGAGAAGGCCGCGGAACACGTGGTCAAGCTGCAAGAGGCCGGCGGCTGTTCGTGTATCTATCACGCCATCGGCGAGGACGATGTGGTCCGGATTCTAAAATACCCGTGGACGATGGTGGCCTCCGACGGGGGCATCCCGGTCTTTGGGCACGACGTGCCGCACCCGCGCAACTACGGGACATTCGCCCGCGTGCTGGGCCGGTATGTGCGGGAGAAGAACGTACTCGAGTTGGAGGACGCTATCCGCCGGATGACCAGTCTGCCAGCGGTTCGATTCGGGATCCAGGATCGTGGTCTGCTCCGGCCCGGCATGAAGGCGGATATCGGCGTCTTCGACGCCGCGACGGTGATCGATAAGGCCGAATTCGGTAATCCGCACCAATACGCCGAAGGGTTCCTGCACGTTCTGGTCAACGGCACGCCTGTACTTGTGAACGGCAAGATGCAGGCGGCGCGCCCGGGCCGGGCGCTGTACGGCCCAGCGGCGGTGCGGCCATGAATTGCGAAATCCGGCCCGCGCATTCCGGCGACATGGAGCAGGTCCGCGCGCTTTTCCGCGAGTACCAGCAATCGTTGGGAATCGATTTGTGTTTTCAGAGTTTCGAGGAGGAGTTGGCCAGCCTGCCCGGCCGTTACGGTCCGCCTGGTGGACTGATTCTGTTGGCGGAGCAGAAGGGCGTAGTGGCGCTACGCCCCTTGGACCCGGCGACGGCGGAGATGAAACGGCTCTACGTCCGGCCGTCCGCCCAGGGGACCGGTCTGGGCCGGGCTTTAGCAGAGGCGGCGATCTCCGAAGCCAGGCGAAAGGGCTACCGCCGCCTTCGCCTCGACACACTGCCGCAAATGGGGAAGGCGATCAAGCTGTACCAGAAACTCGGCTTCCAAGAGATCGAGCCGTACACGGAAAACCCGATCCACGGCGCGCTCTTCCTGGAAATCGATCTCCGGGAGCCCGACTTCGATCCACAACGTGCTTGCTGACGCAACTATGGCGCCGGGTCAGCGCCATGGTTGCGGTTCCAAGTATTTTGTCTACCGCCAGCCGATGCGGAGACCGGCCGTGGCCCAGCGGTTGGGGGTGCGGAAGCCGTCTTCGTAGTAGCGTTGATTGAGGACGTTTTCCACGCGAACGAAGAGCTCTGGGCGGAGCTTTTCGCTGTTTGCGATTCGTACACTCGCCGAGGTGTCAAGCCTTCTTGGGCCTTCCCAGATGATGGCGCGGCCGAAGATGACGCCCGTGTATTCACCTGCTCCCAGGAATGTCGCTGTGAAGGATGCACGGCGGAGCGTCTGCGTGGCCGTGATTGTGGTCATGTTGGGCAGGATGCGAGGCGTTACCCGTGTGCCGGCCGCAATGGCGCGGCGCTCCAGAGTTCTTGTATGGGTGTAGGACGCGCGTAGCAACATGCCCGTCCACAGTGCGGACTCGCCTTCGATCTCCACGCCGCGGGCCAGGCCGCCGTTGGTGCTGAAGTAGCCCGAGCTGCGGCCGAATGGATCGGAGACGCGATTGACGATTCCCGAGAAATCGAAGCCGATGACGGAGCGGAGCTCGGTGTAAAAGTATGTGGCCGAGAGGCGCGCCCGGCGCGATCCAAAGTACTGGTCGATGCCGAAATCGCCGCCGATTGAGCGCTCCGACGATAGGCGGGGGTCGCCGTAGGGCGTGAACGCACCGCCGAAGAAGCCGGTACCGTAGCGCTCATACAGCGACGGCGCCCGGTAGGAGTTGCCGGCGTGGCCGCGCAGCTTTGTGTTGGCCGCTACGCGGTAGCTGGCCGAAGCGTCTCCGGTCCAGGCGTTGGGCGGCGAAGGGACCGGTGTAGACAGATAGCCCGGAATGGACCCGGTGAGCACTGGGCGGCGCAGATCGAAGTTCTGAAACCGGCCGGAGAGTGTGATCTGGAGTTTCGAACCGAGAAGCCGGATTTGATCCTCGGCGAAGATGCTGGCCGATCGTTGCGTCGTCCGCGCCCGGTAGCTGGTGTCGCCGGTCGCCGCTCGCGACGTGCCGCCGTTGTCGAACGCCTCCCGTTCCCACTCGCCGCCGGCGGTAACGATCTGGCGGCTTGTCGAATAGCTGACGCGGCCTTGCGCAGTGTCGATGCGGCCGTTGAAATATGAGGTCTCCCAGAATCGAGGCTGGAATCCGGTGCCACCGGGACCATTTGGGACAGCCCGCCGCGTATCGACCAGGTGATAGGCCACCCGGTAGGCAAGCTTTGGGGTCCACTGCTGGTCCAAGGCAAACAGGGCCGAAGTCATCCAGGCGCGACGATGGGAGTCGGGA
>VFZO01000319.1 GCA_016871155.1 Acidobacteriota bacterium | reverse complement strand
CCGCTTGCGGCCGAACACGGACATTGGATTGGCACGCGCCCCAACGGCAAGCGTGCTTTCGGCGGCACTTATCTCGCGATGTGGCGGCAGACTCCCGCAGGCTGGAGAATCCGTTCGGAGATGTTCGTTATGCTCGAGTGTCACGACGCCGAGGCATGCGCGGCCTATCGTCAGCCGCCGAAGTAGCCGCTTCAGATCGCGCGTGGGCCGTCTCGGGTATGCAAGGAAGGAAGTTCTATGCGAAAGCTTCACATTGGTGCTGTATCGTTCGCTGGGTTGCTGATCAGTCAGGCAGAGGCGGTTGAGGTCGGAAAACCATCCAGAACATCCATCACCTCGGCGGCAATGCGGGCGCTCGCGGCGCGTGACTACGACCCCAGTGTACGTGATCCGGACTGGCTAGCCGAGCAATTCCTAGGTCCGGCGGAACGCGAAATCGTCGCAGGAGATCCAGCTCTCCAAGCCCTCGACATGGATTATCGGGAGGGGCAAAAGGTTCAGTCCGCTGCTGTTGGCCAACACCTGATCCGCACGCGATACATCGACGAACGACTGCAACACGCACTGAGAGGAGTAACGACTCAGGTGGTGATTCTTGGCGCTGGATTTGATAGCCGCGCTTACCGTCTGAGGAAACTCCTGAAAACAGTGAAGGTCTTCGAAGTCGACTTCGGGCCGACACAGGAGTACAAAAAGATGCGCGTACAGGAGATCCTCGGGGGCTTGCCTCCGAACGTCGTGTACGCCCCGATCGATTTCACGCGGCAGAAACTCAGCGCCGTGCTCAGGAAAGCAGGGTACCGGCCAGATCGAGTCACCTTCTTCATCTGGGAAGGCGTGACGATGTACATCCCGGAAGAGGCTGTCCGCGGCACGCTCAACTTTGTTGCAACGGAATCGGCTCCCGGGAGCGCCCTCGTGCTCGACGCCAAACAGGAATCGTTCATTGAGTGGGTGAAAGCGAGCCTCGCCTCCCCGGAAAAGGTTCCCGAGGTCCTTCGGCCCACTCTTGCAGCCCAAAGAAAATACGTTGATTGGGGCGAACCGTGGATCTTTGGATTTCCCGACGGACGGGAACGAGAGTTTTTCAAGAGCGTCGGGCTGGACCTTGGCGAACTCATCCCTATGGATGGGCCCGAAGCCAGACGCCGCTATCTGACGCGCCGTGACGGGAGCGTTGCCTTCGCGGTCACGCCACCCGCCGCTTCGTTGGGAGCGTCAACACCTTCACCAATAGGGTGGGTCGCCGAACTCGTGGTTCCCAAGCGTTAGGGCACCCGCGATTCGGTGGAAGGCCGCCGGTTTGGTTTCTCACCTTTGGTTTCTCACCTTCGGCCCGATGTACGCCATGGTGAATGGCCATCGTCGCGCCCAGCGGAGTGCGATCCGCCAACCTGCGCATGTCATGTCATAGAAGGCCCACGTCATAACGGATAGAACCTGAGTAACGCCATGCTCACCCCGAGACTGGTACCTCGCACGCTCAAGGACCATCGGTAGGCAGCCATCGTTGAGGTGTGTAGCGAAAACGAAGGTTTTTAGGACACCTTCGGCGAACTCGGACCGACCCGTTCTTCGACTCCAAATGTGTCTCGGAACTCGTCTCTGAGTCTCTGTCCCAAATACCCACCCCTGTTCAGGTTTTCAGAACAGCATCGCCTTTCGTTCGACCAGACCGGGGTTGTCGGCGACCCGGTTGCCCGATTTCAGCGGCTTACAGACCGTTCGACGGCCTTAGCGTACGTAAATTTCCGTTTCTTGAAGTGACCCCATCATGTCCCACAAAGGGAAAGTTTCGGGAAGTGGGCAAGAGCGTAGCGTGGAGGACGTCTGGACATCCCGATTCCTTGTCTCAAAACTGTCGGCGGCTTTGACCAAAAGACAACCCTTTCGCCCACTCACAGGATCCCGCGAAAACGTCTCGGACCGCGCCAGATCGGTTGGCGAGTGGCGATAGAACCTGACAAACCGCCTCCCGCTCCCGTACCCTCCCAGCGCAAACCCACCCTCCCCCAAACCCCATTCACCAAACTTCGAAAAAAAGTTATCCTCAATCGATCCAACGGCTTCCAGCCACTCGCGGCCTCCAAAAAACCCCGAAAATTCTTGACGCTCCTCTACAATGGTCTTGTGGAGCGCAATGCGCCCACCCAAAGCCCCTGGCCAAAAACCGGGGGCTTTTCAGTTTCTAAGGAGACAATACAATGCAAAAGCTGACAAGGTCCGAGCAAGCCAGAATCAACGGCGCCAAGTCGAGAGGCCCCAAAACGGAAGAAGGCAAGGAGAAGTGCGCCAAGGTGAACTTGAAGCACGCTGCCTACGCCGCCAAAGCCACCGTCCTCCCGCACGAGGATCCGAAAGCCTACGAGCTGCTCTGGGCCACCATCGTCGACCAGTTCCACCCAGGCAACGCCTTCGAGTACGGCATCGTCGACGAAATGGTCAACCACCAATGGGCCGCCCGCCGTCTCAGCCGAGCCGCCCAACAGGTCACCGCAAACCAAATGCAGGAATTCCTGAGAAACTGCCCAACGGACCAGACACCGGAGGAAGCCTACATCCGCGTCGAGACCGAAGGCTGTGCGGCGGCCGAAAGACTCGAGCGCCGAGCCCGCGCACACACCCGCGATATCGCCCGCTTAGTCAAACTCCTCAACGACATACGCAAATATTCAAAAAGTGACGGAGGGTCCCAACAGGTCATCGAAATGATGGACCGCGCCCTCGCAACCGCCGGACAACCGGTCAGGCAAACAAAGCGAATCCGCACCGAATTTCCTGTCTTCCCCGATTCCAGCCCGGACGCTGGCCTCGAGCGCCGGCAAAATATATAATGACCCCGAGTGGTCTCCATGAAAAAGACTCTCGGACTCTTGTTGCTCGCGGCCGCGCTGCCGGCACAGCGCCGGAGTTTTCCCACGCACATCACGCCGATCCTCACCTTCGGCGGCTGCAACCAAAGCGCCTGCCACGGCTCGCCTGTCGGCAAAAAAGGCTTCAAGCTCTCGCTCTATGGCGCCGATCCGGAGCAGGACTACCAGACTCTTCGCAAAGGCCGCATCGACGTGGCCCGCCCGCTCGAAAGCCTGTTGTTGCGAAAGCCAACGATGCAGGTCGCCCACGGTGGAGGCCCGCGCTTCAAAACGGATTCGCAGCATTTCGCCACGCTGCGTGCCTGGATCGAAGCCGGCGCGCCGTACGGCGACAAAGATGGTCCCGTAATTTCACGCATCGAAGTTTCACCGGGCTATCGAGTTCTGAAGTCGAAAGACGAAAAGGTCCAACTGCGCGTCGACGCCGTGTTTTCCGATGGCAAGCGCGAGGACGTCACCGGTCTCTCGCTGTTCTCGTCGAACGACGACGGTGTGATTCAGGTTTCCTCCAAGGGCGTTGCCGCGGCGGCGGGAGGCACAGGAGACGCCGCCATCCTCGTTCGTTACGCCGGCAAGTTTGCCGCGCCGGTCCTCGGCGCAACGCTGCTGCCGCCGGCCCCGCCGGCCGTCCCGGGCACACATCCAATCGACCGGGAAATCTACGCCAAGCTGGCGCAACTGAACGTAACGCCCTCCAGGGAATCCACCGATTCGGAGTTCCTTCGCCGGGCGTATCTCGACATCACCGGCACCCTTCCATCCGCCGCCGACGCTCGTCAATTCCTCGCCTCCACCGCGCCGGACAAGCGAGCGATGCTCGTGGACCAGTTGCTCGAAAAGCCCGAATACGCGGACCTGCAAACGCTGCTCTGGGCGGACCGCCTTCGCAGCGATATCCGCTTCCATCGCGTGGGCGGCGTCCGCTCCTACTACCGCTGGATGAAGGAGCAGTTCCTTCTCAACCGCCCGCTCGACGAGTTCGCCCGCATGCTATTAACGGCGAAGGGTCCCAACTTTACCTCCGGTGCGGCGAATTTCTGGGGCAACTACGACAAGATCTCCACTCCGGTGGAGACGGCCATTCAAGCGGGTCAAGTGTTCATGGGCGTCCGCATCGGCTGCGCGCAGTGCCACAATCATCCGTTCGAGAAGTGGTCGCAGAACGACTTTTATTCGCTCGCCGCCGTGTTCTCGCAGGTGGTCGAGCTTCACACGAAGAACGCGCAGGAGTTCGATCTCCGCGTTGAGCCCGCCCGCGCCGTCATCAACCCCGCGACCAAGCGGGCCGCCGAGCCCCGTTACCTGGGCGGCGGCATTATCGATGTGCCGCCCGGCGAAGACCGCCGTGTGCCATTCGCAAAATGGCTGACCACCAAGGAGAATCCCTACTTCGCCAAAGCGATGGCCAATATCGTGTGGCGCCAGATGATGGGCCGGGGCATCGTCAATCCGGTGGACGACTTCCGCGACACCAACCCGGCCACGCATCCGGCGCTGCTCGACTTGCTCGCGCAGGAGCTTTCCAGCCACGGTTTCGACACCAAACATTTGATCCGCTTCATCGCTGCGTCGAAGACCTATCAGCACTCGTCGGAGGCCAATGCGGCCAACGAGCTCGACTCCAAGTATTACGCCCGCTCGTATCCCAAACGGATGGCGGCCGAAGTCTACATGGACGCCATTGCGCAGGTGACGAACTTGGAAAACTCGTTCAACGCCTGGCCGGAGGCGCGCCGCGCCACCCAACTCCCGGACAATCGCTACAACGCCTATTTCCTCGATGTGTTCGAGCGGTCGAATCGCCTCGTCATCTGCGATCGCGAGGAGAACGTCACCGTGCCGCAGGCGCTGCATATCATCAACAGTCCGGAGGTGCAGGCGAAGCTGGCCAGTGCGGATAGCCGGCTGGCCCGTTGGCTGGCCGCCGGCAAGAACGATAGCGCAATCTTGGACGAGCTCTTTCTCTCCACCGTCTCTCGCTTCCCGACACCCAAGGAAAAGGATCGCCTGCTGACGCGGGTGAGCCAGGCCGGCAACCGCAAGGAGATCTGGGAAGACATATTGTGGGCCATGATCAACGCCCGCGAGTTTGTGTTCAATCACTGAGGACCTATGCACTCCACACGCCGCGACTTTCTGGAAATTGGCATGTGCGGGCTCGGCGCGCTGACGCTGCCCGCGTTGCTCCGCGCGCAGACGCAACGAAAAGACCGGTCGCTGATCTTCGTCTGGCTGGCCGGCGGCCCGTCGCAGTTGGACACCTACGATATGAAGCCGGACGCGCCCTCGGAAATCCGCGGCGAGTTCAAGCCGATCCCCACCAACGTCTCCGGCATCCAGGTCTGCGAACTGATGCCGAAAACGGCGTCGGTGATGGATAAGATCGCCGTGCTCCGCTCGGTCACCTCGTTCGACCTCGGATCGCACGAACGCTCCTCCCGCTACCTGCAGACCGGCGTGCTGCCGGTTCCCAACATGGACTTCGCTTCCTTCGGTTCCGTCTACGTCAAAGAGAAACAGTTTAAGAGCGAGTTGCCGCCCTACGTCGGCGTATTGAAACCCGTCGAGCGCGGCTGGGGCGGCGGGTTCCTGGGCCCCAACTACGATCCATTCCTCGCCGGCGATCCGAACGAAAAAAACTACCGCGTCCGGGATCTGCTCCCGCCGCTCGGCGTCTCTCTCGACAGAATCGGACGGCGTCGCGAGATTCTGAACGAACTCAACGCCTCGTGGCGCGCCGTCGACAACGAAGCCAAACTCCGCTCCTACGATCCCGCCGTCACGCAGGCTTACAACATGGTCTACTCGGAAAAAGTGGTGAAGGCCTTCGACATTCACCAGGAGCCCGATAAACTTCGAGACGCCTACGGCCGCACCCAGATCGGACAAGGCCTGTTGATGGCCCGCAGGCTCGTCGAGAACGGCGTAAAGGCCGTGAGCGTTTGGATGGGCGGCTGGGACACCCACGCCAAGCACTTCGAACAGTCGAAGACCATGCTGATGCCGCCGCTCGACCAGGGCTTTGGCATGTTGATCGAGGACCTGGCGCAGCGCGGCTTGCTCGAGAACACTCTGGTCGTCCAGATCGGCGAATTCGGCCGCACGCCGGAGATCAATAAGGAGGCGGGCCGCGATCATTGGCCGAAAGCCTTCAGCGTGGCCTTGGCCGGCGGCGGCATCAAGGGCGGACAACTCATCGGAGCGACCGACAAACACGCCGCCGAAGTCACGGACCGGCCCATCACCGTGGAAGACCTCTCCGCCACGCTCTTCACTTCGCTCGGCGTAGAGCTGGACCGCGTGAACCACACGCCGGAGGGCCGGCCCATCTCCATCGTCAATGGAGGAAAACCGGTTGCTGAAGCTTTCGCTTAGCGTTCTGCTCTCGGCCTTCGCGCAGGAGCCGGAGATGGTGCGCGTCGAAGGGTTCTGGATCGGGAAGACGCCTGTGACAAACGCGCAGTACAAGGCGTTCGTTGATGAGACGCGCCACCCTGCGCCGGAGAAGAACTCCGTGGGCGGCAGCTACCGGCTATGGACAAACGGCTCGTTTCCGGATGAGATCGCCGGTCATCCCGTGGTGAATGTCTCCTGGAAAGACGCGCTGGCGTATGCGGACTGGCTCTCCAGGAAAACCGGCAAGACCTTCAGACTTCCAACCGAGAAGGAGTGGGAGCAGGCCGCGCGCGGCGGGCTGAAAGGCAAGACCTATCCCTGGGGTGACGGCATCGACAAAACCAAGGCCTGGTATGGTGCCAAGTGGAACGGCGCGGAGACAATCAAGCCGGCCGGGTACGGCGAGCCAAACGGATTTGGCCTCCACGGTATGGCCGGCAATGTCTGGCAGTGGACCTCCGATTGGTACGTGCCCTACTTCAACGGACGGCCGGTGCAGGAGGAGCTGGAGATGTTCAAGGTGATTCGCGGCGGCTCGTGGGCGAATGAAGCCGAGTTCCTCACCGTCGCCTATCGCAACTTCCATCCACCCGATTTCAAAGACTTCTTTGTCGGCTTTCGCGTGGTCCGCGATTAGCCGCGGCCGCCGGGCAATTCCCCGTTCTTTGGCGAGCGCCCGCCGCAGTCTTGCGCGCCCTCCGGGGAAGGCTCGCTCATCTCGATTTCAGCGAACCCGGCACCGAAAGAGTAACGATCCCCCGGCAGAGCCGGGGGCCTTCGTTCGTGAGCCGCTCAAAGCGGCTGGTTGGGGTCGCTGGCGCGGCCCCGTGGTTTAGCACCACCTCAAAGGTGGCGCATCAGTAGTCCAGTTTCAACTGGTCCAATCTGGTATCTTCGGCTTCTTGGCTGCGAATGTAGTTGCGGATGACGGCTTCGTCTCGGCCCACGGTCGAGACGAAAAATCCTCTCGC
>VFZO01000318.1 GCA_016871155.1 Acidobacteriota bacterium | reverse complement strand
AAGGCCGGGCCACGCCGACCTGGCGGGCATGATCAAGTACAACTATCACGACGCGCGCTACATACTGGAGCGCGCCAGCGCGCGTGAAACCACCGCCCGCGTAGCGGTGGGCGCAATCGCCAAGGAGTTTCTGCGTCAGTTTGGAATCGAGGTATTGAGCCACGTCATCGCCGTCGGGAACGAACATCTGGGACGCCAGGCGGCGTGGGAAGAACTGGTCGCGCTGTCGAAGAAGGACGAGGTGCTGCTCAATTGCGTGGACGCCGAGACCGAACAGCGGATGAAGGCGGTGGTCGACGAAGCGTATCGAACGGGCGACACGGTGGGCGGCATTTTCGAAGTCGTGGCGCATGGAATGCCGGTGGGGCTTGGCTCACATATCACATGGGACACGCGTCTGGACGGCCGGTTGGCGCAGGCGATCGTCTCCATGCAGGCCGTCAAGGGCGTTGAGATCGGCTTCGCGGCGGAAGGCGCGGCGGCATTCGGGTCCAAAGTGCAGGACACGATTCACTATGACCGCGAGAGCCGGGCGTTCCACCGCGGCGCGAACCGGGCCGGCGGGTTGGAAGGCGGCATAACGAACGGGCAGGACATCCTGGTGCGCGGACTGCTGAAACCCATCTCGACGCTGCGGCGGCCGTTGGAGTCGGTGGACATCGTCACCCGCGAACCGGAGAAAGCCGCCTACGAACGCAGCGACGTGGCCGTGGTGCCGGCAGCGGGCGTGATTGGCGAAGCGATGGTGGCGATCGTCCTGGCGCAGGCGTTCCTGGAGAAATTTGGCGGCGATTCGCTGGTCGAAACGCGCCGGAATTATGATGGGTACATGGAGCAGGTTCGAGAATTCTGATGTTGCTGGAGATACGTAAATACGGAGATCCTGTGCTGGAGACTCCCTGTGAAACGGTGGCGGATTTCGGCAGTGCGGCGCTGAAACAGCTTGCCGACAATATGTTTGAAACAATGTACGCCAACAAGGGCGTGGGCCTGGCGGCTCCGCAAGTCGGCGTGCTCAAGCGTTTGACAGTAATCGATGTGTCGGCCGGCGAACGTCCGGAAGCGAAGCTGGTTCTGGTGAACCCGGAGATCGTATCCCGGGAAGGCGACCAGTTGGGCGAAGAAGGCTGCCTGAGCATCCCGGGATTTCGCGAGGATGTGCGCCGTTCCATGAAGGTGCGGGTGAGGGCGTTCGACGTGGACGGCAATGCGTTCGAGGTGGAAGGCGACGAACTGCTGGCCCGCGCGTTTCAGCATGAAATCGATCACCTCCACGGCGTTCTGTTCCTGAAGCATCTTTCGCCGCTGAAACGGGACCTGATCCGCCGGAAAATTTCCAAGCTCGTGAAGGCGGGTGAGTGGTAGTAGTCTTCCTGGGCACGCCGCAATTCGCGGTGCCTACGCTAGAAGCGATGGTGGCCCATGGCCACGACGTGCGCCGCGTCTACACGCAGCCGGACCGCCCGCGCGGACGCGGCCAGGAGCTAGCTTTTTCGCCTGTGAAGGAGTGCGCCGTGCGGCTTGGCTTGACGGTGGCGCAACCGGAGCGGGTGCGGCGGCCGGAGGCGATCGCGGAGTTGGCGTCGCTGGGCGCCGCAGCGATGGTGGTGGTCGGCTACGGGCAGATTCTGCCGCAGGCGGTCATCGACCTGGCGCCGAAGGGTATCGTCAACGTCCACGCCTCGCTGCTGCCAAAGTACCGCGGAGCGGCGCCGATTCAATGGGCATTGGCCAATGGAGAATCGGTCACAGGAGTGACGACCATGCGGATCAATGCCGGCCTGGATACCGGCGATATGCTGCTGAAGGCCGAGACTCCGATCGGCGGCGACGAGGATGCAGCGGGCCTTTCTGTCCGGCTGGCCGCGATGGGCGCTGAACTGTTGATCGAAACGTTGCGGCGGATCGAAGCGGGCACGCTAGAACCTATCCCGCAAGACGACGCCGAGGCGACGTTGGCGCCCATCCTCACAAAGGAGGACGGGCGGATCGAATGGACGCGAAACGCCACAGAGACCCGCAACCGCCTGCGGGGCTTTCAGCCGTGGCCCGGCGCGTACACAACGTTTCGTGGCGCAGGGCTCAAGGTACTGTCGGCGTCGGTCGCGGAAGACGCCGGGTTACGGCCGGGGCAACTGCGTATGGAGAAACGCCGGCTGCTGGCCGGCTGCGGCGAAGGCACAACGTTGGAGTTGTTGGAAGTGCAGCCGGATGGGCGCAAGCGCACGAGCGGCGAGAGTTTCGCGAACGGAGCTCGATTGTCGGACAATGAACTCCTGGGAACATAAAAAGTGACTTTACCTCTTGGCTTTCGGTACTCGGCCTTGTATGCCGGCATTCGCAAGGCGAATAAAGACGATCTTTCGCTGATCGTCTCGGATGTGCCCGCGACCGCGGCAGGCGTCTTCACGCAAAACAAGGCGATGGCCGCGCCGGTAATTCTGTGCAAGAAAAACCTCGCTGCGACGAAAGGAGTCGCGTCGGCGATTCTGATTAACGCTGGTAACGCAAACTGCGCTACGCGGACGGGAATGAAGGTCGCGCTGGAAACGTCGCGGGCCGTGGCGAAGGCGCTTGGCGTTCCGGCCGCGCGCGTGCTTCCCTGCTCGACGGGCGTAATCGGCGTAGAGTTGGATTCCTCCAAAATCACGAGCAAGGCCGGCGCGTTGGCGGCGGGGCTGGACGCGGAGCGTTTTGGCGACGTGGTCAGCGCGATTATGACCACGGATCTGGTGGCCAAGCAGGCGCATGCCTCTGTCGGCGCCAAGAGCGGTACGGTGCATATTGCCGGAATGACGAAGGGCTCCGGAATGATTCAACCGTTGATGGCCACGACGCTGGGATTCGTGATGACCGACGCGGTTCTGTCGCCGGCCGGCGCTCGCGCGATGCTGCGCCGCGCTAGCGCCAAGAGTTTCAACGCCATGAGCGTCGACGGCGATACGTCTACCAACGATACCTTGTTGCTGCTGGCCAACGGCGCCAGCGGCGTGAGGCTGGCGGGCCGTGACTTGGACCACTTCGAGAAGGCGCTGACGCTGGTTCTGGAGGATCTGGCCAAACAGATCGCCCGCGACGGCGAAGGCGCGAAAAAGCTGGTGACGATCGACGTGACAGGCACCCGTAGCGATGCCGACGCCATGCGCATCGCGCGGCAGATCGGCAATTCGCCCCTGGTGAAGACGGCTATCGCAGGAAGCGATCCGAACTGGGGCCGCGTAATGATGGCCGCCGGAAACGCAGGCGTCGATTTCGAATTGAAGAACGTGTCCATTGAAATGCAAGGTCTTCTGGTTTGCAAAGGCGGACTGGCCGTGGACTTTTCGGAAGCCGAGTTGACCGAGCGGTTGAACGCGCCCGATTCCCACGTGGGGTTCCACATTCGAGGATCCGGCAGGGGCAAAGCGCGCTTCTACACGTGCGACTTCACCGAAGGCTACATCCGGATCAACGGCAGCTATCGCACATAAACCGCGGCGCGCCCCCTCTCCCGGGGAACGCGCCGCTTGATTGACGGCGCGGGCGCACACATCGCCGGGCCCCACCGGCCATGGCGCGCCCGTGCTGTCAAGAGAGTGGTGCGGTGCGGGAGCAGCGGCGAACCGCTCTCTTCAACCCTAAAGATAGCGTCGGCGCTCAACCACGCGGCACGACTCTCATTTCCAAACTTAGCAACGGAATTCGCCCATCTGTTCCGGTAATTACGTAAATATATGAAAAATAAACGAATATATTTTTAAAACGGCCGTGAACGGAATCCGAGGCAGAAACGAGATTCGAATAGTGGTACTAAATCATTGATAATACTATATTTAGAAAAACGTGATACGCGAGAACGGCGTTCACAGGAATTTGAAGTTTTTATTTCGTTTGTTTTCAACTCTATGCATAACTACCTCGCAAAAACCCTAGGATCGCATCCGCTAGAGTGGGGTTGTTGAGGTCGGGTGCGCCCGAATCCTCGACGGGAGGACTCGGGTGGAACGAAAAACAACGACGCGGAAGCGGGCAGTAAAGAAACCGGCCCCTCCGTTGGATGAACTAGTGTTGGCGGACGGTGCCGAAGGCCTGGAAGGGATCGAGCTGGATCTGCCGCGGTTGCGCGGCATGATCGAGGCTCTCCTGCGACACCTGGAAGCCGGCGAACTAAAAGGCAAGGCGACGATCGCGGACCTGGTGCGGCTTTTGCAGTTGTACAAAGATCTGTCGAACGAACAAATCAAGGAGGTGGAAGTGCGATGGGTAGATCGAATTCCAAAGGACGAAAACCCCGGCTCATAGAGTACGCGGCTTTGCCTTCTCAAGAAAAGTTTCACAGCCTGAAAGCCCGGTTCAAGGGCTTTTCAGGCCCGGTGGGCAGTGGAAAGAGTCAGGCCCTTTGTCAGGAAGCCATCCGGCTGGCGTACATCAACGCGGGCCGGACGGGATTGCTGGGAGCGCCGACGTTTCCTATGTTGCGCGACTCGACACAGCAGGCGCTGCTGGAGATTCTCATTCGCAGCGGCATTCCGTATGAGTTCAACAAGGCCGAGAATTTCGTGTTGCTGACGGAAGCGGGTTCTAAGATCCTGTTTCGTTCGCTGGACGACTACGAGCGGCTGCGCGGAACGAATCTGGCCTGGTTCGGTATCGATGAGCTGACGTACTGCCAGCCGGACGCCTGGCTGCGATTGGAGGCGCGCCTGCGCGATCCGAAAGCGACCGAGCTCTGCGGGTTTGCTGTGTGGACGCCGAAAGGGTTCGATTGGGTCTACCGCCGGTTTGTCAGCGAGAAAATAGATGGCTACGGAGTGGTGCTGGCCAAGCCGCACGAGAACCGGCACCTGCTGGATCAGGTTCCGGACTTCTATGAGCGGCTGAAGGCGAGTTACGACGATCGCTTCTACGAGCAGGAGGTGATGGGCCAGTACTTGAACGTGACGGCGGGCCGGGCGTACAAGCAGTTCGACCGCCTGCACAACGTGCGGGAGGAGACGTACGACTGGCGACGGCCGCTTCTGTGGGCTTTGGATTTCAACGTGGATCCAATGTGTTCGATCGTCGCGCAGATGGACCGCGACGGGTTCTACGTGCTGGACGAGATCGTCCTGCGCCGGGCCACGACGGAGGAAGCGTGTGAAGAGTTCCATCGCCGCTGGGGCGAGGCGAACGAAATCCTGGTGTACGGAGACGCATCCGCGAGCCGGATGCAGACGACGGGAACCAGCGATCGCGAAGTGGTGGAACGGTTCTTCCGGTCGAAAGGCAAGAAGGACGTGGAATACCGGATTCCAAGGTCAAATCCGGCGGTGCGCGACCGGCTGGAGATGGTGAACGGCATGCTCAAGAATGCGAACGGCGACCGGAGACTCTTCATCGCGCCTCGCTGCAGGGAATTGATCCTGGACCTGGAGCAGGTGGTGCTTCAGGAAGGAAGTCTAATTATCGACAAGACCAAGGACCTGAGGCGGACGCATCTTTCGGATGCACTTGGATACTTGATCTGGCAGGAACGGCAACCCAACCAGACCGTCGGTCCGGTGAATCTGCCCCTGTTAAGTATTTAACCAAAACGTGGCTCCCTCCTTTGAGAAGAAGGCCGCCGGCGCAATCCGGCGGCCTTCTATTTTTGAGGGGCCCAAACGAGGAAAGGACGCGGAGGAATCCCGTGATTGAAATTAGCAACGAACATCACGAATACCGGTTGCGCAAAACGTTGTGGAAGCAATACCGGGACCTGTACACCGGCGGTGCACAGTTCAAGGCCCAAGCGGCCAACTATTTGCTCCGGCGCAGCCGCGAGCCGATGGAGGTCTATCAGGAGCGGTTGAACCGGGCGTTCTACGAGAACTATATCGGCTCGATCGTAGACTGGTACGCAGCCACGCTGTTCCGGCGCGAACCGGTGATCTCGATCGAAGGCGGCAACGAGAACGGCCGGCACTTCTTTAACAGCTTCGTCGAGGACTGCGATTTGAAAGGCACGTCGCTCACCGACTTCTTCCGGAGGCAGTTTCAGGAGGCGCTCGTCTGCGGAGTCAGCTACACGCTCGCGGACTTTCCTAGGCCGGAAGGCCGGCCGCTCACGCGGGCCGAAGAGGAAGCCTGCGGCGCCACGCGCGCCTACTTGGTTTCCTACGCCGCCGACGAGCTGATCAACTGGTCGACAAACGACCGGGGCGAGTTCGACTGGGTTGTTCTGCGCACGTCGCAAATGCGGCGGCAGCGGCTTGAGGATCCGGAGCCCACCGTGGAAACCTACTGGCGCTACTACGACCGCGAAACGTTCCGGACTTACCGGAGCGTGGGGAAAGCCGGGCTGTTCGGCGACGTGAAAGACAGTGGTGCGATCGAACTGGTGGATCAGGGCGTTCATGCGCTTGCGTCCCAACGCCGCGTGCCTCTGTTCGAACTGAAGGTCAGCGACGGCATGTGGTTGATGAATAAATCGGCGCAGTTGCAGTTGGAGCACTTCAACAAATCGAACGCGCTGGCCTGGGCGCTGACGATGGGACTATTCGCCATGCCGGTCGTTTATTCCGAAAAAGAGTGGAACAAGATTGTCGGCGAGAGCTACTACATTCAACTTGGGCCGAACGACAAGTTCGGGTGGACGGAGCCGGAAGGCCACGTCTATCAGATCGCGGCGGCGAACCTGGACCGGATGAAGGACGAGATCTACCGCGTCTGCTATCTGATCTCGCAGGCGGGCCCGGTGACCGGAGACGGACGGCCGGTGTCCGGCCTGGCCAAACAGCGCGACTTCGCAATCACGCAGGAGGTGCTGCGCGCCTTCGGCGATCTGGTCAAGGACAGCATGCGGCGGGTGCTTCTGTCGATCGAGGGTGCCCGGCAGGACGATTTGTCGATCAGCCTTTCCGGCCTCGACGAATTCGACATCGGCGATTTTTCTTCTGAGATCGAAGACGCGCAGCGGTTGCTGGCGCTGGGGATGGATTCGCCCACACTGCGCCGGCAGATATTCAAGAAATTGGCCTTCAAGTTTCTGTGCGATGAACGGCAGGAGACGAAGGACACGATTGCACGGGAGATCGATGAATGGATGTCCCGCGAACAACGCTAAGGAGAACTGGAATGGAAGATACAACGAAACAGGAAACGCCCAAGGCGCCCGACATCCGCAGCCTGATTCAGGACGCGATCCGTGAGTACGTCACGCACGAGTCGGCCAAGAAGGAGCCCGCCTTCAAGGCCGAACTCGAAGAGGAACGCCGCCGGCGGGAATCCTTGGAACACCGCATAAACGAACTGGTGGACGAGAACC
>VFZO01000317.1 GCA_016871155.1 Acidobacteriota bacterium | reverse complement strand
TGGACTACTGATGCGCCACCTTTGAGGTGGTGCTAAACCACGGGGCCGCGCCAGCGACCCCAACCAGCCGCTTTGAGCGGCTCACGAACGAAGGCCCCCGGCTCTGCCGGGGGATCGTTACTTCCCACGCCATTGAGCTTGTACCAGGGACGCCCAGTGTCCTCTTTTAGGATCGTGCACAGGGCGGGAATGGCCGCTTCACCGCGGTCTGCCAATCGCGCGATCAGAGGGTAAGCATGCTCGCGCAGTTCCTGGCTGCGCAGGATCGTCTCCTCGCCGGCCAATAGCGTCTGGAAAGTGCCGGGGGGCATTCGTGCCAGCAGCTTCGCGAGATCGGTTCTGCTAGCGGAAGTTGTTTCGGGATTCAAGATTCGGGTAGCCAGCGGGCCGCGCAGTTCGCGCGCGACCATCGAGGTCGCGCCGGCGGGGTAGGAGAACAACTCCTTCGGCAATGGGATCCGGCCATCGGCGATGACGGCGCCCAAGGCGGTTAATTGGCTGGCGGAAAGCGGCTTTGACCAATCGATAGTAGGAATCCAGGCCTCGGCCAGCGCTAAATCGGCGTTGTCAGTGCCGTGTGCGGGGTTCTCTGCCGCGCTTCGCAGCCGCTCGAGCGCCATACCAACGGCCTCGGGATCCAGCTTTGGCCGCGCCAGCGAGCTGTGGAGAAACAACTCCGTTATCGGTCGAAGTTCCGGATATTCAGGACCACTCGAGACGCGCTCGCGCGAAAGATGCACGCGAAAATTATCCAAACCACCGGAACCCGTGTAGCGGAGCGGAGCAGCGAGAGGGTTGCCAGCGACAAACGAGCGCCTCAGCAGAGCCTTCCCCCGCCGATCCAGGACTTCTACCCGCGAGACTCGAAGGGCGCTGCCGCCTTTGTGGTGCTCATCCGTGATGCGGACCACCATGTCCGGACTCTCTTCGGCCTGTTCCCGAATCAGCTTCTGACGTGCCGCCAGCCGGAGGCCCCAACCGATGGCAACTAATTGACGATCCCGCTGACGCTTCGCTTCTCGCGCTTGATGTTCTCGCACTTGATCGTCGATACTGCCAGCTTCGCTTGGCATGGCAGGCATTTGGTCCAGAATCTCTTCCGGTTTGCTCAGGGATGCCCCGCGGGAGAGGCCGGTATTCCGTGGCAGTAGCCGAAAGGAAACCGGATTGGGGCGGGCCTTGGTGCCGTGATCGCCTTCATGATACGCAATCGTCACGCTTCGGACACCCGGTGTGTCGAGCACGGCCGCGCACAGTGCATGGCATTTGTCTGGATCGATCTTTGGGTAGCTCCGCCAAGGCAAGTCCAGCCGGATATCGCCGGCCAGCAGCACGGGCGAGGCAGGAAGCACATCAGGCAGATTGGCGCTGCGAAACTCCTGCAGTTCGGAACGACGCCATGGCTGGGGTGCCGCCCATCCCAGCAAGAGCGCTGACCCAATGGCCATACACTCCTTTGCCGGGCTTCCTCGCAGCCTGAAACAGTACCGGACAGCAGCGAACGCCGCCGAGTAACCAAAGATTGTGGGAGCCGCCAACAGAATCAAGCCCGGGACAATGAAAAAGACGCCGACAGCAACCAGCCCAGGGGCCAAGACGGCGGTAAAGCCGAGAATTCCCCAGACGATCAGCCACCACCTGAGAATCTTGTCGATCAAATGCGCGCCACCCCGGCTTGAGTTCTCTCGCTGGTCCCCGATACGCCAGCACGCACAAGGGTGAAGTGCTTGCCTGTCACACCTACTCCAGCCTTCGATCTCCCGAAGAATCGCCCAAGGCAGACGAAGAGAGTTATGGCGGGTGTGGTGAAGAAAAGGGTAGAGATCATGGGCCAACTCACGATCGCGCGCCAACGGGCGCGCAGTAGCAACCAGCCGATCGTGGCAGGGATCGCTAGAGAGGCGAAAAGCACGCCCATCGCGCCTGCAGGATCACTCATCGGCGTGCTCCAACCTCATTCCCGTAGCGGGCTTGGTGAAGGCTAGCGCCTCACGCAGAAAGTCCCGGTAGGCGAAGTTGACCCACAGCGTTTCGTCCGAGAGCCGAATCACATATTTCAGCAAAACGCGATTCGAAAGAGTCAGAGTGCTCAACGGAAAACTCCGGAGCAGACGGCGGGGTTCGCACACGCGCCAAGGGGAAGAGGTGAAAAGGTGGACACGCTTGTCGGTCACAATGACAACGCGAGGCCAAGGAAGCAGAAGGATGCTCGCAACTTTCAGCAGCGGTTCCTCGGCCTGAAAGGAGACCACGAAGGTTTCGCCGGGAGGAACATGCGGCGCAGCCCGTTCGTGGATCTTGTCACGTAAACTCATGATTCAAATAGGCTGGGCGAGCGAAGGGTCACCATTCGTTTCGAACACAACATCCTTTCCCTTTGCGGCTATTAAGGTATCGGCCGGACCCTTGCAGAACCTTACACTCCCGCCAGTTTGTTCCCCGTCCTGCAGAGTAGGCCAGAGCGCCGGTGGTTCTGGCCTAAACGGGTATTCCGCTGCTTAGTTCCCGATAAACGCCAATGTCACTCGCGATCCCGCCAGCCGGAATCGAAGGATGCGCGGCGGCTGAACGCCTCGAGCAACGAACCCGCGCCCATGCAGCCGCGCCCGCCTGGTCGAGCTCCTGAACGACATACCCAAATACTCAAAGAGTGACGGAGGGTCCCAGCCGGTCATCGAGAGGATGGAGCGAACGGCCGCTCAATCAGCGGCCCGGCCCCCGGTCGTCGAACAGGAACTCGGTTGCCTCGTCTTGGAGAACCCAGACCGTATAAGCCCCCACGGCCGTGCCGATGGGGAAGTTCAGCATATTGACAGCCGCCGCCAGCAATGAGTACGTCCGCGCCCACGGCCTGCGGAGTTCGATTCCCCGGCCCGCGATCGCCAAGGGCGCGGCCATCACGATGCAGTAGGTGATGTAGATCGACGCCAATACCCGGTCCAGCGGAATCGATGCCAAATCCTTCCGCTTGTAGAACGGATTGTCGGTCATGTAAAGACCGCTGTAGCCGCCCGCGCCGATCAGCACGACGATCGCCACCACGGCCATCGCGATCACGCTCCAAAACAGCAGCTTACCCGCTAATCTAACGTGGGTTTCCACCCCGCAGGTTCCTCCATCTCAGACTGATTGAATCTCTTAGTTGTAGCACTTGTAGCGCCAGGACTGGAAGGTACACCGCCCATCGCGAAGGCGACACTCCCTCCCAGACGTGCTCGGCGCGCCATCGGATCAGTACCGCGTAGAGGATCGGGGTCAGCGCCGCCCACAACGCAAGCGGCCAACTCGGCGTCAAGGCGGCCAGCGGCAGCAGCCACGTCAGATACCACGGCTGCACGCTTGCGGATACCAGAAGAATGGTGAGTCCGATCGTTGCCAGCGCGGCCGCGCCCGTTCGTGCCCAGCCGGCGGCGGCTAACGACGAGGCGGCGATCGCCAGCATCCCTGCGTACTTCGCCGGCTCGTAGTCTCCCGCGATCCATAGGATCGCTCCGAACAGAATGTCGTTGTTCCGCCATCCTCCGATGTAGCCGCCCATGTACCGCAGGTTTTCCGACACGTCGGTGTGCCAGGGCCACCAGCACAATCCAAGAACCAACAAGGCCAGCGGCGCAACCGCCGGCCGCCGCCGCGCGAACCACGGGAGCAGCAAGAGCGGCCAGTATTTCGTCGCCGCCGCCAGACCCAACAGGGTCATCGCCCGGACAAACCGCTGCCCCTCCCAGGCGAACAAGGCACCGAACACGAACAACACCGTCCACGCGTCGTGATGGCCCATGCCCCAGAACTCGACCACCGGCAACGGGCACCAACCCCACAACGCCCATCGCCAGCCCGTCAGCCGCCGCCACAGCAACCAGGCCAGTATCGCCTCCGCCAGGCAGGCACCTACCTTCATGCCGCGCAACGATCCGCCGCCGACCCGGTAGGCCGCCACCTGAACGGTCTCGAGCAGCGGGCCATACACCGGTTTGAAGTCCTTCCCATCCAGCTTTTCCCAATACTCGTCCCGCAAGTGGGCCACGCGCGCATCGTACCCGTTCACCGAATACGGATTGACACCTGCCAACGCCGTCCGCGCCTCCCATCGGTACCGGTAAAGATCGTCGGTGAAATGAGGCGGCATCCAGAACGCTGTCAGCCGGAACAGTATGGCCGCTCCGATCAGGATCGCCGGCCGGATCGTGCCGCCCAGGTGCGCCATCGCCGTCAAACCGGCGAGATATACTAAAGAGACCCCCAGGAACAGCCAGATCGCCGAAACGGTCGATACGTGTTCCGAGTCTAAGGCAAGGAGCCCGGCCCCGATGGCCCCGGCCGTAAGACAGGCGGATTTTTCTCCGGAGTTCATGCCCCTACTTTTCGCCCTTCTCGTGACTGGAGACAACTCGTTCCTCGACGAGTTCAAGCGCAACTTCTTCGACGACACCTTTGCGGGAATTCATCAACTGGCCCCGTTCGATTATGCGCTGTTGGTGCCGTATTTCGCCATTCTCGTCGTGCTTTCGTTCTTCGGCATGCACCGCTACGAGATGATCCGCGGGTACTTCAAGAACCGGAAGAACCTGCCCAAGACACCTCCCGCCCAGTTCGATGAACTGCCGCCGGTTACCATCCAACTGCCGCTTTACAACGAGCGGTTCGTGGTGGAACGCCTCGTCGAGCAGATCGTCAAGATGGACTACCCGAAGCACCTGCTGCAGATACAGGTGCTCGACGATTCCACCGACGAAACCCACCCCTTCACCGAACGCCTCGTCGCCGAGTACCGCGCGCAGGGCCACCCGATCGAGTACATTCACCGCACGAACCGGCACGGCTATAAGGCCGGCGCTCTGCAGGAGGGGCTGCGAACCGCGACCGGCGAGTTCGTCGCCGTCTTCGACGCGGACTTCGTCGTGCCCGCCGATTTCCTGCGCAAGACCATTCACTACTTCGCCGACCCAAAGGTCGGCGTGGTGCAGACCCGCTGGACCTATCTGAATCAGCACTACAATGTGCTGACCGAAGTGCAGACCATGTTGCTCGACGGCCACTTCGTGCTGGAGCACGTGGCCCGGGCGGGATCGGGGCTATTTTTCAACTTCAACGGCACCGCCGGAATCCTCCGCAAAGAGATGATCCAGGACGCGGGCGGCTGGCAGCATGACACGCTTACCGAGGATTCTGACCTCTCCTACCGCGCGCAGCTCAAGGGCTGGCGGTTTGTCTACGCTTCTGATGTCGAGTGCCCGTCCGAACTCCCGTTCGACATGCACGGCTTCCAGGTGCAGCAGACCCGCTGGTCGAAGGGTCTGACGCAATGCGCCAAGAAGCTGCTGCCCATGATCCTGAAATCGGATCAGCCCTGGCGCGTGAAACTCGAAGCGGTCTGCCATCTCACGCCGAACATCGCCTATCCGCTGATGCTGATCATGAGCGCGCTCATGCTGCCCGTCATGATCGTCCGGTTCTACATGGGCTGGATGCAGATGGTGTTCGTCGATCTGCCGTTGATGGCCGCGTCTTTCTGGTCGATCAGCGCGTTTTATCTGGTCGCGCAGCGCGAGCTTCGCCCGGGCACTTGGCGCCGCACCATCAAGTACCTGCCCGCACTGATGGCGGCGGGCGTCGCGCTGACGCTCAGCAACGCCAAGGCGGTGATGGAGGCGCTGGTGGGTTATCAGACCGCGTTCGCACGCACGCCGAAGTACGCTGTTGGCGACAAGAAAGTGAAACTTGGCAACGAGCGCTACAAGAGCCGCATCGGCGTTCTGCCGTTCGTCGAGATCGCCGCAGGCACCTGGTTCCTTTCCATGATGTGGTACGCCATCGACAGCTACAACTTCCTCGCTTTGCCCTTCCTTTCGCTCTTTGTGGGCGGTTACTACTGGGCGGCGTTTTCGAAGTTGTGGTTTGAGTATCAGGCCAGGCTGGCATGGGAGAAGCGGCACAAACTCGCGCTCGAAGCCGCACGCTAGCCTATGGTGCATATCACCAACGGCGACTCCGTGGCGGGTATGATTCGCCAGTGGACCGGTGAACCGCGTCTGATTGTCTGGCGCGACATTCTTCACGAAGGTCCTGTCCGCGCAGGCCGGACCCTGGAGGCGCTCAGCGCGGAGCGAGCCGCCTTCCTGGGCGGCGGAGAGCCGGAGTTCGAGGAACGCGATCGCGCCATGCGCCGCTTGGTGCAGCGGGACGCCGTCTGGTTATGGTTCGAGGACGATCTCTACGATCAGTTGCAGCTATTGCAAATCCTTGACTTTTTCTACAACGAAGGTTTGAGCCGGAACTGGGTCTTCTTCGTCGACATCCCACGCCGTCTGGAGCTCGACCAAATGGCCGGTTTCGCCGCCGCCAAGCGGCCGGTCCCGCCGGCCGCCTTTGAACTTGGAGCCCGGGCGTGGCAGCACTTTACCAGCGGAACCATCGACGATTTGCTGCCGGACGATCTGACTCCGCTGCCCGCGCTCCGTCCGGCGATTGAACGCCTGCTTGAGCACTATCCGGATGCGAACGGATTCAACCGGGTCGAACGGACGATCCTTTCGCTCCTCGCAGCCGGCCCGCAGTCTGCACCGGCGCTCTTCGGGGCCTACCAGCAAACGGAAGAGCGGCCCTTCCTCGGCGATCTGACATTCTATGACTATCTTGATCAACTCGACCCGCTGGCGGCCCGCAACGCGGCGGGTTTGTACGAACTGCATCCGGGTTCGGCAAGAGTGCCTCGCGAGCGATGGGTGGGCGGACGGCTGTTTCCCGGCCGCTGATTATAATTCCAGCCGGTAGAGGTTCCGATCGCCGCGCACATAGAGCGCTTTTCCGAAGACCGATATCGACGCCAGCGTTCGCTCGCCGATCGAGTTGCGGGCCAACTCTTTGTAGGCGGCGCCGGGCGCAATCACGGCGGACTCGCCTTCCTCGCTCAGGAAATAGATTCGCCCGTCGGCGGCCAGCGGCGAAGCGGAGTGGTTGCCACCGATGCGCTGCTGCCAGTTCTGTTTTCCGCTGCGCGCATCGAGGCATGTGCCGATTCCGTTGTCGCTGACCATGTACAGCTCATTTCCTGCCACGACCGGCGACGGCGTCAACGGCACCGCGCGCGGATGGGACCATGCCACGTGGGTCTTGGTCACGTTGCCCTTGCCGTCCGGCCGCACGGCGAACAGAACCGGCTGGAAGAAGCCGGAACAGATATAGACGAGGCCGTGCGCGTACACCGGCCGCGGCACGTTCGAAAAGCCGTCGCCGTATTCGATGTACCAAAGCTCCTTGCCTGTCCTC
>VFZO01000316.1 GCA_016871155.1 Acidobacteriota bacterium | reverse complement strand
TGCTGGGCATTCCCAGCGGCGTCATCGCCAACGAACCGGCCATCGCGTCGAAGTCCAGCTACCTCGCGTTCTACGTGCAGGAGGATTACAAGGTCACCCGCAAGCTGACGGTCAACGCCGGTCTCCGTTACGACATGAACTTCTCGCGCACCGAACGCTACGACCGCTTCAGCATCTTCGATTTTTCCGCCGCATCGCCCATTGCCGGCCGCGTGCCGCAGTTTCCAAACCTGACCGGAGCGATGAGGTTCGCCGGCACCGGCGGATTGCCGCGCGACCTGGCCGAACTCGATAAGAACAACTTTGGCCCGCGCGTTGGCCTGGCTTACCAACTGACGCAGCGAACCACGCTGCGCGCCGGGTATGGCGTGTTTTTCGGCCTGTCGCCGACCGACGCTTCAGGCCCGGGCGGAGGCTTCACCGACGGCTTCACGGGCGTTACCAATATGGTCACGTCTCTCGATAACATCACTCCGATCCTCCACATCTCGAATCCGTTTCCGAACGGGACGAACCCGCCCCTCGGACGCGACGCCCTCACGCCGACGATTCAACTCGGACAGGCCCACCGCAGCGCGGTGATTAGTCTGGTGACTCCGTACTTCCAGAACTGGAACGCCTCCTTGCAGCAGAGCGTGGGCCAGAACCTGATTCTGGAGGTCACCTACGCCGCGAACAAGGGGACCAAGACCCAGTTTGGCGCCATCAATCTGAACGACCTGACGCAGAACGTCGTCGCGCAGGGCGCGGTGAACAACCAGTTGGTGAATAATCCCTTCTTCGGCGTGATCACCGATCCCACCAGCGTCTTGAGCCAACGCACGGTGCAGCGCGGTCAACTGCTGCGCCGGTGGCCGCACTATACGCAGGTCACCGCTGTGAATCCGTCCATCGGAAACTCCATCTACCATTCGCTGCAAATGCGCGTCGAGAAGCGGTTCGCCAAAGGGTTCACGCTGCTGGGCGCGTTCACGGCAGCGAAAAACATCAACGATACGGGCCAGGATGGCTCCGGCCCCTCGGCAGGCATCATGGACCACAACAATCTGCGATTGGAGCGGTCGCTGGATCCACAGGACGTCTCGAAGCGCCTGGTTATCTCCGGCATGTATGAGTTGCCCTTCGGCCGGAAACTGCCGCGCGTGGCGGGCTTCTTCCTGGGTGGTTGGCAGATCAACGGTATCGGCAGTTTCCAGAGCGGTTTTCCGCTGATCATGAGCTCGGTGGGCGGCGTCCGGCCGAATCGGATCTCGACGGGTACCGAGCTCACCGGCGCCGCGCAGAGCCGCCTGCTTCGCTGGTTCGACACGTCGGCCTTCGCCGTGCCGCCCGCCTTCACTCTTGGCAACAGCTCGCGAACCGCGCCCAGCTTCCGAACGCATGGCACGGCGAATTACGATCTTTCTTTGTTCAAGAATTTTCCAATTCGCGAAGGGTTCCGCGCGCAGTTCCGGTTTGAGTCCTTCAACGCCTTCAATCGCGTCCAATTCGCCGCGCCCAATACGACGGCCGGCGCGGCCGCTTTTGGCCAAATCACTTCCCAGTTGAATCCGCCCCGTCAGTTGCAGCTGGCGCTGAAGTTGATTTTCTGATGCAGTCCCGCGAGAAGGTCTACGACGTAGTGGTGATCGGTTCGGGCGCCGGCGGCGGCACTGTGGTCCATACTCTGACGAAGCTTGGCGTGAACGTCCTGTTGCTGGAAGCCGGAGGGCCGTTGAATCCGGCGAAGGATTTCAAGGAGCATCTGATGCCCTGGCAGGTGCCGCACCGGGGCGCGGGCGAAGATGGACGCTACTATTTCGGAGGCATGAAGTACGGATTCTTCGAGGCGCCGAACGGCTATTGGGACATTCCCGGCGAGCCGTATACGGTGGCGCCGAAGAACAAGTTCCAATGGTTCCGTTCCCGAATCGTCGGCGGACGCACCAACCATTTTGGCCGCATCTCGCTACGGTTCTCGGATTACGATTTCAAGCCGCGATCCACCGACGGTCTTGGTGACGACTGGCCTGTCTCCTACGACGACATCGCGCCTTACTACGGCAAGGCGGAGGCGTTCATCGGCGTTCACGGCACTCGGGAGGGCTTACGCACGGCGCCGGACGGCATCTTCATGAAGCCGCCCGCGCCCCGCGTGCATGAGGTGCTGATTCAAAAGTCGTGCAAGACGCTGGGAATTCCGGTGATTCCGGCGCGCAAGGCGATGATCACCAAAGCATGGAACGGCCGCGCCGCTTGTCACTACTGCGGTCACTGCGGCCGTGGCTGCCTCACCGCTTCGGCCTACTCCTCCAGCCAGGTGCAGATATTTCCGGCCCTGAAGACTGGACGGTTGGAGCTCCGGACGAACGCCATGGTGCGGGCGCTTGAAGCGAAGAATGGGCGCGTCGACTCGGTGATCTACATCGACAAGACCACGCGCGAGGAGCGCCGCGTGCGAGCGAGAGTCGTTGTGCTGGCCGCCAGCGCCTGCGAGTCCGCGCGGCTGCTGCTGAACTCCGGTAATCTCGCCAACGGCAGCGGCGTAGTCGGCAGGAACCTCACCGATACCGTCGGCCTTTCGGTTCGCGGACAGATTCCCGCTCTTGAGGGCTTGCCGCGTCACGACACCGACGGAATTCGCGGGATGCACATGTACATCCCGTGGTGGTTGTTCGGCCAGAAGTTGGATTTTCCCCGCGGCTACCACGTCGAAATGGGAGGCGGATTTGGCCAGCCTCATGTTGGGACCTTTCACGGAACGGCAAGCCGGTACCAATCCTACGGGAAGGCGTTGAAACGGCAGATCCGCGAAAACTACGGCACGAGCATCGGCTTCACGGGCCGCGGCGAGATGATTCCGAACGCGAACAGTTATTGTGAGATCGACCCGGACCTCGTCGATGAGTTCGGCATTCCGGTCCTTCGATTCCACTTCCAATGGTCGGACCACGAGTTGAAACAGGCCGCCCATATGAAGAAGACCTTCACCGAAATCATCACCAGCCTGGGTGGCCGGCCGGAGACGATTTCCACCGGTGAGATTACCACCGGCGGCGAAGTGATCCACGAAGTGGGAACCATCCGGATGGGCAGCGATCCTCGCACCTCCGCGCTCAACAAATACCAGCAAGCCCACGAGGTGAAGAATCTGTTCGTGGCCGATGCCGCGCCCTTTGTCTCGAACCCGGACAAGAACCCCACCCTCAGCATCATCGCCTTGGCGTGGCGGATGAGCGAGTATCTCGCCGAGGAGATGAGGAAGGGCAATGTCTAAATTCACCCGTCGAACGCTCGTCCAGATCACGGCAGCCCCGCTGGCCGCGCAAACGCACCAACATGCCGGCCAGGCCGCTGCGCCGCATCCCCGGACCGTGTTTTTTTCGCTGCATGAGTTCGAGACGCTGCAGGTGTTGTGCGATCTAATCCTGCCCGCTGACGACGTTTCGCCTTCCGCCTCCGCCGCCGGCGCCGCGGAGTACATTGAGCGCCTTTGCGCCAACAACGCGCGGCTGGCGCGCACGTTTCGCGCGGGTTTGGCATGGCTGAACGCGAAGTCCGGCGGCTCCTTCGCTAAGCTGCCTTCGGACGGTCAGACCAGGCTGCTCGATTCCATTTGCGACCGGAGGGCGGCGAAGGGGCCCGGAGTGGAGTTCTTCGACTGGGCGCGTAAAATGACCGTTGACGCCTTCTATACTCATCCCGCCGGATACAAGGATGTGGAGTACAAGGGTGGCAAGGGCATGACAGAATTTGAAGTTCCAAGCGCCGCGCTGCGGCAGGCGCTGGCCAAAGCGAAACTACAATGAAACCGAAAATCTTAATACCGATTGGCGATGCCTCCGAAGCGCTGGACACGGTGTATCCGATCTGGCGCGTGATGGAAGAGGGGTGGGACGCCGTGGTCGCCGGGCCGGAGAAGCGCATCTATCATCTGGTGATGCACGAGATTCCTCCGGGCTGGGACCTGACGAAGGAATCGCCCAGCTATCATTGGGCCACCGAGATCGCCTATCGCGATGTGAATCCCGAAGAGTACGCCGGCCTGTTCATCAGCGGCGGGCGCGCCCCGGAGTACCTTCGCTACAACCAGGACCTGCTCCGCATCACGCGGCACTTCTTCGAGACCAACAAACCCGTAGCCGTCGTTTGCCATGGCGTGGAAATCGTGGCTGCCGCCGATGTTATCCGCGGCCGCCGGATGGCCACAGTTCCCAAGTGCAAGCTGGACGTCGAGTTCAGCGGCGGCACCTTCGTCAACGACCGTTGCGTGCGCGACGGCAACATGGTCTCCGGCCGCACCTGGCACGACAATCCCTACTTCATCGGCGAATGGATGAGGATGCTGCGAGAATCGATGAAATGATCACGCGGCGCGCCTTTGCGCTGGGCGCTTTGGCGCAGCTCCGGCCGAAGCCCAACATCCTGTTGATCGCCACCGACGATCAGGGCTACTGGGATCTCGGTATTCACGGCAATCCCGTGATCGAAACGCCGGCGCTCGACAAGTTGGGCGCCGAAAGCGTGCGCTTCCGCCGTTTTTACGTCTCGCCGGTCTGTGCGCCCACTCGCGCCTCGCTCATGACTGGCCGGCATTATCTGCGAACCGGCGTCTACAACACACGGTTCGGCGGCGACACGATGCACTCGGGCGAGGTGACCATCGCCGAGGTGCTGAAGAAGGCCGGCTACCGGACTGCGCTTTTTGGGAAGTGGCATCTTGGCCGCTACGCCAAGTACCATCCTTTGCGGCGCGGGTTCGATGACGCGTTGCACTTTTCGCAAGGGCACCTGGAGCGCTACACCCATCCGGACCAGTTGAATTGGAACGGCGCGCCCGTGGAGGCGCGCGGTCACATCTCCGACGTCATCGCCGATTCCGCGCGCTCATACCTCCTGGCGAATCACGGCCAGCCGTCGTTTTGCTATGTCGCCTTCAACGCGCCCCATACGCCGCTCTACGCGCCGGACACCTACGCGGAGAAGTACCTGAAGAAGGGACTCTCGTACTCCGACGCGCACATGTACGGCATGGTGAGCCACATGGACGCCGCCATCGGACGTCTGCTGGAGGCCGTCGACGAGAACACCATCGTGCTGTACATGAGCGATAACGGCGGCGTGTCCAAACACTTCACGGCCGGCCTGCGCGGTTTCAAAGCGTCGGCGTTTGAGGGCGGCGTGCGCTCCCCGTTGTTCGTCCGCGGCAAAGGTTTCGGGCCGCGGGTTGTCGACGCCATTGCCGCGCACGTGGACATCTTTCCCACGCTGTGCGAATTGACCGGAGCCGAACTGCCGCGAGATCGAAAAATCGACGGTGTCAGTTTTGTGAAACACTTGCGGAGCGACGCGCCGGCGGATCCGGACCGGCGCGTCTTCCACATTTGGGACCGCGTTGCGCCCTCGCTCAAGTCCAACGCTCTCGGCATCGGCGGGCAGCGGTACAAATGGGTGCGCGGCCAACTGTTCGATCTGGACAACGATCCCGGCGAAAAGGTCGACATCGCGAGCAAGGAGCCGGCCATCGCCGCCGGTCTGCGGAACGAGTTGGAAGCCTGGTTCGCCGATGTGACCAAGGGTAAAGTGTTTGAGCCGGTACCGATTGAGGTGGGCCGCGACGATGAGAATCCCGTCGAAATTCAGGCCAGTTGGGCTACGGTTTCCGAAGGCGCCGCCTACACGTTTCTCGGCTACGATTGGGATTCAGTCGAAAAACTGGGCGCCGCGAAGTGGAAGCTCGAAGTCCTCCGCGGCGCGGCGTACGAGGTTCGCGTGGCCTACGCATTGGCCCCCGAGGCGGGCGGCGCCTCCCTCTCGCTTCGAATTGGCGGAGCCAGCGTCGAGGCCCGCGTGAAGCCTTCAGCCGGCCCAAACGTGTTCGCGGTTTCCTCGGTCGGAACGGTCAAACTATCGAAAGGCGCCTGTGTTCTGGAAGCGCGGGCTACGAAAGCGGAGGTCGCAATCAACCGAATATGGCTGCATCGAGTTTCGTAACCCGAAGGGGGCTGCTGTTGTCGCTGGCGGCGCGCCGGCGTCCGTTTGGTTACAGCTTCAAAGGGTTCCCCGGCTGGCCGATGGCGCGGAGCTTCGCCCTATGTGCGGAGCTCGGCTATAGCGGCGTGGAATTAGTGGCGGGTCCCCACGATCCCGGAGAGGTCCGCGCCCTGACGAAACGCCACAAGTTGCCGGTGCTGAGCGTCATGGAGGACTTGCGGCTGACGGGTGCCGCGGAACCGCAGCTTGAGCGTTTAGAGCAGTCGCTACGTTTGGCGAAGGAGATCGGCCGTCCGGTGGTCGAAACGATCGTCGGCGGCAAGCCGCCGGAGTGGGAGGGGCTTCGCGCCTCGTTTCTGGAACGGCTTCGGCCCTGGGCCAAACTGGCGGAACGTTACAAGGTGCCCGTAGCCATTAAGGCGCACATCGGCTCGGCGTTGCATACGCCTGCCGATGCGGCGGAACTCTGCCGCCAGGTGGGGTCGCCGTTCCTGAAGCTGAACTACGACTTCAGCCATTTTCAACTGCAAGGCATGACGCTGGAGCAATCGCTTCGGGAGGCGCTGCCCTTCATCGCGATGATCCATGTCAAGGATTCCACTGGCGCCGCGCCGACGCACCGGTTCGTCTTGCCCGGCGCGGGCAGCATCAACTACAACGAGTACGCTGCACTCCTCGACAAGGCGAAATATCGCGGGCCGATTGTCGTCGAAGTCTCGGCGCACGTGTTGGAACAAGAACCGTTCGACGCCGAAGCCGCCGCGCGGTTCGTCGCGCACAAGGTGCTACCGGTTCTCTCTCGAAAGGGCGTTTGAGTCGTCACCACAGCGGCGCGCGCATCTGGTTGTTGAGTCTGTCCAACTCGTTCCGCAGATCGGCCAATCTGGCGGGTAACGCAGCGGCTAAGTCGCGCGTTTCGCCCGGATCGGCGTCGAGATCGAACAGCGCGAAGGAATCGGTGCGTTGCTTGACGATCTTCCACTTGCCTTTGCGCAGCGCGAGGTTCGGTCCGTAGCGCCAAAATAGCGTTCGATCCGCGCGCGAAGATCCCAGGTCGATGCCGTCCAGATCCGAAGGCACGGTGCGGCCGGCCGCGCGGAGCGCCGTCGGCAGGATATCCAGCGATGAGACCGGATTGTTCTCAACCTTGCCGGCCGGCAGGCGGCCCGGCCACTGGGCCGCGAACGGGATGCGGATGCCGCCTTCGAACAGTTGCCCTTTGCCGCCGCGAAGCGGTTCGTTGGAAGAGCTCAACTCCGCGGTCGGCCCGCCGTTGTCGCTGAGAAACAGAACG
>VFZO01000315.1 GCA_016871155.1 Acidobacteriota bacterium | reverse complement strand
TGGTCGAAAGAAGCCATCCGCAGGCACTGGCCCGCCCTCGGAAAGGGGATTCTGATCAAATCCGGCACGGGAGTGAGGCGTTGGTGTATACTGTGGGGGTCCGGGAGACCCAAAATGGAAATCCCGGTTTAACCTTCTGTCGCCGATGAATCGCAATTCGGTGTACCACTCGGCACAAGTGAAAGTGGAGAAGCGGTTCGCGCAGGGCGCCTCGGTGCTTGGCTCCTACACGTGGGCCAAGTTGATCAGCGACACCGATACATTGACCGCGTGGCTAGAGCCCGGCGGCGGTATGGGCGTGCAGAACTGGCACGATTTGCGAGCCGAGAAATCCGTGACGCTCTACGATGTGCCGCATCGGGCGGTCATCAGCTTCATCTACGATCTGCCACTTGGCAAAGGCAAGAAGCTAATGAGCGGCGCCAACGGAGGCTTGGACCGGCTCGTTGGCGGCTGGGGCGTGAATGGCATCACAACCTTCCAGAGCGGCAACCCGTTGAGCATGAACATGGCTGTGAACACCTCGCAATCGCAGGGCGGCGGCCAGCGGCCCAACTCCACCGGTAACAGCGCCAAGCGGACCGGAACGGCGCAGGACCGGCTGACGCGGTGGTTCGATACCGCAGCATTCACCGCGACGCCGAGCTTTCAGTTCGGCAACTTGGCCCGGTCTCTCACCGATGTCCGCTCGCACGGCATCGCGAACTACAACTTCACGATCTTCAAGAACACTGCGATTACCGAGCGCGCCGGTTTGCAGTTCCGGATCGAGGTCTTCAACCTGTTCAACCGCGTGCAGTTCGGCTATCCGGGCACGCAACTCGGAAATCCACAGTTCGGCGTGGTTAGCGGCCAGTACAACGATCCGCGGCTGGTGCAGTTCGCGTTACGGCTCTCATTCTGATACCGCGGGCGCGCGGCGGGCGAGAGACATGCCCGCCGCGAACGCCAGAAAGCCGGCGAGGGTAATCAACAGAAAACGGCCAAACGTGTCCCAGTTGTAGGCAAGAAACGGCTGCAGGCGGTTCGGATCGCCGGGCGACGTCGAGAACTCGTAGGTCTGGCCCACTTCCAGATGACGGCCGCGATAGGTGCGGCGCGCCGCGGTCTCATCGGCCGCGCGAACAGGCGTCGTAATGTTGGTTCGCTGCTCGCCCTCCACTGCTGTCCACTTGAGCTGCAAGCGGAATCCGAAGAGCCCCGGCTGCCGGTAGGCGATGTCATTCCCGGTCACCTGCGCCATCACTTTCTCGGAGCGGGCGATGTCCAAGTGTGGCTGCAGACCGCCCAGCATCCCGGCTCCGGTCAGGAAGAGCCCTAAATAGGTGAGAACCTTCCCGGCGACCCGGCGCTTTGCGTCATCCATACCTGGAGCTTTCAGTATCGCCGATACTGGACTTGCGGCTGTCAAACCCATGCCCACCGGAAACACAGGAATCAGCGAGAGAATCCTACCGCGCCTTTGGCTCTTCCCGCTGACCTATATCGTTCACTTCGCCGAGGAGTACTTCTGCGGCGAGACGTTCCCCGTCTGGCTTGCCAAGCTTCGAGGTATTGAGTTGGGGCTTAAGGATTTCATTATCCTGAATGCCATCGCGTGGCTCGTGATGGCCCTCTCCTCGTGGGCCGCAAGCCGGTGGGCGGCCGCCAAGTGGGCGATTCCAGCGCTCGGGTTCGTCGTCGCCTTCAATGGCGCTCTGCATGCCACGGGTTCCGTTGTGACCCTCAGCTATTCGCCCGGGCTGATTTCGGGCCTACTGCTTTGGCTTCCCCTGGGAATTCACGCTGTGTCGCGAGGCTGGCGTTCGCTCTCCCGCCGCCAATTCTGGACCGGCATCACGGCCGGCGTAGCCGCACACGCGATTGTCAGTCTTGCCGCTCTTAAATAGGCTGACCGCACGGGCCGTCCATAACCGAAGCACCCGGCGCCGCCCATTCCCGTATTTGTCCGGTTCATGGAACAGTCTCTGGGACAAGCCTCCAATACGGGGTAGAACGCTGGTAAGCGACACGCCGGAGTAAAAATACCCGGGCTATAGCGCTGCACCCAGGCGCTGCTGCAGCCACAATAGCGAAGGATAGGCGGCGAGCCAGAACCAGAAGAAACGGTTTAGGCCGAACAGGCAGGCATTGACGAAGTGAAACGACGCGGCGAGAGCAAGGCCGATGACGAGCGCTTGCGAGGACACGAGCGCGACGGGTAAACCCAGTTCGAACAGCATGACCGCCCAAGAGGCGGCGCACACGGAGCGCGGCCAGCCTGCCCCCGCCCGAAGGCTCTCGCTCGCCGGATAGGCGGAGAACAGCAATATGTCACGCGAGGCGCGGCCCGTACGCCATTCTGGGTTGCTGATTTTCACCCATCCAGCGATGAAATACGACAGCAGCACCTGCAGCGCCAGATAGCCGAATGCTGCCTCACGCGCCCGCAGCGACGGCATGAAATGCCCCATACAAAGGCAGCTCAGGATAAGCAACCCCATGCGGTCGCTGCCGCCGTTATAGGGGCCATCAAATCGCTGGAGGATGAACAGCGCGTGGATAAGCAGTGCGAGGCATACCCATGGGGCGGCAACTCCCGCCAACAGCAGCAGGCTAAGGGCGGTGCGCGGCAGGAACAAGCGGCGCTCTCCCGGAACGTATAGATGCTCGGCGCTTTGCTGCAGCAAGGCGAAGGCGAGCAACATCTCGGTGCAACGCAAGGCATAGTCGAGACTCATGCGGCCTCCCTGCGGTAGACGGGCGAAGTGAAAGTAATGTCTTTGCGCGTGCCCTCGCCTTGCCTGCTCACGAAGACCAACCGGAATTGCAGCCAGGGCGCGGACGCATCTGCGTTTTCGGCCTTTAACCGCTCAATAATTTCGAGCTCGCTGTGTGCGGAAGGGTTCTCCATCAGCCGTTCCGCGCAGCTCACCAAATAGAGTGATTCGTTCCAGCGCGGGTTCCAGACCATGCGCAGCAGCATCTGGGCGAACGAAAGGCGCGCGGGCCGGCGGCGAAACTCCTGCCACGCGGCGACGGCATTCGGGTCATGCAGCAACGCATACTCGATACGGGGCGACGGCGCGATCGTGTCAAAGAAACGCCACGAGGGGATGAGCGCGGGCAGGAGCAGCTTCAAACCGTGCAGCATGTCTGATCTCTTATGATTAGACACCGGCGGGCACAATCTATGCCTGTCTGATCCGCCCGAAGGCCATAGGCGCCTTCCAACTTCCTCTGCCGATGGCCGATATGCCTTCACCGGCATTGTGGGCGGCCAAACTCTTCGCGGGACAAACCGCTCCAAACGATCTGGTTGAAGGTCCAGCGGATGTGTGGCTCAACTCCTTCCGCGAGCGGCCGGTGCTTCTCGGGAGGCCCTTCGCAACCCGGCCGGAGGGGTCGCCGCAGTTGTACATCCGCTCGGGTTCATCGTCGCCTGCAACGGCGCTCTGCATGCTGCGGGGTCTGTTGTGACCCTCAGCTATTCGCCCGGGCTGGTTTCGGGCCTGCCGCTCTGGCTTCCCTCGGGAATTCACGCGGTCTCGCGAAGCTGGCGTGCGCTCTCCCGCCGCTGTCAGCCTTGCCGCTCTTAATTAGGTTGACCGCCCGGGCCGTCCATAACCGAAGCATTCGGCGCCGTCGGTTCCGTATTTGTCCGATTCATGGAACAGCCCACGAAAGGCCTCGTAGCTTCTTGTGTGACCATTATGTTCCTAACAATCCTAGCTGTACTTTTCGCTCTTGGAGCCGTCATTTTGGCGGCCTCCCTGCACCGCATTGGACCCACCGAAGTGGGTCTTGTTACGCGCCGGTTTTCCGCCCGGCGGTTGACCGGCGACAACCCCATCGCATTCCGCGGCGAGGCCGGCTATCAAGCCGAGCTGCTGATGCCCGGCATGCGCTTCAAACTCTGCATTCTCAACTCGGTCGAGAAATATCCCTGGGTTCAGATTCCGGCAGGCCATATCGGCGTGGTGATCGCCCAGATCGGCGAGCCCCTGGCCAATGGCGCCAAGTCCGCGCACTACAAGGAAGAATTCGGCCAATTCACGGCGCTTGAGGCATTCGTGAACGGCGGCGGCCAGAAGGGAGTGCAGCGCCCCGTGCTGCCTCCCGGCACCACGCTGCCCATGCATCCGGTTGCATTTCTCGTTATCACGCGGGACCACGTCTATGGCATCCCGGTGTCGGAAGAGCTTGCGGGCCAGCCCAAGCTGACTCCGGAGAACTTTGGCCTGCGCCTGGACGACCTGGAAGTAGTGCGCATTGAGCACGACCCGGCCGGCCGCAACGACACCATCGGGATCGTGACCACCTTTGAGGGCGATCCGCTCGCTTCCGGCGACATCGCGGGCCGCATCGGTCAATACGAGGACGTAGCCGAAATGGAGAGCCGCGGGCTGACCGACGCCGAGGTGGTGGAACGGCTGTTCACCAGCAAGAATTACCTGCATGCGAGTTTTCAGAACTTCCAGGCGTTCCTAAATCATGGCGGCCGTATCGGCCTGCAGCACGATCCGCTGCTGTACGGAGCATACAATCTGAACCCGTTCCTGGTTCGCGTAGAGAAGGTGCCGATGCTCGTAGTGGAGCAAGGACAGGTGGCAGTCATCAAGTCCTACGCTGGACTGCCGACGGCCGATACGTCCGGCGCCGAGTTTCAATTCGGCACGCTCGTGCGGCCGGGCCACCGGGGTATTTGGCAGGAGCCGCTGCGCACTGGCAAGTATCCGATGAATCCGTATTGCTATAAGGCGGAGATCGTCCCGACGGCGATCCTGACGCTGAACTGGGCGGAGCGCGTTTCGACCGCGCACAAGCTGGATTCCAAGCTCGAATCGATCGTCGCCAAGAGCTCCGAAGGCTTCGTGTTCAAGATGGATTTGCAGGTCCAGATTCACGTGCCGGATCATCGCGCACCCCGCGTGATTTCGACCGTGGGAACGATCAACAATCTGATCGACGAAGTCCTGCAGGCGGCGGTGGGCAACCATTTCCGCGACACGCTGCAATCGATGCCAGCGGTGCGATTCATCGAAACGCGGCAGCAGGTGCAGCGCACGGCCTTCGACCGCATTCGCGAGCTGTTGGAAGCCTACTGGGTGGAGACCCGCGGCGTGTACATTCAGGACGTGATCCTGCCTCAAGATCTGGTGACCGTGCTGACGCAGCGCGAGATCGCCAAGCAGGAGATTGCCACGTTCGAACAGCAGAAACAGGCGCAGCAGCAGCGAATCGAAACCGAACAAGCGCGCGGCACGGCGGACATGCAGGCGGACCTGGCCAAGTCCAAGGTCGGCGTGGCGATTCGCTCGAACAATGCCAGCGCCCGCAAGGCGGAGGCGGACGGCGAATCCTACTTCATCGAGCAGACCGGCAAGGCGAAGGGCGCCGAAGTCCGGGCCGTGGGTCTGGCGAAAGCCGAAGCCTACGACGCGTAGGTGAAGGCGTTCGGTTCGAACGCAACAGCGGTGGTGAACGCCATCGACTCGCTCTCGAAATCCGGAATGCCGATCATCCCGAACATCCTGGTGGCGGGAGGTGGCGGCGGCGCGCTGGACGGACTGGCGGCCGTGCTGCTGAAGTCGCTTAGCGAGAAGAAGTGAGGAGGTTTGGGTTCACCAGCCACCAACAGCACGGGCGGCAAGCCCTGGAGTTTGGGGCAAAAGAGTGATACGTTTCTCGACGAAGGACACCGATAGACTTTGCCACTTTAATTAGTGCAGCCCAACATCGACTCCACGCAGATAGCGATATGGAGGGAAATAGCCAGCGAAATTGCCAATGGGAGAGCTGTTGCATTCGTAGGGGCTGGCGTAGGGGCGACCGTAGGGCTGCCGACATGGGAAGGTCTGATTCGCGACCAAATCCAGGAAGCACAGCGCGAACACGGAGAAATTCCCGACGTCAAGAAATTGATCGATGTATTTCAACGGGGAGACTTGACATTGTCGGCGGCGCTCCTGAAGCGACTGCGCGGAAGGCAGTTCACTGAGCACCTGAAGCGAACTTTCGCGACTAGTCAACCTGCCGGCTTTGCTCATCGTGCGGTGGCTCGTTTGCCGTTCTCTCAACTGATCACAACGAACTACGATCCCCTAATGGAGAGAGCCTACGATCCCCCAATTGCAGATGCGCTTACCTACACCGAGCCGAACTCAATCCTCGAGCGAATTGCGAACAACGAGTTCTGCATTATCAAACTCCATGGGCACCTCTCCGACCTAGGAAGGGCCGTCATGACTGAGGACGACTTTCGAACGGTGCAGCGGTTCCAACCTCTGATGCAATGCCTTCGAATAATCGCTCTGACCAAACGGTTGGTTTTTATCGGGCACGGACTTCGCGACCCAGACCTCTTGAATTTGCTTTCGGATCTCAAGACGGAGTTTCCGAATTCGGGTCCGCATTTTGCGATCCTAGACGACGATGAGCGGGAGCCCCGAAACACTGCACCCGGCTTTCTCGCGCAGCTAGAACAATCCCTAGGCGTTCGAGCGGTTGTCTGCAGGTATTCGAGTCCCAGTCAAAACATCACTGGAAACTTCGCGACAACCCAAGCGCAGAATAGCCGAACACTTTCGCTGGTTCAGCACTTGAACCTCTTGCACGCCGAAGTTTGCGCCCGGAGAGCCGTTATTCGACCCCAAGTATGGGAGGATCGGAACGCCGGAATCCGACGTCAAATGGAACGGTTGCTGCAGTTCGCGGCAAATGAGACGGGTTCCGTTCGTGGGGATCTTGCGTTTCTAAACGACAAATACTATTCGGGCTGGGCGAGGGCGCGCCTCGGAAGCAAGGAGTTATCCGCACTGATTCCGGGCCCCGGCCTTTACGTAGAGTGTTCGTTTGGACCGACGGCTCGATCCTTCACAGGCGAAGAAGATGTCGGTTCGGGAGCGCGTTGGACTGAACGGCCCGACCGAGCATATCCCGGCTCGGTCATTTGGACGTCGTTCCACTACAGCAGAGAGCCACTCGTAATTGATGACGTACTCGCGCACAATCGAGACTCAGCGAGCGCGCAAGTAGGCGCGAGCCATGGCTCCCAACTGGCGAGCGACCCCGACACACCAGATCTTGACGAGACTTCGGTCGATCCCGGCAATCTTGCGTACCGCGAAGGGGATACGCGCGTGATTTCGGAACTCGCAACCCCGATATATGTCGGAGATAACAGAATTGGGGTATTGAACCTAGAGCCGGGATTTCCATTTTGGGTCTCCCGGACCCCCACAGTATACACCAACGCCTCACTCCCGTGCCGGATTTGATCAGAATCCCCTTTCCGAGGGCGGGCCAG
>VFZO01000314.1 GCA_016871155.1 Acidobacteriota bacterium | reverse complement strand
TTCCCCCGCATAATAACGGCACACAATCCCTGCTCGCTGCGCTTCTCGAACCGGCGCCGTTCGCGATTGACTCAGATGCTTTAGCTCCACCAATTGTTCGGCGCTCAGCGCCAGCTTGGGAAGACGGGTCTTGCCGGCCATGCCTCAGCATAGCAGAAACATTTCCGTCAGGTTATGTTGTGGTGAAACGCTATACTAGTACTTCCTCCTCTTCTTCCACCACTTCCCAATCGCCGAACGGATCCGGCAGCAGCGCCCACTGATCCGGCCCCAAGGCCATCTCCGCATCGGTTAGCAGGCAGCTCTCCAACGACGCTTCAATCGCTGCTCTATCCATCCCGGCGCCAATAAAAACCAGTTCTTGCATGCGGTCGCCATAGGGCGCCTGCCACAGTTTTTCGATCGCTCGGAGCGACTCAGCGTCCTCAGGCCATTCCGACTTGTCCAGCGCTGCAAACCAGTATCTTTCGGGCTCGGTGGTCACGCAGTTGCCGGCTTGGGAGTAGACGCCGATCACGTTATGTTTACTGGCGATCCACACGAATCCCTTGGCGCGAAGCACGCCGAGGCAGCCTTCATCGAGCACCTGCCAGAACCGCTCCGGATGGAACGGCCGCCGGGCGCGGTAGACGAAGCTCGAAATTCCGTACTCCTCGGTTTCGGGAACGTGTTCGCCGCGCAGTTCTTTGAGCCAGCCGGGGGACGTCGAGGCCTTCTCTTCGTCGAAGAGTCCGGTATCGAGAACCTGCTTTATGTCTACACGGCCGAACGTCGATTCGACAATCCGCGCCTCAGGATTCATGCGGTACAAAATCTCGCGCAACCGGCGGATCTCGTCCGCGTTCATGCGGTCGGTCTTGTTGAGCACCAGGACGTTGGCGAACTCAAGCTGGTCGATTAGCAGATCGGCGATGTTGCGTTCGTCTTCTTCACTGAGCGCCAGCGATCGGTCGCCCAGCGATTCGATGGACTCGTAGTCTTCGAGGAATTTTTCGCCATCGACAACGGTGACCATGGTGTCCAACCGCGCGACGTCGGACAGCGACCGGCCCTCTTCGTCTACGAAGCTAAACGTGGCGGCGACCGGCATCGGTTCCGAGATGCCAGTCGATTCGATCAGCAGGTAATCGAAGCGCCGTTCGGCCGCAAGGCGGTTGACCTCTACCAGCAGATCTTCGCGAAGCGTGCAGCAGATGCAGCCGTTCGTCATCTCCACGAGTTTTTCATCGACGCGGTTCAAACCGGCCTGGCCGGCGACAAGCCGAGAATCGATGTTGACTTCGCTCATGTCGTTTACGATCACGGCGACGCGCATTCCTTGCCGGTTTCCGAGGACGTGATTAAGCAGGGTCGTTTTGCCTGCGCCCAGGAAACCGGATAATACGGTGACGGGCAGTTTCTGTGTTTCAGTCGGCATGGGTGTTTTCTGGCTGGTTGGCGCAATGTGGGCATGCGCCATAGATTGTAATTTCGTGCTGACGAGGCACAAAGCCAGCAGGCACGATGGAGTGAAGACCGGCGACGCAGCCGGGCAGTTCGAACACTTCGCCGCATTCCCGGCAAAGGAAGTGGTGATGGTGAGCTCTTCCGGTAGTTTCGTAGCGGCATGTTTCGCCCGCGAATTCGACGGGAGTCAGCTTACCCTCCTGGAGCCAGCGGTTCAGATGCCGGTAGACGGTGGCCACCCCCATCTCGGGCGCCAGCACCTTGGCACGAGCCAGGATCTCGACGGCGGACAAGGGTGCCCGGCAATTCTCCAGGACGCGGCTGATAGCTTCTCCCTGCTTGGTGCGGCGCATCATGATGAAATTCTTCTTTACTTCATAATGAGATGTCCCTATCATTATGTCAAGAGGGATATTTTTGCATATCAGTGAAGGGTTCTTGCCGTGGACGCACGCAGCTGGGTGGACGCTCATCAGCGCGCCCTGTTTTGTGTACTCGCTAAGGTGCGCGTCGGTCGAAATGGCGGCGGGACCGGAGGCCCGGCTACGGCTCGCGGCAGCGGCCGGATTTCTGTTCGCGCTATCGGCGCTCAAGTTGCCTTCCTTCGCGGGTAGCTGCTCGCATGCGACCGGCGTGGCGCTGGGAGCAATTCTCATCGGCCCAGCGGTCATGCCCGCATTGGCTTTCGTTGTTCTCCTGTTTCAAGCGCTCATCCTGGCGCACGGTGGGGTCACGAGCCTGGGCGCAAATCTGTTCTCGCTCGGCGTAGTCGGCCCAATGGTGGCATGGCTGATTGCGGGAAGCAGCACGCCGTCCCGAGCGCGGGCATTCCTTGCCGGATTTGTGGGATCGCTTTGTGTGTACGCGGCGACATCGGCGGAACTCGCCCTGGCCTTTCCAGATGCCGCGGGAGGCGTGTCGAGCGCGTTTGCCAGGTTTGCCGGATTGTTCGCCATCACGCAAGTGCCGATTAGCGCCGTCGAAGGAATCGTTACAGCCGTCGTCGTTGCGACGGTCAACAGCTACACCCAATCGCCCGGCGGACTGACAGCACCGCGTGAGGTGGCCGGATGAAAAAAGGAAACGTTGTGATGCTGGTCGCGGCGGTAGCGCTACCACTCAGCTTCTGGGCTCTTGCGCCAGCCGGAACCGAGTGGGCCGGCACCGACGATCGCGTCGGTGAACTGGCCCAACCGGCGGGCCGGGCGTTGTTGGAAGGCCCAGCATGGACACCCGCAACCGAGCGCCTACTCTTCTTCGGTCAGGCAACGGCTGGTGCGGCATTGTTGGCGGGAAGCGTCTGGCGAATGAAGGCCAGACGAGGGCGGAACTAAAGATGCACTTGGAACCAGGGCTGCTCCTTCTGCCCTACCGAAACCGCTGGTCGCAGAAACCGGCTCGACAGAAGGCCGCACTCGCCGGGGCGCTGCTCATCGCCGCGCTCGCGCCGGCACACCCAGCCGTGCCGATTGCGTCCGGCACGTTGGCGGGTCTGCTTGCCTGTAAGGGCGCGCGTGTGTCGCTCCACACTTGGCTCGAACTTCTGGCAGCTCCACTCTTGTTCGCCGCATTTGGCGGCGCCGTTATTGCTACCTCCGGCTCGGATGGAATGTCCGTAGCGTTGACCGCGCTGGCGCGCGTGTTCGGCGCGGCGTCGGCCACGCTGCTGCTGACGGTAACGACGCCGATTCTCGACGTTATGTCGCTCGTGCCGCGTCGCCGTGGATTCCGCACGCTCAGCGAGCTATTCCTGTTGAGCTTTCGCGCAGCCGTGGCAATCGGGCAGTCTGGTCTGGCGATGATAAACGCGTTGCGTATCCGAGGTCTGGGGCAATCCTGGCGCACCGCGCCCGGCATCTACGCATCCTTCTCCGGCGCGCTGGCGATTCGAGCTCTGCAACAGGCCCAACGCGCCGAAGCGGGACTGGCCGTTCGCGGTTTTGATGGCGCGTTGCCGTTGGTTGGGCCGGGAGATGGCACTTGATTTCGGCAATCGATCTGAGCTACTCATATGCGCCGGGCATGCCGACCCTTTCGCGCGTCGCGTTTACGCTTCGCGCCGGCGAACGCGTGGTCCTGCTGGGTGCGAATGGAGCGGGAAAATCAACGCTTCTGTCGCTTTGCAACGGACTACTCCGTCCGTGTGGGGGAGAGCTTCGTCTGTTCGGCGAGCCGGTAGATTACTCCAAGGCCGGACTTCGGCGCCTGCGAAGTCATGTCTCCACGGTGTTGCAGGACGCGGGTGACCAACTGTTTGGCGCGACGGTATGGCAGGACGTGGCCATGGGGCCCGTGGAGTCCGGGTTGCCTGAGGCCGAAGCCCGTCAACTGGCGATGGAAACGCTGGACACACTCGGCGGCGGACACTTGGCGAGCCGGCCGATTCACGCGCTTAGCGCTGGGGAAAAAAAGCGGGTTGCGCTGGCCGGAGTGCTGACGGTCCGGCCCTCGCTCCTGCTGCTGGATGAGCCCACGGCGGGGCTCGACGCGCCGGGCGAAGACGCGTTGCTCGAAACGCTTTCGGCTTGCACGGATCGCGGAATGGCAGTTTGCATCGCCACACACGATACGTGGCTGCTCCACCATTGGGCGACGCGAGCCGTTGTCCTGCGTGAAGGCCGACTGGCTTTCGACGGTGAGTCGGCGGAAATTCTCCGGCATTGGGATCGGCACACCGCGGGCTGCGGACTGCGCGCGCCTGCGGTGGCGGAAGGCGCCATTCTATGCCGCTGAGAAACGTGACGACACGCAAGACGCTCGGGCAAGTCGTCGTTTGCATGGGGTGCTGTTGCGGACGCACGGATAAAGGCCATCCAGAGGTTCCGGTCGATTGGCTCAAGAACGAATGGCGGCAGCGCACGCTGCCGAAGTCGATCCACCTAACCGTGAGCGGATGCCTGGGGCCGTGCGACGCCAGCAACGTGGTGTTGCTGCTATTTGGTGACAACCCGGTTTGGCTTGGCGGCCTGAACCGGTTCGAACACTATGAGGCAATCGCCGGCTGGGCGGATGCCTCCCGCGTGCTGGATTCGGTCCAGCCGCTCCCCGCCATACTCGAACCTTTCCGCATGGAACGGTTTCATGACTTAGAAGTTCCTTTGGAGGTCTAACGAACAATGTCTACAGACACAACAACACGTGTTCCTGTCACGGTGCTGACAGGCTTTCTCGGCTCGGGAAAGACCACACTACTCAACCGCATCCTAACCGAGAATCACGGCAAGCGGGTCGCCGTGATCGAAAACGAATTCGGGGAGGTGGGCGTCGACAACGAACTGGTTGTCAATGCCGAAGAAGAGATCTTCGAGATGAACAACGGCTGCATCTGCTGCACGGTGCGGGGCGACTTGATTCGAATTCTAGGCAATCTGATGAAGCGCAAGGACCGCTTCGATCACATTCTCATCGAAACCACGGGCCTTGCCGATCCAGCGCCGGTGGCACAGACTTTCTTCGTCGATGACGAGATGAAGGAGCGCCTCGCCTTGGACGGCATCGTGACGATGGTCGACACCAAGCACATCTGGCAACATATCGATGACTCCGATGAAGCCAAGGAGCAGATCGCCTTCGCCGATGTCATGCTGTTGAACAAGATCGATCTGGTCGAACCGGCCGAGGTCGACAAACTGGAAGCGCGCATCCGGCAGATGAATCCGGCGGCGAAGATCTACCGGACTCGCGACGCGAACATCGCCCTGGATCGTGTCCTCGATCTGGGCGGATTTAACCTGGAACGCGCGCTCGAGGTAGACCCGATGTTCCTCGAGCCCGAGTACCCGTTTGAATGGGGCGGGGTCTACAACCTGGCCGCCGGACGCTACGAATTCGTCATGAATACCGGGCCGGATCCGGCGATGAACGCAATGCTGACTCCTGTCGCGAGCGCCGGCTACAGCGGACTGGAGAGCGCGCAGTTTGACGCGGTGTTGGCGTTTTCCTCCGACGAGCAGCCGCTGGCGCCCGGCGGCGTCATGGAACCGGGAACGACGCTGCATCAACTGAAACTCCCCGGCGGAGAGATGCGGTTCGTAATCAACATTGCCGTTGCAGGCGCTTACGCACTGTTTACCGAGCACCACCCGGACGAATTCGAGGCGAAGTTGTTGCGCAAGGGCGAAGAGATCGTTGCCGCCGTTTCCAAAGTATACCGACCGGATCACGAGCACGACGAAACGGTGACCTCGGTGGGCATTACGATCCCCGGAGACCTCGACTCCAAGAAGTTGAATTCGTGGCTGCGCGACATACTGATGCGTCTTGGCCAGGACATCTTCCGCATGAAGGGCGTGTTGAGCATTCAAGGCGAAGATTCGCGTTTCGTATTCCAGGGTGTTCACATGCTCTTTGACGGACGGCCCGACCGGCCATGGGGCAACGAATCGCGACACAACTCGCTGATTTTTATCGGCCGGAATCTGAACCGCGAACTTCTAGTGGAAGGTTTCCGCGCATGTTTGGCCTAGGCAAGGCGGCGCCGATCGCCGTAGAGCCGTTGTGGGAATCAAACGTTGGCGGCCACGCAATCGCAGCGGCGTGGTCGCTGGACGGAAAGCGGTTCTCGGCGGCGTCGGCCGAGGGGCCGGTGATAATATTCGATGGGCGATTGGGCCATCGGATCGCACAGCTGCCCGGTCACAACTCCGGTACGACTTGCTTGTCGTGGCGCTTCGACGGTCGCGTGCTGGCGACAGGCGGCCAGGACGGGAAGATTCGTCTGTGGGATCCGGAGACGGGAGAACTGCGCCACGCGTTGGAAGCCGGCGCAGGCTGGGTTGAAGCGGTAGCATTCGCGTATCACAAAGACTGGCTCGCCACAGCCGCGGCGCGCACGTTGCGATTGTGGAATAGCGACGGCGAACTCCTAACCGAGTACCCGCGGCATCCCAGTACGATTAGCGACATCGCCTGGCAAAGGGACGAGCGGTTCTTCTCGACCGCCGCCTACGGGCAGCTAGCAATCTTCCGCGCGGGAGAGTCGCAGCCCGTAAAGACCTTTGAATGGAAAGGCTCGATACTCCGTGTCGTCTGGAGCCCGGACGGCAACTATGTGGCTACCGGCAACCAGGATGCCAGCGTGCATTTCTGGTACCGGAAGTCGGGCAAAGATCTGGAAATGAGCGGCTACGCAGCCAAGGTGAGAGAACTTGCCTGGGACTCCACTAGCCGCTATCTGGCCACGGGCGGAAGTCCTGTAGTGACGGTGTGGGATTGCGGCGGCAAAGGGCCGGCCGGCACGAGACCTCTGCAGTTGGACGGACACGACACGTTGCCCAGCGCGCTGGCCTTTCAATATCGCGGGCCGCTGCTCGCGTCCGGTTGCAAGGATGGCCGAGTCTGTTTATGGCGGCCGGCGAAGGGCGAGGACCTGTTGTTCTCTGTGCGGCTCGGAGCTTCCATTACGCAGCTGCAATGGTCCCCGGATGACCGCTTTCTCGCGGCCGCGACCAGTGATGGGGATGTCAGCATCTTTCGAGTCGAATGACCCATCATCCGCAATGACCGCGTGCGGCGGCGCCGCACGCCTACTACCCACCAACCAGCGAGGAGAACACCAATGAAAACGTACGCTCTGATGTTGGCCGCGGCCTACGTGCTTACGGCGCAACCAAAGCAGGAGAAGCGGTCGGCCGGCGCTCACGAACATGGCGCGGCTAAATTGGACATCGCCATGGAAGGCCTGAAGGGATCGCTTGTTTTCGAGGTTCCGATGGAGAGTTTGACAGGCTTTGAACACGAGGCCAAGACGGCCGCCGACAAGAAGAAGATGGCGGACGCGGAGGCGGCGCTCCGCTCCAAGATGGGCCAAATGGTCCTGCTGCCCGCGGCGGCGGCGTGTTCGATT
>VFZO01000313.1 GCA_016871155.1 Acidobacteriota bacterium | reverse complement strand
ACGCTAAGTCTTGTGTTTTCAGCAAGCCGAGTCTGCAAGTGATTGATAAAAGTTGCTTGGGGTGCAAGAGGTCGCGAGTTCAAATCTCGCCGGCCCGACCATGAAATCGAAACGGGGACCTGACGGCCCCCGTTTTTTACAGGTATCACAGTACGAAGATCTTCGTTGACAACCACGAAGATCTTCGTACATACTCTTCACATGAGCCGTTCCAAACCCACCGCTTCCGAATGGGCGATCCTGAACGCCTTGTGGGAGCGCGGGCCGGCCACAGTCCGCGGCGTGCATGACGTCATCGCCGCCGCATCGGGCACCACCTACAACACCACGCTCAAACTCATGCAGATCATGGCCGTGAAGGGGTTAGTGAAGCGGGACGCCTCCGAACGGGCCCACGTCTACAAACCGGCGTTCGCGCGGGAGGCCCTGCAGTCCGACGCCGCCGTCGATCTGCTGGACCGCGTGTTCGCGGGCTCGGCCGCCGAACTTATGCAGCGAGCCTTGGCCCGCCGCAAACCCAATGCGGGCGAACTCGCCAAACTCCGCGAATTGCTACAGACCTACGAAAAGGACTAGCCATGGCACTCTTTCTTGAAACCCTGGGCCGGGCGATCGCCTACTCCTTCCTGGACATGTCTCTCCTGCTGGCGGGAGCGGCCCTCCTGCTGGCGCTCACGCGAAACGCCACTCCCGCTTTGCGCTATTGGATCGGCTTCGCGGGGCTCATCGCCGCCTCGGTTCCGTTCGGCGCGCAATTCGCCCCCCTTTTCCGGACTGGGGCGCAGCAGCCCCAGGGGAGCCTTGTGCTGCCTGTTTGGCCGGCGTGGCTCGCGGCCTTTTGGATCACAGGAGTTCTCGTCCTTTCCGTCCAGACGCTGGGTGGCTGGGTGTTGTTGTGGCGGCGCGTCCGCCAAGCCGCGCCCTGGGACCTTCCGGTTTGGGGCGAACTCCAGCGACGCATGGGCACAACGGCCGCGATCCGTCTCGCGAGCCGGTGCGATTCGCCTTTTACCGCCGGCCTCTGGCGGCCCGTCGTGGTGGTGCCGGCCGCAACCATTGCCGGTCTTTCTCCCGAGCAACTGGAAGCGATCCTCCTGCACGAGCTGGCGCACGTGCGGCGCCACGATTACGCGTTCGGCCTGCTGTTGCGGGCCCTTGAAACGTTGCTGTTCTACCATCCGGGCGTCTGGTGGCTGTCGGGTATCATTCGCGCCGAACGCGAGAAAGCTTGCGACGATCTCGCGCTGCGAGCCGGCGCGGAACGCGAAGCCTTTGCCGGCGCACTGCTCACGCTCGAGGAACTCCGCGCCTCCGCGCTCACTCCCGCCGCGACGTCCTCGCCACTCGCGGCTCGTATTCATCGTATTCTTAGGCTGAAGGAGCCGTCCATGCCGTTTTCGCCCCTTGTCTCGTTGTTCGCCGTGTTGTCGCTTGTGGTGATCGCTCAACCCGCCGGCCCCTACAAAATGTGGCTGGAACAGGATGTCGCCTACATCATCGAACCCGCCGAAAAGGCGGCCTTCGAACGGTTGAAAAACACCGAGGAACAGGAGCGCTTTATCGAGCAATTCTGGAAGCGCCGCGATCCGTCGCCTGCGACCGGCGAAAACGAGTTCAAGGAAGAGCACTACCGCCGCATTCGCTGGGCCAACGAACGTTACGGCTGGCGAACCGAGCAGGGGCGCACCTACATTGTGCATGGGCCTCCCGACGAGATCGAAGCGCATCCGCCCCAAAAATACGAGAAGTGGTTCTACAAGGATCTCCGGGGCATCGGAAAGAATGTAAGCTTCGAATTCGGCGAAAGGCCTAAGCCGCAGGCCCGCGCCGACAACGCGAAAGTCGCCGCCGAGCAGGCCAGGCAGTTGCGCGAGGCGAGCATCCAATTTGAACGCCAGATTGAGGAGCACATGCGGCAACTCCAGGACGAGGACCGCCAACGGATGCAGCAGGATATCCATCGATTGCGCCAGGAGACGGACCAACTCGCCGAGAGGGCGCGCCAGCAGTTGCAACCTACCCACCCGGAGTACCGCCGGCTGGAGGCGGAGGCGCGTCGGCTGGAGGCGGAATTGGGGAATCAACAGAATCAGCTAAAGTCGTTCGAACAGAACCGGATGGAGCAGGAAGCGTTCCGGCTGAAACAGGAGACCGAGATATTGCAGCACCAGGAGCGGCAGAAACCGTAGCCCGTATACTGGCCTGAAGGCCAGATGAAAGATCAATCCCTCAACAACCACGCGAAATACGACCCGGCGTTTCACTACTTCCTGCTGCCGGTCCTGCTGCTGACCTTCGGGTTCACTGTTAAACACGCCTACGACTATCCGAATGCGATGACGCTTTGGATTGTTCTTCTCAGCTTCGCGCTTCTCGTGTGGCTCTTCCTCACGCGCCGCTTCGCGTTGAAAGTGCAGGACCGTCTGATCCGCCTGGAGGAGAGACTTCGCATGGAGAGGCTGCTTCCTAACGAATTGCGCTCTCGTACGTCGGAGCTAACTGTGAAGCAGTGTGTGGCCATCCGGTTTGCCAGTGACGGAGAGCTTGCCGAACTCGTCAAAAAGACACTCGACGAAAAGCTGGCTCCCAAACAGATCAAGGCAGCCATCCAGAACTGGCGCCCGGACTTCGACCGGGTGTAGATGCGGAGGCGAAGCACGTCCGTGCTCGCGATCGCCGCGCTGGCGGCGGTAATGGCACCGGTTACGGCCATTTTCGCCATCGTCGACGCGTGGCTATGGAAACCGCTTCCGCTCCCCGAGCCGGAGCGGCTGTTAATCGCCTTCGGCGCGGAACCTCACCGGCCCAACGACCCAAGTATCTTTACGATTCGCCGCTTCGTCGATGCGATTCGCCCGGACAGCCCGTCGATTGAAGCGTCCGGTGCCGTTATGTGGAGCGCCTATGATGTGGCCACGCCGACTGGAACCGAGACGTTCCGCGCGCTGGACGTGACGCCCGGCTTTATCCCCGCTCTTTGGCCGGGTTTGGCGCGAGCGGATTATCCCGCGGTGTACGTCTCGGCGGCATTCGCCGGACGATATCCCGGGCGCATCGTCACGTTGAATGGTAAGCCCCGGCCCGTGGCCGCGGTGTTGCCGGCGGGCTTCGACTTCCGGATGCTGGATCTACCAAAATCCGTCGACATCTATGCGGTGATGGAACCGGGCCGGCCAGACGTCGCGCCGATGGCAACCGTGGTGCGGGTGAGGGGCAGTGTCGCGCAGGCCACGGCGGAGCTCACCGCTCTGTGGGAGACGATGAAGGTGAATGACTACCGGCTGCTTGTCACGTCGTTGCAGGGCGATGGAACGCGGGCGGTGCGCGGCACGCTGACGGTACTTGGCGCCGCGATCGCCGCTTTACTATTGCTTGCCTGCGCCAACGTCTCCTCGCTGCTGATTGGCCAGGGCTTCGCACGGCAGCGGGAGTTCGCCATTCGCAACGCCCTGGGGGCGACGCGGTGGCATTTGCTGCGGCAGACACTGCGGGAAACTGCGGTACTCGCCGGCTTCGCGACGATCGCGGGCACGCCCGGCGCCTACCTGCTGATCGCCGCCTTTCGGAGCTTCTCTCCGCTCGACACGCTGCCACCGAACCCCATTCAACTGGATGGGAGAGCGCTGGCCGTGACAGCGGTGGCCGGATTGCTCGCCACGCTGGCCTCCGGAATCCTCCCCGCTCTGCGGGCGTCCCGGCTGCGGGTGCCCCGCCGGCCACGCGCACAGTTCCTTCTACTCACCGTTCAAATCGCGTTGACCGCCGCCATTTTGCAATCCGGCGCCAGTCTGGTCGGGACGCTCGTCCAGCTTCATTCGGGACCGATCGGCTTTGATCCGGCACGGCTCTACAGCTTTCGTACCGATGCGCCGTTGGGACGAATCCAGGCAACGCCAGGCATCGACGCGGCAGCGGCCAGTTCAATGCCGCTGCTGAGCGGCGGGCCACTGGCCGAGGTCTCGACGCCGGATCGTACATTCCGCTTCAGCCACAAGTTTGTTGCTGGGGGTTTCTTCGCGACGCTGCGTATCCCACTCCTGACGGGCGGCGAGGGAGACGGCGCGGTTCTCAACCAGGCCGCCGCGGAAAAGCTATTTGGCGGCATCGAAGCCGCCATCGGTCAGCGCGTAAGAGTCAACGGCGGAGCGTGGCAACTGGTCACCGGGGTTGCATCGAATACCGGAGCCGCCTTCTACAACACGGTGGCTTGGCGCGTCGAACCGGTTGTCTACATTCGCCGCAGTACGCCGGACGCGAAGGACTACTTCTTTGTCCGATCACCTGGTCCGCTATCGGAAGTGGAGATTGCGCGGCACTTCCCGGTCCGGGAGTTCACCTCAGCCCGCGGCGCCATTCGGAACGCCACTCGCCAGCCGGAATTTCGGGCCGCGGCAATCCTGCTCTTTGCCGGCGGTGGACTGCTGTTGGCGGGCCTCGGCGTCTTCAGCCTGACCGCGCAGATGTTCCGGCACCGCAAGCGGGAGATCGCAGTTCGAGTGGCGCTGGGCGCCCGGGCCGGATCGATTCTCCAACTGCTGGGAAGAGATGTTGTGCTGGCAATCGGCGCAGGTCTGGCAGGCGGCGCGGCGTTAGGTTGGGTCTCCTCCCAGCCGATGGCGGCGATTCTGTACGGAGTGCGGCCGGCGGGCGCCGGTCCGTTGGCGGTCACCTGCCTGCTGGCCAGTCTGATGGCTTTGGCGGCGGCCTTCCCCGCCCTCTCCCGCGCGATCCGCGTCAGCCCGGCGGAAACGCTAAAGCATTCGGAGTAACACGCGGTGGAGCGGCGGGGGAGGTAAGCCGCTCACTCCACCGGATTCGCCCGGTTGCTTGCATCACCACGAAGAGCGTGAGAATCGCGCCAATCGTGATCGCCAGGCCGGTGAATCCCTTGAAGAAAAAAGCGTAGGAGAAGAGCACGAGGTAGATGCCCTGGGCCACGGCTGCCTCGCGGAAGGCGAAGGAAGCTCCGACCACCAGGCGCATGTAGCTGGCGACGAGGCCGGCGGAGACCAACGACGCCACGATGAAGGAGGCGTGAATATCGACATGGTCCACCATGTAAGCCAGCAACAGATGGAAAGCGAAGAACGCCGCCGCCAGAAAGAAGTAGTTCATCGGATGCAGCTCGATTTGCCGCAGGGTCGTGATGATGAACATCAGAAAGAAAAAGAAGAATAGCGAGACCGGCGCGAAGAAGCTGATCTCTGCCGCCAGCGGTCCGGGCTGGAGTTTCTCGGGCATCGTCATCGCAATTTGGTAGCCGGAGAACAGGTTCGCGTACTTCCACTCCAGTTCCCAGCCGTTCTCCGCTCTCCGTTTCGTCGCGGGCGCCAGCGTGTTGTCCGGAAAATCGATGTCGTGAAAGTTCGTCTTCATCGTCATTTGGAAGTCCCGCACCTGGCTAACTTTTTCACCGAACAGATAGTGCCAGGCGCCGATGCCCTGCGACTTGTAGCCGACCTCGAATCGAGCGACCGCGCCCGGCCCGATCAATGTGTCCACGGAGACCGCGCCGTTCTTAACCCGGGTCTGCACCGGCTGTCCGTTTACGCGCACTGTCAAGTCGTCATAGATCGCCTGCTCACCCGGCAGCGTCAGCCGGAGAGTCGAACCCCGCGCCACCTCATCGGGATTGCGCAGGCCGTAGTCGCCTTGGAAGTCGACCTTGTACGTGCTGTACCACATGAGACCCTTGCGGCGATGTTCCAAGTCCAGGCCGACCCGCACGCGGCTGGAGGCAAGTTCCAAGGCCTCGCTTCGAACGCCCTTGTGTGTGACGGTCTTGCTCTTACCGTTTTCTAGAACAGTCTGCGTTTCGTTGGTTTCGACGTCGAAAGTCCCCGAGGGACCAGATTGGTTCTGAGCCGAGCCCCACACGCTCTGGACACGGGCCGCCAGGCGCGTGTCGCTGCTATGTGTGCGGGTCGAGATGGTGCCGCCCAGAATCATCCAGGCGATGGAAGTGGCGATAAAAATGGCGCAGATAGCGAAGAGTCGTGCGATCACGAGTCTATGTTGTCATTAATACTTTTCTTTGTCAAGTACTTTTCATATTATAGTGAGAACTAAGCCGGCCGTGAATTCGTCTGGCCCGGATATGGTCACGACGCAGGATCTACGCTATTCGTTCCGGCTAATTCGTGAGCACCCCTGGTTTTCGGCGGCGATCATCGTGACGATCGCGCTCGGAATCGGGGTGAACACGACGATTTTCACACTGGTCAACGCCGTTCTCTTCAAACCGCTCCCCTTCCCGGGCGGCGAGCGCATCCGGATGATCGGCGCCAGTCAAACCGCGCAGGGACGAAACTTCTTCCCCGTGAGTTACGCCGACATCGCGGACGTTCGAGCCGGCGCCAGCCGTGGATTCGAACGAATCGAGGCGGTTTCGGAAACTCGCTTCTCGGTGACCGAGAAGGCCAATCCGCCCGAGCAGTTTCGAGGTGCGTGGGTTACGGCCGGCCTGTTCGATCTGATCCAGACGCGCCCCGCGCTTGGCCGTGGCTTTACGAGTTCCGACGAAGCTCCGAACGCGCAGCAGACGGCGCTGATCGGTTATGGCGTGTGGAAGGACCGCTACGGGTCGGACCCGGCCGTGATCGGCCGTGTGGTTCGCTTGAACGATAGGCCGGCGGAAATTATCGGCGTCATGCCCGACGGATTCAAATTTCCGCAAGGGCAGGATGTCTGGGCGGTCACAATTCCAACAGCCGAGCGGCTTCGGCGCGGGCAACGGGACTTCATGATCGTCGCGATGCAGCGGCCGGAGATTGGGCGCGAAGGAGCGCAGGCCGAACTCGACGTAGTCGCGACGCGGTTGGCCGGTCAATTTCCCGACTCGCACAAGGACCATCAGCTCAAGTCTCAAACGTTTCATGAAACGATGAACGGCGGACCAATCCGGCTGGTGTTCCTGCTCATGCTCGGCGCGGTCGGCTTTGTGCTGTTGATTGCGTGCGCCAATGTCGCCAACATGCTGCTGAGCCGCGCCGTGGGGCGCACTCGGGAGATTGGTATCCGCTCGGCGCTGGGCGCGACGCGCGGCCGGATTGTGCGACAGCTTCTCGTTGAGAGTCTGGTGCTTTCTGTCACCGGCGGGCTGGCCGGACTGGCGCTCTCGCAATTTGGCATTTCGGCTTTCGACAAGGCCGTAGCGAACGTCGGCAAACCCTATTGGATTCAGTTCACGATGAACTGGACCGTTGTAGCGTACTTCGCGGCGATTTGTGTGCTGTCCGGCCTGATTTTCGGGCTGGCGCCGGCGCTGCGTGCGTCGCGCGTCGATTTGAACGAGACG
>VFZO01000312.1 GCA_016871155.1 Acidobacteriota bacterium | reverse complement strand
CGTTGACGTACGGGCGCAAAGTTGCGCTTCATCAACGAATCAATGGCGCCGCCGGGCGCGCCGGCGTAGCCCATCGGGTTCGACTTCCAACCGCGAGTCTCAGTCAACTCCATCAGTTCGGCGCGGATCGCGTGGTCGAGGATCTCGGAATCGATGTCCTTGGGCAGCGCACTTAGGCGTTTCGACGCCGCCCGCAGGAATTCGACGCGCCGCGCAACGGCTTGCGCGGAGAGGTCTTCCAACTCCCCGTCGAAATCGTGAATCCCCGCGGCGGTGGCATAGGTGGGATAGGCACGGAACCAGGCGTTCCAATAGTCTTCCTCGAACTTTGCGAAGGAATCGGTAGGCGCGGGCGCGCACGCGGCAAGCATTAGGAGCGCGATTGGAAGCGGGGCACGCATAGGGACAGGATAGCCTCTACAATGGGAGGAGCGTGGGCGCGTAGCTCAGTTGGATAGAGCATCAGCCTTCTAAGCTGAGGGTCACAGGTTCGATCCCTGTCGCGCCTACCATTTAGACACGTGTCCGGCTTCTATCCCACTCCTGGCCCCCCTGCCCTCCGGCTTCGGATCGGCGTACATCCTTCACAGATGAAGGAGTACCGCTTCACGGACTCGTTCCGCGTTGGACGAGCGCCCGAGTGTCAGGTGATCTTCGAAGATCCACACGTCAGCCGGCAGCATCTCACCGTCGCCTTCGCTAACGGCCAATGGTGGGGGCAGGATATGAATTCCGCCAACGGCATCTGGGTGGATGGGCAAAAGGTGCAGACCGTCGCCATCGGACAGGCGTTGCAGATGCGGCTTGGCGCCGAGGGCCCGTACGTGCAGATTCTGGTGGAGGCGCCGGCCGCCATGCCATCGGCGCAGATCCCGGCCCAGCCGGTGCAAGGCACCCAAACGCAGGTGATCAAGAGCTACACCGATCGCTACCTGACCGACAAAGACGACGGCCAACCCGTCGGCGAGCGGACGATGATGATCCGCAAGGCGTTCACGCAAGTACAAAAGAAACAGCGCTTTAAGTATCTGTGGGTGGTGGCCGCGCTGGTGCTGCTTTTGGCCGGCGTTGGCGGCTTCGCCTGGTATCGCGATCAACAGTACCGCAAACAAGCGGGCCTCGCGCAGGATCTGTTCTATTCGATGAAATCGCTCGACGTCGACATCGCCAATGTCGAAAAATTGCTGGGCGACGCGGGCGGCGGACAGGCAAGCGAGCAGATTCGGAAATTCCGGGAACGCCGGCGCCAGATGGAAGCGCAGTACAACCGCTATCTGGACGAGATAAAGAGCCACGACAAACAACTCACCGAGGAAGAGAAGCTGATCTTCCGAGTAACGCGCATTTTTGGCGAGTGCGAACTCAACGCTCCACCGGAGTTCATCGACGAGATCAAGAAGTATATCGGGTATTGGAAATCGTCCCCTCGCTACAAGAACGCGATTCTGCGCGCGCGGGAGAACAGCTACGGCCCGACGATCGCTCGCGAATTTCTGGACCGGGGCTTGCCGCCGCAGTTCTTCTACCTGGCGATGCAGGAGTCGAACTTCGACGAGTACATCAGCGGCCCGCAAACCTACATGGGTTTCGCGAAGGGCATGTGGCAGTTCATTCCCAAAACCGGTATGCAGTACGGTCTGACAATGGGCCCGCTGGTGGATCAGCCACGCCCCGATCCGGCCGACGACCGCCACAACTGGCGCAAGGCCACAGTCGCCGCCTCGAAGTACATCAAGGACCTCTACTCCACCGAGGCGCAAGCCTCCGGCCTGCTGGTGATGGCCTGTTACAACTGGGGCGAGGGCAAGGTGATTCCGCTGGTGAACACCATGCCCGCCAATCCGCGCGAACGGAACTTTTGGACGCTGCTGGAAAAGTATCGCGACAAGCTGCCGAAGGAGACCTACGACTACGTCTTCTACATCACCTCCGCCGCCGTCATCGGCGAGAATCCGAAGATGTTCGGTTTCGACTTCGAGAATCCAGTCTCCGAAGCGCTGAAGCGTTAGCTACTCTACGACCGAAACAGGACCGTCCACTTCCTTGAACCGGACGGCGATCTTTTTGCGTCCGCGCAGCTCCGCCACCGGCGCGTCGAAGATCGCGGCCACCATTCGCTCCACCGTCTCCCGCTTCTTTACGGTTTCCCGAATGCCGATCGAGGCGTTGTACTGCTCTCCTCCCAGTTCAGGCAGAGCGGCGAACAGCGGCTTCACGTCCGGACCCGCTATGAATCGTCCCGTTAGCAGCTTGCCATCGCCGCCCATCACCTCAATGTCCGCCGACTTGACCATGAAGGGATAACCGCTCGGGTTCGTGACTCGAAAGTCGACGATCACCACGGTTTGGCCGGCACGGATCTCCGCCATTCGCACGTGGGCGATTTTGCCGGTGAGTTCCACGTGGGTGTCGCGGCTGACAATGAGCCCTGTGCCGATGACAAGTCCCACCACGGCGAAGCCCAGAAGCGCGCAGACCAGCAGAGTTCGGTGAGGACGCACCATCCAAGTCAGTCTACCGGATTCGCCCGCTACTATAGAGATGATCGATGGCCCACCGCTACGACGTATCGCTCAAATCGTAGTTCCAGCACGAAGGCGATGGCATTATCCGCCGCCGTCTGTTCGGCGGCCGCGTCGTCGAACATCTCGCCACCGAACAGCCGCAGGTGTCGAACAACCGCGCCGGCCTGGTGGTCCGCACCGAGGATGGGTCGCTCCATCAGGTGGAATTCCAATCCGCAAACGAAGCGGACTTCGGACGGCGGATGTTCGAATACTACGCTTATTTGCATAGCGTCCACAAACAACACGTAGTGCAGACGGTCCTCTATCTCGGGCGGGATCCGCTGCGATTGGATAGCGGCTACAGCACGCCGTCGTTGGACTTCCGGTTTGTGATCGTCAACTTGCGGGAGTATGACGCCGAGCAGTTGCTCGCGAGCGGCGATTGGGCCGATATTGCGTTGGCGCTGCTGGCAAAGGGCGACCGGGAGAAGGTCCTGGCAGTGGCCGTCTCCCGTCTGCGCCAAATGGGGCGCGAGGAACGGGCGTGGGCGTCGGGTACAATCATCCTGCTTTCTGGGATACTGGGAATTGAAGACAAAGTCAACGAGCGAATGAAGGAGGCTGGCATGATCGACTTAATGGAAAATAAGGTCGTGGGTCCAATGATCCTGCAGGCCGAGCAGAAAGGCCGGAGCGAAGGGCGGCAGGAGGGGCGGCAGGAAGGGCGGCAGGAGGGTATGCAAGGTTTGCTGCTCGACTTGTTGACCGAAAAGTTTGGCTCACTGCCGGCATGGGCCACCCAACGCCTGCAAGCCGCATCCGCCGCCGATTTACAGGTCTGGGCCAAGCGGGTGCTTCACAGTGCATCGCTTGAAGACACCTTGCGGTAGGCCCGGCGCCTACGGCCGCAGGTGGATAGCTGACCGTCCTTTGCATCGGCAACGACTGCGGAAGGTCGCGATGAGTTCTTACGACTGCCGTTGATCGGCGATGCGGATCATCTCCTGCATGCACTGGTGCGAGCGCCTGATAAGGTCGGGCCCGAATATGTGGCATTCCAGGCCGATGTTGCCTTCGTACCCCTGTTTTTCAAGGGCCGTATAGATGCCCGGCCAATCGAGATAGTCGGCCGCGAACTCCTTCAGAATGCTCTTGCCCTTCACCTGCACGTTGAGCAACTTCTTCTTCGGCAGCAGCGCCAGGCCGTGCGGAAACGCTTCTTCCTTCAAATGATGACCGTTCAGGGGATCCCAGTTGATGGCAAACGCTTTCGACGGAATCGCCTTCATCGCCGCCGCCAGTTCCGAACAGGTGGCGACATTGCAGGCCACTTCGTTTTCCAGCAGTAGTTTGACACCTTCTTGTTCGGCGGCCTTTACCATCGGACCCAGCACATCGTAGACGCGCTGCATGGTCTTTTTGGGTTCGGCGGTTCGCAGGAACGCAAAGATGCGCACTTTGTCGCAGCCGAGAATCTGGGACGCGCGGATGGACCTGTTCAGTGTGTCCATGCGCTTATCGAATTCGTTCTGATCGCGGGCTTGGCGCTTGGCCTTTTGTTCGGGTGTCTCCGGACGCTGGCGCACGTAGTCCGTGCCGGGCAGGGCGAACTTGCATTGTCCCGAGTTAAAAAAAGAGATCTTGATCCCGTTATCGGCAAACTCCTTCGCCGCCGCCTTGAGTTCGGCTTCCGTCAAATCCGCGTAGTGCTTCCTGGCACCGGGGACGTTCCGGAGTTCAAGGTGTTTGAGCCCGAATTTCTTCGCGAACTCGATGTTTTCGGCTGGTGTGGCGCCGCTCTCGTCGGTAATTGTGGCAAGGCGGGTTCGATCGATCTTCGAACGCTTGGCAAATAGAGGTGCGGCGGGCACAGCGAGTGCCGCCGTGAGCAACTGTCGGCGATCCATTGGGACTAGTCTCCCATTAAGCGCCCGTAAGCAGCAAGTCCCGGCATATGATCACAGACTGCCTTCACAGATGCGGTCAACGGAATTGCGAGGACAAGGCCCACCCCGCCCCACATGAAGCCAAAAAACATCAACCCGACGGTGACCGCGAGCGGATTCAAGTGCACGCGGGAGCCGACCAGCTTCGGATAGAACAGATTCAACGCCAAAAGGTGGAAGAATGCGACGGTGGTTCCAATCACCAGGTAGTCGGCCAGGTTATCGTAGACCGTCAATCCAGCGAGGAAGGGCGGAATGAGAGCCAAGGGCAGACCAATGTAGGGTACCAGGCTCAGAAATCCGCTCAGCGGACCGACGATGACCCAATATGGCACCTTCATGAACCAGAAGAACGCCATGGAAACGCCGGCCAGCAACAGGCCGAGTATAAAGTTCCCAACCACATACGCGCGCGCCATTCTTGCGATCCCCTCCAGCGCGGCCGCCGCAATGCCGCGCGACTCGCCGCTGAACACCCGAAGGAAGTTGTGCACGAAATGGTCTCTCCAACTGAGCATGAAATAGACCAGAAACGGAACGAACGACGCCATTAGCCCGACTTCATAGAACTGCCGCCAGTTCTCGTAGATGTACTCGACGATGGGCGATCGCTCTTCCTGAATGCGCACCTCTTGCACGGGAGGCGGCAGAAGCGGCGACATGGGAGGATCAGTCGTGCGGCGGCGCCGGGGATTCTGCTGCTGTTGCAGCTCCGCCTGCTGTCGCTGCTGGGCCAGGCGTTCCTGCTGTTCGCGCGCACGCCGGGGCGTGATTAGGTTGTTCACCGCCTTCTCTGCGCTCTCGACCTGGACGAATACTTTTTCCGTGATCTGGTTGACGCGCTCCGTGTAAGCCGGCAGCTCCTCCCAAATCAGCGCCGCCTGTGAGTAGCCGAGCAACGCGAAAAGATACAGCACGACCAGAGCGAGGCTGCACACCAGGAAACTCGCGAAACCGCGGGGAAGACGGGCCCGCATAAACAGATTGACAACCGGTTCAAGAATGAACGCGATGAAGATGGAAAGAAGCAGCGTCACCAAGAACAGACGGCCAACATAGAGCAGCGCCGCCAACACGCCGAAGGTGAACAAAAAGCCACCCGCGCTGCGGATTTTCGTCACAACCGGTAGTGTAGTATCCTGAACCGCCACGCCGCTCCCACTCAATGTTTACTGTAACATGCGGTCTTTCCGGGCCCGTATAATCAAGGCAGGGAATGCGCATATTGGCGATCGACTACGGCCGCAAACGAATCGGATTGGCGATCAGCGATCCGCTGGGAATGATGGCGCACGGCGTGGAAACTCTCATTCGAAAGAGCCCGCGGAAGGACATCGCGCACCTGCGCGGCCTGGCGCGAACGAATCACGTAGAACTTTTTGTGGTGGGTAACCCCCTGCTGCTGAGCGGCGAGCCGAGCGAGATGAGCCTGGAAGCGGAAGAGTTCGCGCGGCGGCTATCGGAAAACAGCGGCATTCCGTACCGCATGTGGGATGAGCGGATGACGTCGCTGGAAGCCGGCCACATGCTTCGCGAGACCGGACGCCGCCCGGAACGCGACGGCGGCGTGGACCAGATGGCCGCGCGCATCCTTCTCGACAATTTCCTGGCGGCACAATGAAACTGCTTCGAAAGAATTGGCTGCTGCCCATTCTTGCCACCGGCTTGCTACTGGGCGGAGTGGTGGCGACGTTGAGCGTGCCGAATCGTCCGTTTCGGGGCGAAGTGTTCGTTGAGATTGCCAAGGGCGCTTCGTCGATGGCCATTGCTCGCCAGTTGGAGGAAGCAGGCGTGATTCGCTCGCGCTGGCAACTGCTGGCCGCGCGCGCACTGCGGCCCGCAGCCCGATTCCAGGCTGGCGAGTACAAGTTCCCCAAGGAGCCTAGCGTCTGGGACGTGGTGGACATTTTGGGAAAGGGCCAGGTCTTTCTGGTTGAGTTTCGAATTCCGGAAGGGTACAACCTGTACGATATCGCCACGGCCGCCGCCCAGGCCGGCTTCGCCCGACGGGACGAGTTTCTTCGCGCGGCGCAGAATCCCGCGCTGATTCGAGATCTGGCTCCAACGGCGCCGACGCTCGAAGGATTTCTGTTCCCTTCCACGTACCATGTGCCGAGAAAGATAACCGCCGAGGGGTTGTGCCGCCTAATGACCGGCCAGTTCCGCAGGGAATGGAAAGCGGCGGGAGGAACCGGCAACGTGCTGCAGGTGCTGGCGCTGGCATCGCTGATCGAAAAGGAGACCGGTGCTCCAGAGGAGCGCGCCATCGTCTCCGCCGTCTACCACAATCGTCTGCAAAAAGGCATGAAACTCGAAGCGGATCCGACGACGATCTATGCGGCGATGCTGCTGGGAAACTGGCGCGGCACGATCTACAAGTCGGACCTTGAGCGCGAGCACCCCTACAATACCTATCGCGTCACCGGATTGCCGCCGGGACCGATTGCCAACCCGGGCCGCGCCGCGATAGAAGCCGCGCTTCGGCCAGCCAGTTCCGAGTACCTTTTCTTCGTCGCACGGCCGGACGGATCGCGCCGCCACATATTCTCGAAGAGTTATTCGGATCACGCTCGCGCTGTGACCCAGTGGCGGCGCAGTTCGAAGGGCGGATGAGGGTCTCGAAGAAAGCCCGCCTGCAATCCTGGTTGCGGGACAAAGCGCCCGAAGAGGTGACGGAGGCGCACTTCACCGGGTTGCTAGTGGACCTGGCGCCGGTTACGGAATCAAATCTTCGGCGCATGCTGCGAGACACGGGCTACCCGTTGCAGACGATCGTGCGCGGCGTGGACCAGTCCAGCCTGCACGCCCTGCGCGAGACGCTGCTGGCACTCGCTCGGGCCTACGAAGCGGGCGACCGCAGGGCGCGAG
>VFZO01000311.1 GCA_016871155.1 Acidobacteriota bacterium | reverse complement strand
CACGTTCTCGGTTTTCGTTTTTGTGCGATGGTCCGAAGAAGCCATCGGCAAGGCACTGGCCCGCCCTCGGAATGGGGATTCTGATCAACTCCGGCACGGGAGTGAGGCGTCGGGTGTAGACTGTTGGATTCCGGGAAACCCAAAACAAAAATCCCGGATAATTCCGGCATGTTACGACGTCTCGGAACGCTCTCCGCCATTTCTGCCCTGTTCGCTGCCTCGATGCTCGCCCAGGACCTGCGTGGCTCCGTCCGCGGATTGGTCACCGATTCATCGAATAGCGTCGTCGCCGGAGCCAAAGTGTCGCTGCGCAATGTGGGCACGAACGTGTCCACTGAAAAAGTGACTACTGACAATGGCCAGTATCTGTTCGACTTCGTCAGCCCCGGCGAATACACGCTTACCGTTTCGCTCGAAGGCTTCCGTTCGTTCCTGCAGGAGAGCATCAGGGTCCAGACGCGCTCGGACGTTACTGTCGATGCCAAGCTCGAAGTCGGCACCCTGACGGAGACCGTGCGTGTGACCGAAGCGCCCATCGCGGTCCAGTTCAACAAAACCACGATGGACACGACGCTCGACACCAAGATGTCGAGTTCGCTGCCCATCATTCACCGCAATCCGTTCCTGCTCTTGACACTCGATCCGCAGGTGACCTTCACCTCCACCTCGCAGGAGCAGAGCCCCTTTCATCACTGGGCCGGCTCGCGCCTCGACGTCGGCGGCGGCACGCAGCTCAAGAACGACATTCTGATCGACGGTTCGCTCAACACCTGGGGACCGAAGACGCACTACGTGCCGCCCATCGACGCGGTCAGCGAACTCAACGTGCAGCAAAATGCCACCGACGCCGAATACGGCCACTCCGCCGGCGGCATCATCTCCGTACAGATGCGCTCGGGTTCGAACGACTGGCACGGCAGCGCCTACTACTTCGGCCGCAACCCGAAGCTGAACGCCCGGCCCGATTCCACTACACCAACTCCGTCACTCATTCGCCACAACGTGTGGGGCGTGACAGCGGGCAATCCGATCAAGAAGAACAAAGTGTTCAACTACGTTGCCTACGAGGGGCAGAACCTGCGTGAGCCGATCAACCTGGTCAAGACGCTGCCCACGGCCGCCGAGCGTGAAGGCGATTTCTCAAAGACGCTCTTCTTCAACAACGGGCAAACCGGGTTGAAGCCGATTTTCGACCCCTGGACCACCTCAGTGAGCGGCGCCAATGTCACGCGCACGCCCTTCCCCGGCAACATTATTCCCAAGTCGCAGCAGGACCCCACTTCGCTGCGCTTCCTGCGCGACATCTGGACGCCCAACGGTCCTGGCGACGACGCGACGGGCGTGAACAATTACCGCCTGACCTTCCCGCGCATCTACGAGGACTACAACATCATGGATCGCGTCGACTACCACATCAACGACAACTGGAAGGTGTTTGGCCGCTTCTCGCGTTTCAAGACGGACGTGCTCTCGCCCAACCCGCCGGGAACCGCCGCGGCATCGACGGGCGGTTCGGCGCGCAATTCGCTCACCGTGAACGGCGACGTGGTTTGGACCGCCAATGCCTCCACCGTGGTGAGCTTCCGCGGTTCCTACGGCAAGCCGGTGGACCGCTTCATCGATCCAATCGCCCAGATCAAGGACTTGACCGAGTTTTTCCCCAGCAATCCGAACTGGTTCGACTCCTACGCCAAGACGCGGCCCGTACTTTATTACCCAGGCCTGCAACTGGGCGGTAACTTCGGCCGCGGCGGCTATTGGTATTCGGCGCCTGACTTCTGGAACATGCAAGGCAAGGTTTCCAAGAGCGCCGGCAGGCACTATCTCAAGATAGGTGGCGAGTTCCGCTCCTACCGCGGCAACTCCTCCTTCCCCAACCACTGCAGCTCTTTTTCCCCGAGACACACACTTCGAACACGTTCATCAATCCGAACGGCAGGTTGAGCGGCCACCAGTGGGCGACGTTCCTGCTGGGCGCGATGGGCGACAACACGCGCGCCCGCAGCACCCCGACGCTGCGCGGCCGGAATCACTTCTGGGGCTTTTACTTCCCGGACGACTTCAAGGTGTCGCAAAACCTCACGTTGAATCTCGGCCTGCGCTGGGAGTACGACACGCCGATCTGGGACCCGCAATATCGCCTGTCGCGTAACCTCGATTTCACGAACCCGATCCCAGAAATGCAGGGCGCTAACGCACCCGTGTTCCCAGCCTCGGTGCTGGCGATCCGCGGTAGCCGGCCCGTCTTCAACGGCGCGTGACAATTCACGAATTCGGCGAACAAGGGCACCTACAACTCACCGAAGAATACCTTCCTACCGCGCTTGGGCATCGCATACCGGCTGAACGATCGCACCTCGCTGCGATTCGGCTATGCGCGCCACGCCATTCAGCCGTCGGTGGACTTCGAAGGCGGCATCAACCTGAACGACAACCTGCCGTATCCCGGCTACCAGCAGGACTCCTTCATCAACCCGATGCTGCAGGGCGTGCCACAGGCGCGATTCTCGAATCCTTTCCCCGCGTCATTTCCGGTCACACCGCCCGCCGAACAGTCGCTGGGCCGCTACCAGGAACTCGGTTCGCCCGGCAACGTGCAATCGCTCATTTGGAACCAGAACCTGTCGAATTCGATGAACGACCGGTTCAACTTCAGCCTGCAGCGGCAGATTTTCAGCCAGATTGTCGTGGACGCAACGTACTTCATGAGCTACGGATTCAATCACGGGTATCAGAAAGAGCTCAACAATATCGACCCGTTTTTCGGCTTCCAAAACCGCACGGCGGTGACGAATCAGGTGCCGAATCCGTTCTTCCGCTTTGGCACTCCGCAGACGTTCCCCGGCGCGCTGCGCAATCAGCAGAACATCGCCGTAAACGAACTGCTTCGGCCGTACCCGCACTACGGCTCGGTCAGGCAGTGGTTTACCGAAGGCGTGCACCGCCGCTACCAGGCATTCCAGTTGAAGGCGCAACGCCCGTTTGTGAACGGGTTCAACTTCCTGATCGGCTACAACTACAACCTCGCGAGCAACGATGAATACTTCGACAACGTCGACGTGTTCCTCGACAACCTCACGATGCAACCGGCCCCGAACGCCCGCCACAAGTTCAATGTCGGCGGCGTCTACGAACTACCGTTCGGCCGCGGCAGGAAGTAAGGAGCGAACTTCACCAAGATGAGCAACGCGATACTCGGCGGCTGGGCGCTCAGCGGTATCTGGCAGGTGGTGAGCGGCGAACATCTTCGCTTCGGCACCATGCAGGTAGCGGGCAACCCGAAGATCGACAATCCGACGCGCGACCGCTGGTTCGACACCTCGAAGCTGACACGGCAGCCCGACTTCACGCGCCGCAGCAACCCGCTGCAGTTTAAAGGCTTCACCGGCCCGGGCATGTTAAGCCTCGACGTGACCTTCGGAAAGGAGTTCAAGATCACCGAGCGCTTCACGCTCGAAACGAAGCTTGAAAGCTACAACCTGCCGAAGACCTTCAACGGCGCTAACCCGATCATCAATCTCGATAACTCGCTCAACGGCAGGGTCAACGCACAGCGCAACACCTACTTCGGCCGACAATTTCAGTATACTGCTCGTATCCGCTGGTAATGAAAAAACTAACTCCGCTGCTGCTGGCTGCCGCCGCTCTCTTGCTGGCCGCCCCGCCCGTCCCCGTCGTTGTGAAAGATGCCGCACGCACGGGCCTCGACCCGGCGCGCCTCGCCCGCATTCCCGCGCGCCTTCGCCAGTTCGTCGACTCCGGACAGGCCGCCGGCATGGTGACGCTTGTGGCGCGGCGCGGCCAAGTGGCATCGCTGGGCGCGATCGGCTACACGGATTTCGACTCCAAGACTCCGATTCAGACCGACGCCATCTTCCAACTGCATTCGATGACCAAACCCATCGTCTGCATGGGCGTGCTGCAACTGGCCGAAGAAGGCAAGGTGGCGCTCACCGATCCGGTGGAAAAGCATCTGCCTGAATTCCGCGGACTGATGGTAGGCGGGCGTCCGGCGGCGGATGGCTCGCGCACGCTGGTCAAGCCCGCGCGCCCCGTTACCCTTCGTGACCTCATGACGCACACCGGCGGCATGATGCTGAATCCGCCGCCCGGCATCGGCGAGTTGCACGGCGCGCTGCACAAGCCGCTGGCCGACGTGGCGCTCATCTACTCGCAGCAGCCGCTGCTGTTTCAGCCAGGCACGGAATGGTCGTATTCAAACGCCGGCATCGCAGTGCTGGCGCGTATCATTGAAGTGCACTCCAGCTTGCCGTTTGAGAAGTATCTCGAAGCGCGCATCTTCAAGCCCCTCGGCATGAACGACACGTTCATCTTCCCGCCCACCGCCACGCACCACCGCATGCCGGTCGCCTACCTGCTGAAAGACGGCAAGCCGGTGAAGTACACAATGGATCCGCTCGGCGAGGGTGCGATGAAGTTCCGCGTAGGCGCCAGGTATTCGCTGCCCGAAGGCGGACTTTACTCCACCGCCGCCGATCTGTTCCGCCTCTATCAGGCGATGTTGAACAAGGGACAACTCGACGGCCAGCGCATTCTCTCACCCGCCGCCATCGAGGTCATGACGGCGAACCACACCGGGTCTCTAAAGACGTCGCAGCCCGGCGCAGGTTGGGGACTCGGCAACTTCGTCCTCACCGAACCCGCCGCACAGTTATCGCTCGCCTCGCTGGGGTCATATGGCCACGGCGGCCGCTACGGCACGTTCTACCTGGTGGACCCAGCCAAGCAGATGATCAGCATCTTTCTGATTCACCGCGAAGGCGGCAGCGCCGAGCGTCAGGCCTTCATCGAAATGGCCTACGCGTCCATGGTGGACTGACGCGCCGAGTTCGCCAGTCGCAGCCGCAGCAGGGCCGTCAACACCGTTGCCAGTCCCAACAGCAGCCACTGCAAGTTCAGGAGCGGCAAGGCATACAAGCCCCAGGCCGTGAACTGCAACATCCCCGCGCCCCACAGCCGGGTGACGCCGATGCGCATCGCAAAGCGCAGCAACCGCGGATGAATCCAGATCAGCGCCACGGTGAAGCCGGACCAGAAGACGATGCACGCCAACCAGGCGAGCCAATCGGGCCACGGACCGGAGTCGTGCCAATGCCCTCCGGCCCACTTCGAGACGCTCGTGAACGGCCACGAGCCGAGGCCGATCATCTCGCGCGCCCCAGCGGGCACCGTGCGCGGCCACGACAGAAAGCTCCACTCCTGGCGTCCAGCGGAGTGCACGGGTCCGGCGATGCGCCACAGCAGCAAGTCCGCCAGCGCACCCAGTACGCCGGGGCCGCGGTAACCGCCGCCGCCCACTTCCCTCCCGCGCGGTCCTCCTCCATGTTCTACCGCCCCGCCGCAAAGAACTGGGCGAGTTCCCGCTGGTAATTCTGCACGGCAAAGTGCAAGGCGGTGGAACCGTGGTTGGTTTTCATTTCTCCGTGGCCCAAGCTCGCCAGTATAGTACGCTAATTGCTACTATGCGATCCCTTGCAGCTTTCGCCCTCGCCGCCCTGCCCTTGCTCGCCCAACGCGCCACGGAGTTTGAAAAACGACCGGCCGCGGCGCTCGAAAACGACAAAGTAGAGTTACTCGTCTTCAACAAAGGCGGCGCGTTCGCCAGCCTGCTGCTGAAAGACGACTCGGCGAAGATGAACCCCATGTGGAACCCAGCCGCGCTGGCGCGCAAAGCCGGCCAGCCCGAGCGCTTCGGCGATTCGTTCGGCCACTTCGTCTGCGTCGACGGCTTCGGGCCTTCGTCGCGCGAGGAGCAGGTCGCCGGGCTCACCGGTCACGGCGAGGCTCACCGCCAGCCCTGGGAACAAGTGGAGGCCGCGCGCACTGGTAAGGTGCAAAAGATCAAGTGGCGTGCCTCGCTGCCGCAGGTGCAGGAGGTTTTTACGCGGCAGGTGGAACTCGTCGACGGCGAGCAGGTGATTTACGTCGAAAGCGAACTCGAGAGCCTCGTCGGGTTTGACCGCCCGGCGAACTGGGCAGAGCATGGCACGATTGGTTATCCGTTCCTCGCGCCGGAGAAGACCGTCGTTGACGCTTCGGTGGGCCGCTGTCAGACACGCCCGCACAACAATCTGAAGCCCCACCGCCTGCTCGCAGAGCAGGAATTCAAGTACCCCACGGCGCCCCTCATCGGCGGAGGCACATCCAACCTGCGCGCTGTACCCGCCCAGCCCGACTCTATGGATCACACCGGCTGCCTGTTCGATCCCTCGCGCCGCCTCGCCTTCGTCACCGCCATCAATCTTGAACACCGCTTGATGCTGGGCTATCTCCTGCGCCGCGAAGAGTATCCCTGGCTACAGGAGTGGATGAACTACCCCGCCAACCTGTCGCTGGCGCGGGGCCTTGAGTTCGGCACGCAACCTTACGATGTCCCCCGCCGCCAGACCGTGGACATGGGGAAGTTGTTCGGCCAGGCGGCTTTCCGCTGGCTGCCAGCCAAGTCCAAGATCGCGACGCGCTACCTGATGTTCTCCACGCGGGTACCCGAAGGCTTCAAACAGGTGGACGATGTGAAATTGGAGGGCGGCTCGCTCATGATTGAAGATCGCGCTTCGGGGAAGACCATCCGGCTGCCTGCCACGCTGCCCCTGTAGTAGCTTCCCGAACAAAGTACTGAAGTCCGCTGTATGACAAGTCGATAGACCATGAGGACGCGAGGTCCTCATGGCAGAAATTTACCGTACCAGTGGCGCGAATATCAAGGCAATTTTGTCCGGGATCCTGCTGGTGGCAGGCTTGGGCTTTGCAGCCTTCGCCAACCAGTTCTTCGTGCGGCAGCGCCTGATCGGTTCCACCCAACAGTTTTGGGCCGATAAACACTTTGACCGCGTTTGGTTTACCCAGGACGGTTCGCTCGTGGGCGCGGCAGCCAAGGGCGCCACGGTGGCAATGGAGCGGTTTGAACGCTTTGGCGGCAGTTCCAAGTCCACATTTCCGTTTTGAGCGGCGCGTGCGAGTCTCTCGGATTCTTGTCCGCATCAATGTCCATAAGGGTTTGAAGGCAGCGAAGGCCCCTGCGGAGGACAGTACCCAATGGGTGACAAACAAAACCAGCCCTTTCAGCTCTCTTGCAACGGCCTTCTCAAGATCGACTGCCAGGGATCGTGCGTTACTTCCGATGGTGGTCTGATCCTGGTGCGTGAGTTGGACGAACGGCTGGGCTTCGGTGATCTCATGGCCCAACACCTGACCGACTCACGGCGCGGCAAGAATACCCAGCTTCCGCTGGCGGATTTACTGCGCCAGTCCGTCTACAGCCGGATTGCTGGCTACGAGGATGTCAACGATGCCGAGCGGCTCTCGCAGGATCCAACCTTCCGGCTGATTGGCTCCGAAAAGACCTGGGAACGTGGCGCAGCGC
>VFZO01000310.1 GCA_016871155.1 Acidobacteriota bacterium | reverse complement strand
TGCTCCGCGATTTCGTGGCCGTTTTTGTCGGAGGGTCCAATCGGGAGCGGGCGGCGTCCGACCACGCCGAACAGCTTGCGCTGAGCGGGTGCTCGAAGGATCCGAAGTTCTGGTGCGGCACCTGCCACAGCGTGCATGGCGAACGCAAGGCAAATGTCTGTGCCGATTGCCACCCTGTCGCCCATACACGTGAGAATTGCGTTGGGTGCCACATGCCGAAACGGCAATCGCGCGAAGGCGAGCACGTGGCGTTTACCGATCACACGATTTCGCCGAAGGCGAAGCCCGGGCCCTTCCGCCCCTACTGGCCGGGCTCGGGATCGGAACGGGATCTGGCCATCGCCACGCGCAACCGGCGGTTGCTCGAGAAGTACAGCGACATCGAGTCGCTGGTACAGCTCGCGCAGCTTGTGGAACCGGGCCGCGCACGGGCGATCTACGAGCGCATCTACACGATGGATCCGCAACATCCGGCGGCGGCTAACTTGGGTGTGCTGCGGGCGATGGCCGGCGAGGATCCGGTCCCGCTGTGGAAGGACGTTTTCGCGCGGCACCCCTACCTGCTGAGCGTCGGGAAAAATCTGGCCGCCGCCGCGCCATCGGAGAAGGCTCGCGTGCTGCGGTTCCACCCCGACGCGTTTAGCGCGGGCCGTTGAAGCTTTCAGGAAACGGCACGGCTTTGGAGCGGTCCGGATGCCGCTTGTTGGACTGGCGGCCCCGGTCGGGCCAGAGCGGCATGCTCATCCCGCCGGTTTGCTCCAGAATTTCGAAGAGCCGCTTGTTCATGTTCGCAACGGTCGTTGCGTGTGCCGGGTCGTTGATGAGATTGTTCATCTCCATGGGATCGGCCTGAAGATCGTACAACTCGTCGAGATCCCAGATGCCGTGGTAACGGATGTATTTGAAGCGGTCGCCGCGCAAGGCGTGGACGGTGGGCGTCTGCGGGAAATTCCTCTCCCAATAGTATTCGTAGAGGAACGAATCGCGCCACGCCGCCTTCCGGCCCTCCAGAAGAGGCAGAAAGCTGCGGCCATCCACCTTCTCCGCGTTGCGTGTGCCGGTGAACTCCAGGACACTCGGCATCACGTCGAGATTCGCGATCGCCTCGTTCACGACCGTGCCCGGCTTGACGATCGACGGGCAGTGCGCCAGCATCGGAACGCGCATCGATTCTTCGTAGGCCGTTCGCTTGTCGATCAATCCGTGCTCGCCAAACGCGAAGCCGTTGTCGCCCATGTAAATGACGAGGGTCGAGTCCAACTCACCGCGCTTTTCCAAAGTTTCGAGCACCCGGCCGATGGATTCATCCACCGCCATCAGCGTTTCGGCATAGAGCTGGTAGTACTCGGTGACGTTTAACGATGAATGATATGGATACTCGACGCCGTGCCAGGAGTTGCGCTGATTGGCGACCCACATCGGGCGGTCCTTGGCGTTCCCGGACATCGACGCGGGCGGTTCGAAGGTCTGGCCTTTGTACATACCCTTGTGACGTTCGGCCGGAACGAAATCGGCGTGTACCGCCTTGTGGCTAATGTAGGCGAAGTAGGGCTGCGACTTCGGAAGGCTATTGATCCAGTCGAGCGCGTAGTCCGTCAGTTCGTCGGTGATGTAGCCTTTTTGCGGCACCTTCTTCCCGTCGACATTGAGTCCGTTGGGCGAGGGCAGATAGGTGCCTTGCCCGCGGAAACTGACCCAGCGGTGAAAGCCCGGCTGCGGCGCGTCGCTCTCGCCGCCCATGTGCCATTTTCCGAAGAACGCAGTTTTGTAACCCGCTCTTTGGAGTTGCTGAGGAAAGAACGGCGTGCCCTTGGGTATCGCCGTGTTGTTGTCAACGATCTTGTGCGCGTGCGCGTAGCGGCCCGTGAGTATGGAGGCGCGCGACGGAGAACAGAGCGCGGTGGTGACGAAAGCGTTCTTCAGGTGTGCGCCATCGCGGGCCAGGCGGTCCATATTGGGTGTCTTCAGCCACTTCTGGCCCTTCAGGAAACCCATCGCGTCGAAGCGATGATCGTCGACCAGTATGAAGATAACGTTGCGCTTTTTTGGCGTTTGCGCGAGGACGGCTACCGAACCGAGGAACGCTCGGCGAGTGGGGGAAGATTGCACCATTGCTTAGCAATTTGTACCAGAGTCCGCTTTAGCTTGTCGACCGATTCCAGATCGGCCCATTCCTCCGCGGCATGGGCGCCGCCGCCGCCGTGACCCACGATGAGCGTTTCGATACCGGCTTCGGCCAGCAGCGCGGCGTCGAACCAGGGAGTCTGCCCGGCGATTCCCGGCGGAGTTCCGCGCGCGGCGGCCAGCGCCTCGAATGTGATGCGGCCAAAGGTTGTTTCCGGGTTGGCGGCGAACGGCGGCCTGTGGAACACTCGCCGGACCGCATGCGGCGAGGCGGCGGCGAAAATTGACTCGTCCGGGGATTCGCCGGGGACCAGCCGGCGCTCCACTTGGATCACGCAGCGGTCCGCATAGGTGCTCCAGGCGGTGCCGCCGCGAATCGTCGAGATGTGCAGGGATCCGCGCCCAAGCAGCGGATGCACCGTGTCGAACCGAATGCGGCCCAAGGCTTCGAGAACGGGCGCAATGAGGAGGTTCGCGTCGATGCCGAGATCCGGCCGCGAGCCGTGAGCGGCGCGGCCTTCGACGGTGATCTCATACCAGGCGAAGCCTTTGTGCGCGACGCAGAGATCGAGCGCCGTGGGCTCGGTGACGATGCAAGCATCGGCACGGAAGTGGCGAAGAAGCTCTTCGGTGCCGAGGCTAGCGAACTCCTCATCGGCGACGGCGGCTAGAAGCAGATCGCCGGCCAGCGGAGACGCCTCCAGAAACGCTTCCACGGCGGCGGCCAGACCGGCCTTCATATCGTAGCTGCCACGGCCATAAAGCCGGCCCTCGGCGATGCGGCCGGAAAACGGATCGGCCATGTTCTCGACGCCGACGGTGTCGGTATGGGCGTTGAACAGGAGCGAGCGGCCGGCGCCGCGACCGCGGCGAATGGCGACAAGCGTCGGCCGACCGGGTGTGGCCTCCAGCCGGTGCAGTTCGGCGCGGTCTCTTAGAAGGCTTTCGAGGATGGCGACAGCCGGCGCCTCGCCCGGCGCGCCGGGCGTGAGCGAGGGGTTGACGGTACTTGTTTGAACGAGCCGGCGGAGCAGGTCCATCCGGTTAGTGTAGCTTTAGAACGAAATACGGCCGGTGAATTGGATCTGCCGGGGCGTCCAATAGGACCGCTGATGCGTCTGAATGCCGTCCGATGCATCGGGATTTAGAAGGCCCTGGATGTTGAAGGCATTGAAGGCGTCCACGTTGAACCGGAACTTGACGCGTTCGGTGATCGTGAACTCCTTATAGAGCGAAATGTCCGACTGGAAGTTCTTGGGACCTTGCAGCACGAACGAGTTATATGCCCGAACGCCGGCGGGACCGGGCGAGAACGGGGTGGTCACCTGGCGGCCACCGGCGAGCGTCTGCACCACGTTGTTGTTGCCGAAATTGGTTTGGCCTGGGGTATTGTTAATGGGCGCCAGGTATGGGACGTAGTCCGAGGGGACTCCCCTGACGCCGCGCGTGGCCGCGTTGATCACTGTGGGAGCAAGATACCCGTTGAACCACATATTCGCATTGCGGCAGACGCCGGAACGGCAGTCGGTGACCGGAACGCCGCTCTTGTAGAGTGTGACCGGGCTGGTTGCGCCGAAATTGCCGTTGGCGACCTGGAAGGCCTGCGAAACGACGGTGCCAATGAATGCCACCTGATAGCCTCCAATGACGGCATCCACAAAACGGTTGCTGCGCTTGGCGAACCGGCGGCCCTTGCCAAACGGCACATCCACCAGGCCGTTGAAGGTAATTCGATGCATCGGAATGGCGGTGTCGGCGCGGTAGTTCTGCCACCGGTTGAACTCGCGGCTCGGCTTGAACTGCGTCCCGACATTCATGCCTTGCGGAATCGCGCCGGGCGCGAAGTTTTCCGCCGGATAAAGAATGTTGTCGCGGAAGGTGTTGCCGCCGACGCGGAAGGCTCGCGAATAGACGTAGAAGATCTGATAACCGAAGCCGCGGCGGTAGGGCCGCTGGTAGTTGAACTGCAGAGCGCTATCGTTGGAGAAGCCGTACTTGGTGGACTGGGTAATGCCGCCCCAAGTGCGGTTGTCGTAGGGCCGGGTGGCCACGCCTGCGAGAGGGCCGGTGGGCGGCGTGGTGCCGGTCCTGGCTTGCCAGACGTAGGCGGACGGTGCGTCGTTGATCTGATAATTCTGATCGAGGTTTTCGCCGTGGGTGTAAACGTAGGAGGCGCGGAAGACGGAGCCGTCCTTTAAGGGTTGCTCAATGGTGAAGTTCGCCTCTCTGACCCGCGCCGGCGGGTAATCCCCGCCTACGACGGTGCCAGTGCCGATGCCGGGGAGGAGAGCGGTGGTGGACTGCGTGTCGACGACGTTGGCCGAGTTTACGCCGGCGACAACTCGAATTGGGTTGCGCAGCAGCGAGTTCGGCAGACCGTCGGGAGACTGCGCCGCCGCAGTGTAGCTGGTCGAATAGGCGGCGATGAATGGGTAGCTGGCCGTCAGGTAACGAATCGAATTGCGAACGGGCACCGGATAGATGTACTCACCGTACCCTCCGCGGATGACCGTTCCATTCCTGCCGAAGGCAGGCAAGTAGGCGAATCCTGTGCGAGGCAGGAAATTCGCGTTGGCTCCGGCAATGCCGCGCGAAGGCATTCCGCCGTCCCGCATCGTCTCGAATTTTGCGCCTATATTCCGGAGGTTCGTGAGAATTGCGTTGGTGGTGAGGCCGTTCTCTATGTAGTAGTCGAGCGTCCGTGGCAGCGCGATCGCTTTGTTCCGGACATCGAAAGCAACCATGTAATCGTTGGCGGCGCGCACGGCGGGATGCGCCTCCCAGCGCAAGCCGAGGTTAATCGTGAGCCGGGAACCGACACGCCAGTTGTCCTGGATGTAGGAGTCGTACTCCATCAGCGAAGAGATGTTGAACGGAGAGTTCCGCCGTTCGCTGTAGCTGGCGGCGGCGCCCAGGAAGAAGTCGGCGTTCTGATTTCCGGTATTCGCGAGGACACCGAAGTTGATGCCGGTGGCGGGATCGTAGATTCCGGTGGCCTGATTGGTGAACGTCGTCTGATCCGTTCCGCGGTCGGACAGGTACGCGAATCGTTCGTGGCGGATACGTAGCCCGAAGGCGAGTTGGTGCTTCCCGAGGATCTTGTTCAGATTCTCGTCGAAGGTCTCAACGCGCTGGCTCATCCCGTAGTACCACTGCGAGCCTCCGTAGGGCATGAAGAGATTGGAGCCGATATCGGGAAAGCCGATGTTACCAAGGCTGTTCGGCAAGCCGAACTGTTTTTCGAAATTGAGCAGCGACCGTTCGGGTCCCTGAACGTACATTCGCTGCCATTGCATACTGAGAACCGTTTCGGAGAAAAACGTCGGCGAAAACACTTTCGAATAGCCAAGTGCGCCGCTGATGGTCTGCACGGGAATATCCTGATAGCCGGTCGACCCCTCTTTCAGCTCAGCCGTCTCCAGATTGGCCGGCGACGCGGACGGATAGTTGCGCAGGGCACGCTGCTGCTGACGGATATCGGTGAAGCGGAAATACATCCGGTTCTTTTCGTTAAAGACGTGGTCGAGGCGGACGGTGTAGTTCGGAACGGTCGCGGTGGTCGGGTTCTGGCCGGTCAGGTTGAAGTTGACCATCGGATTGTCGGCCGAAGTCGGAGGAGGGGTGGCGGCAAGGAGGGTTTTTGCCAGTGGGCTGATGCGCGCGAGTGGAATCTGGTTATTCGAGAACGGAAGGCGGGAGTAGTTCATGCTGGCTCCCTGCGTCGTGCTGGGATCGTAGAGTTGCTGCAATACGTTGGCGTTGTTAATCAGGCCGCTAAAGTCGCCCTGGCGCATGGCCATGGTGGGCACCCGCATCAATTGCTGGCTGCCGGAGCGCAGCGAGAAGCGCTCGTAGGCGAAGAAGAAGAAGGATCGGTTGCGGCCGTCGTACACTTTCGGAACCCAGATGGGTCCGCCGACCGAAGCGCCGAACTCGTTGCGGATCAGTTTGGGCGCCCGGAAGTTCGATGGATCCTGGCGCGCCTTCGCAATGCCGAAATAGTTGTTGCGGGCGGTTTCGAACACCGATCCGTGAAGCTGGTTGGTTCCCGATTTCGTCGTCAGGATCACCGTGGCTGGCGTGGCGAACTGGGCGCTTGAGTTCATTGTCTCGAAGCGGGCCTCCGCCACCGCATCGGGATCGGGGAGGATTGCACGCGCAGTATTCGAAGGGCTGCCGAAGTTGCGGTTGGTCATGGGAGCGCCGTCCTGCGAATATTCCATCGCCTCTCCCATGAGTCCGTTGGCGCGAGTGCCGCCGCCCTCCAGTCCGGGGACGGTGTTCTGGGCCAAGCCAAGCACGTTTCGGCCATTTTGCGGAAGCTGGGCGATCCGGGCGGCATCGAGCTGCGTGTTCACGGTACCGCTGTCATAGGTCGCAAGCTGAATTGTCTCGGCGCTGACCGTAACTTTCTCGCTCACGTCGCCGACCGCGAGTTGCGCGTTGTAGACCAGCACCTGGCTGTTCTGCAGAGTGATGGCGATGTCAAACTTCTTCATGCCGGCGGCCGTGAAGGTGACGGTATAGCCGCCGGCGAACAATCCTTTGATGGCGTAGAAGCCCGCGGCGTTTGAGGTCGTTTGAATCGAGACACCGGTGGCCTGATTGGTGGCCTGCACGCTGCAACCTGGAATCGCCGCGGCTGTGGCATCCTGAACGGTGCCTTGGATGGTGCCCGCGCCGCTCTGCGCCCATAGATCCGCGGACACGGACAAAAGAACAGCAATGCGAAGTTTGGAGATCAAGCGAAACGCCCCCTGTCCGGGCGAGGATATCACAATGATCTGCTAGGATGGGCCACGGATGGGAGCGCGGGTACTTCTGGGAATACTGCTGGCGGGCGCGGGATTCGCACAGGCGGATTGCGCCGGCTGCCATAAGAAGATCTACGATTCGTACGCGCAAACGGGAATGGGCCGCTCCTTCGCGCGCGCCGCGGCTTCGAACACGCCAGGGCTAAATGGAGCGTTTTACCATGCGCCGTCCGATAGCTTTTTTGCCGTTCTGGCGCGTGGCGGAGAGCTGTTTCAACGCAGGCACCAGTTGGATCCGGCCGGCCGTGAAATCAACGTAATGGAGAAGCGCATTGATTATGTGATGGGTTCCGGCAATCTCGCGCGCACGTTTCTGCATCGTACGCCGGCGGGATTGCTGTACGAGTTGCCGCTCGGATGGTATGCGGAAAAGGGCGGCTACTGGGCGATGAATCCCGGTTACGATCGCGCCGGTCACGAGGGGTTCCGGCGCCCGATCTCCTATGACT
>VFZO01000309.1 GCA_016871155.1 Acidobacteriota bacterium | reverse complement strand
AATCCCGCGAGTTTAGCTCACCCGTTCACATTCCTGCGCAGAGCCCTTCTTGTTTTCTACCAAGGACGAAACGACCTGTCACTGCCCCTGAATTTCGCCCGATAGAGGCTACGGCTGACTGTTAGATACGAAAGCGAGTATATCAAAATCGCACCGCAAGAGGCGCCAGTCTGTTCGCTTCAGTCTGTTCGCTTCAACTGCAGTTTCTCGTTCTCCGCCACCGGTGCGCAGAACTGCAAGCTCGGCTTAGAGAGTAAGACGCCGCGTCGGAGCATACCGGGCGAAGCGTCGAGCAATAAGTTCACCGGTGGTGGATGTGGGTGTCGAGCGAAGTGTGACAGGTTTCGATTGGGTTGATCCGCTGGAACGGGTCAGGTACGGCGCTATGACAGGAGCTATACTCCACCGGCCGTCAATAGCGCAGCGGAGGATGGTCCGGGTACTGCGGAGATGAAGCCCAAGACTCCGGCACGCTCGACAAGACTGCGCCCGCAACCGGGCCAAAACGCAGTACATCCGCCCGCTGCAGCGCTACCGGCGGCGATCACGGAGTGAACGTCTCTTCGCCTGGCCGCGTCACTTCCACCACTTCGTTCTCCTCGGTTGCCTCCAACTCCTGCTTCGCTAGCTATGAGTGATAAATACGCTTGCTATCGCTCATCATTACTTTTATTATGAGCGATAGAACAGAGATCAATCGCTCATGAGCTGGAACTGGGAACAACCTGGCTGGCCGAACTTCACGTGGGACGGCGCTCGCCTTCGCAAGGCCGAAGAGCGTTTTCTCCTGAGCAGCGGCATGTTCGCAGGCACGGTGAGGCACCTTGGGCCGGAAGAACAGGAGCAGCTCACCATTGAAGCCATGAGCCTGGAAGCGATGACAACCTCCGCGATCGAAGGGGAAATCCTGGATCGGGCGAGCGTTCAGTCCTCCATTCGCAGACAACTGGGGCTTGCGGATGATAGACGCCGGGCGAAGCCCGCTGAACAAGGCATCGCCGAGATGATGGTTCATCTGTACCGTACGTTTGCCGAACCACTCACGGAGGAAACGTTGTTTGAGTGGCACCGGATGGTTGCGCTGGGACTCACCGGTCTGAAAGACATCGGCCGTTACCGAACTACCACAGAGGCGATGCAGGTCGTGTCCGGCGCTTTGCACGCTCCGAAGGTCTACTTTGAAGCCCCACCCTCCGCGAAGGTCCCGGGAGAAATGGCCCGCTTCGTGAAATGGTTCAACAAGACCTCACCCGAAGGTGCGGCTCCCCTACCCGCGTTGACCAGGGCAGGTATTGCCCACCTCTACTTTGAGTCCATCCATCCCTTTGAGGACGGCAACGGACGCATCGGGCGAGCAATTTCCGAAAAAGCGCTGGCGCAATCCGTACGTCAACCGACGTTGACCGCGCTTGCCGCCACGATCCTGATTCGGCGCAAGGAGTATTATCGGGCGCTTGAAAGGGCCAACAAGTCCAACCATGTAACGCCCTGGCTGGGCTGGTTCGCCGAGATTGCGCTCGAAGCCCAGAATCGAACGGAGGCCCAGGTTCAATTCCTCCTCGACAAAACGAAGTTGCTGGACGGTTTGCGCGGGACACTCAATCCGCGTCAGGAGAAGGGGCTACTGCGAATGCTTCGCGAAGGACCGGAAGGCTTCAAAGGCGGCCTCAGTGCCGGAAACTACATGACCATCACCGGAGCGTCACCCGCTACGGCCACCCGTGATCTCGCCGGCCTTGTAGAAAAGAAGGCGCTGAGCCGGGTTGGCCAGTTGCGCCATGCCCGCTATGAACTGAGCATCGGCCTGCGTCCGGTGCAGCCGGTCAGGATCGACAAAGACGGCAACCTCAGTTGACAACTCCTGCGGCAGCGAAGCGTAAATCCTAACTCTTCCGCCGCCGCCCCTTAACCCCCACCTCAACCCGGACCACTGCCGCCGCCGTCACCACCGGTATCAGCGACTGATTGGCCGTCGACGCCGCTGGCGCCGGCCGCGTATGCGCCGCTAACTCCTGGTTCATCGCCGCCACGAACTGCTCGATCTGCCGCTGCATCTCCTCCATCTTCTCGCGCATGTTGAGGATAATCTCCACACCCGCCAGGTTCACGCCCAGCTCGCGGGTCAGCTTCAGAATAATCTCCAGCCGCTCCAAATCCTCGTCCGTGTACAGCCGCGTATTTCCGTCGCTGCGGCTCGGCTTCAGCAGCCCTTCGCGTTCATACAGCCGGAGCGTCTGCGGGTGGACATCGTACTGCTGCGCCACCGAAGAGATCATGTATGCACCCTTCGACCGCTTTGTCGCCATACGCTACACCTTGCCCCAAACGTCTTCGCGCGGGTCCTCCGGGTGCAGCTCGGAGAGTTCGCGCAACAGTTCCCGCGTGCGCTCGTCGTTCGCCTTCGGCGGCTGCACGACAATTTCGACAATCTGATCGCCGCGCGTGTCCTTGCGGGCGTTGAATACGCCCTTCTCCCGGAGCCGGAATTTCTGCCCGCTCTGGGTGCCCATCGGCACCTTCAAAAGAGCCCGGCCGTCGATCGTCGGCACCTCAATCTTGGCGCCCAGCGCCGCCTCCGGCACCGAGACCGGAATCTGAATCTCGATGTTATCGCCGTCGCGCTTGAAGAACGAATGGTCCTCCACCCGTACGTTGATATAGAGGTCGCCCGGCGGCCCGCCCCTGGTCCCGGAGTTCCCTTTCCCGGCGACGCGCAACCGCGCTCCAGCCGCGATGCCCTGCGGAATCCGGATTTCCACCATCTCGTTTTTCGAGGAGCGCCCGTCGCCCCGGCACGCATGACACACGTTTCGCATCTGCCCGGAACCGCCGCAGCGCTGGCACGTCAGCGTGAATCGCATGGCTCCAGCCATCTGCGTCACGTTGCCCGATCCGCCGCATTCTCCGCACGGCATCGCCCCGCCGCCGCCCGTGCCCGTCCCGCCGCAGACCGCGCACAAGTCGTGCCGCGCGACATTCATACGGGCCTGCGTTCCGCGTATGGACTGCCAGAAATCGATGTTCAAGGTGTATTCCAGGTCGGAGCCCTTCTCCGGCTGACCCGCCCCGCCCTGCGGCTGCTGCTGACCGCCGAAGAACTGGCTGAAAATATCTTTGAATCCGCCCTGGTTCGGCGGGGCCTGCTGCGGCCTGCGCCGTCCGCCCTGCTGCTGTTGATTGAGAAAATCGGAAAAGTCGAAGCCGCCGAAGCCGAAGCCCGGCGCGCCCTGGCCGAACGGAGTCTCGCCGCCCGGATAGCCGTTCTCCGAGTAGAAGCCCACCTGATCGTACATCTTCCGCTTTTTATCGTCGCCAAGAATATCGTTCGCTTCCGAAACGGCCTTGAACTTCTCCTCCGCAGCCTTGTCGCCGGGGTTCAGGTCGGGATGATACTTGCGGGCCAGACGCCGGTACGCCTTCCGGATGTCGTCCTGCGACGCCCCCCGGTCCACCCCCAGCGTCGCGTAGTAATCAGTCTTTTGCGCCATGGCCCCTTACCAGTGGGGCGGCCCTGAAAGGCCGCCCCGCGTTCTCTTACTGCTTGCCTTTGTCGTCCACATCGACGAACTCGGCGTCGACCACGTTGTCCTTCTTCGCCTCTCCGCCCGGCGGCGGAGCCGATGCGCCGTTTGCGTCCGCGCCCGCTGGGGGCGGCGCGGCCTGCGAAGCCTTATACATCACCTCCGCCAGCTTGTGGCTGGCCGAAGTCAGCTTGTCCGACGCTGTGTTGATCCCTTCCAGCGAGCCCTCGTCGCGCGCTTTCTTCGCCGCTTCCAGCGCCTCTTCCACGGCCTTGGCCTCTTCCGGGCTCACCTTGTCGCGGTGATCCTTCAGCGTCTTCTCGACGCTGTAAATCAAGCCGTCGATCCGGTTTCGCGCCTCCACCGTGTCCTTGCGCTTCTGATCGGCCGAGGCGTTTTCCTTCGCCTCGCGCGCCATCTTATCGACTTCGTCCTTACTCAGGCCGGACGACGACGTGATGGTGATCTTCTGCTCGTTGTTCGTCGCCTTGTCCTTGGCGGTCACGTTCAGGATACCGTTCGCGTCGATGTCGAACGTTACGTCGATCTGCGGCATGCCGCGGGGCGCCGGCGGAATGTTGCCCAACTGGAAGACACCCAGCAGCCGGTTGTCGGCCGCCATCGCTCTTTCTCCCTGGAAGATCTTGATCTCCACCGACGGCTGATTGTCCGAAGCCGTCGAGAACGTCTCCGCCTTGCGCGTCGGAATCGTCGTGTTGGCCTCGATCATCTTGGTGAACACGCCGCCCAGCGTCTCGATACCGAGCGACAGCGGCGTGACGTCCAGCAGGAGGACGTCCTTCACTTCGCCGGCCAGGACGCCGCCCTGCACGGCCGCTCCAACCGCCACCACTTCATCCGGATTCACCGTTCTGTTCGGCTCCTTGCCGAACAGGTCCCGCACCAGTTGCTGGACCTTGGGAATACGCGTTGAACCGCCTACCAGCACCACTTCGTCGATCTGGGACGGCGTCACCTTGGCGTTCGTCATCGCCCGCTTACAAGGCTCCATGGAACGCTGGAGAATGTCGTCGATCATCTGCTCGAAACGCGTGCGCGTGAGCTTCATCACCAGGTGCTTCGGCCCGGTGGCGTCGGCCGTGATGAACGGCAGATTCACTTCGGTTTCGAGCAACGTGGAAAGCTCAATCTTGGCCTTTTCGGCGGCTTCCTTCAGCCGCTGCTTGGCCATGTTGTCGTTCGCCAGATTGATTCCGTTTTCCTTCTGGAATTCGGCGATGATCCACTCCATCAGCCGGTCGTCGACATTGTCGCCGCCCAGATGGGTGTCGCCGTCGGTGGCCTTTACTTCCACAACGCCGTCGCCGACTTCGAGGATGGAGATGTCGAACGTGCCGCCGCCGAAGTCGTAGACCGCGATGGTCTCGTTCGTCTTCTTGTCCAGGCCGTAGGCCAGCGCCGCCGCAGTCGGCTCATTGATGATGCGCATCACTTCCAGGCCCGCGATCTGCCCCGCGTCCTTGGTCGCCTGCCGCTGAGCGTCGTTGAAGTATGCCGGCACGGTGATCACCGCCTTGGTGACCTTTTCGCCCAGGTGCGCTTCGGCCGCTTCCTTCAGCTTCGTCAGAACCATCGAAGAGATCTCCGGCGGCGCGTAGCGCTTACCCTGAATGTCGACACGGGCATCGCCGTTCTCGCCAGGCAGCACTTTGTACGGCACCAGCTTCATCTCGTCGCTGACTTCGTTGTGCCGGCGCCCCATGAAGCGCTTGATGGAGTAGATGGTATTCTCGGGATTGGTCACGGCCTGCCGCTTGGCCACCTGGCCAACCAACCGGTCCCCATTCTTAGCGAAAGCCGCAACCGACGGGGTCGTCCGGGCGCCTTCCTGATTGGCAATCACAACCGGATTGCCGCTTTCCATTACGGCGACCACGGAGTTCGTCGTTCCCAGGTCAATGCCGATAATTTTGCTCATAAACTCGCTTTCTGCCTCCAAAAAACTGGCGTGCCGTGTTGGCACTGGCACTACCCTAGTATGGAATGTGAGTGTGTTTTTGTCAACACTGTGTTTAGCGGCACATGCTCAGATTTTTCCTCAGGACGTTCTGGTCGCCGCCGCTTCGGATCTTGCCCCCCTCATGCAGGAACTGCAGAAGAATCAGTCGTTTAGAATCAAGTCCTCGGTGGGTTCCTCCGGCCAACTATTGCGGCAGATCGAGAACGGCGCCCCATTCGATCTTTTTCTTTCCGCCGACGAGTCCCTGATCGCCAGCTCCTCAGCCTTCCGGCCGGAGACCGTCCGGGTCTATGCCTTCGGGCGGCTGGGATTATACTCGAAAAAACGGAGGGTCCGAACGCTGGCCGATCTGCGGGACCTAAAGCGGGTGGCCATCGCCAACCCGGCGTTCGCACCTTACGGCCGGGCGGCCAGGCAGGCATTGGAGGAGGCCGGGCTGTGGCGGGAGCTCCAGTCGAGGATCGTGCTAGGCGAGTCCGTCCGCCAGGCGTTCCAGTTCGCCGAGACCGGCAACGCCGACGCGGCGCTATGCTCCTGGAGCCTGGTGCACGACAAAGGCGGCGTGCCGATCCGTGGGCCCGGCCTGCGCCAGGCCGGCGCCGTCACAAAATCGTCCAAACGGCCGGAGGCCGCCAAAGCGGTCTTGGACTTCCTCCGGTCCAAGCCCGGCCAGGAGCTGCTTACGCGTCACGGGCTGATCCCGAATCCGTGAAGCCATGCTTTAGGACCTCCAGGATTACGATGGTGACCGAGAGCACGGCCGGCCCCACGAACAGACCCAGGAAGCCGAAGGCGGACGTCCCGCCCAGCAGTGAAATGAAGACCAGCAGCGGGTGGAGTTGCACGCGGCCGCTGATGATCCATGGGCGGATCACGTTATCCGCCAGCCCGATCACGCCCGCTCCGAAAGCGGCGATCAGAATCGCCTTGCCCCACGCGCCGCTGATCGCCATGGCGATCGCGGCCGGCACCCACACAATCGGCGGGCCCACAACCGGAATCATGGAGCAAAACGCCGCAACCGTGCCCCACAGCACCGGCGAGTGCAAGCCCACGAAATAGAACAGCAGCCCGGTTAACGTTCCCTGGGAGATGGCCACCGCGCCGATGCCGTAGACGTTGGCCAGAACGCTGCGGCCCACCTCGGCGATCAACCGGTCGAAGAGAGTCTCATCTAACGGCAGGTACGCGCGGGCGCGGTCGAGCAAGCGGTCTCCGTCCCGCAGCAGAAAGAACAGGATGAACAGGGTAAAGACCGCGTTTACGAAAAAGCCGGCGACATTTTCGACCACGCCGCGCACCAGCCGCAGCGCCCCGCCGCTGATCGCATCCAGACGTTCGGTGGCAAAGGCGCGTACGCCTTCTTCGCTCAGGCCAAGACGGGCGGGAATGTAGTCGGCCCAGTTCTTGTCCTTCACCAGCGCGTAGAGAACCTTCAACTCCTGCGTGATCGCCGAGAACAAAAACCATGCGGGAACCAGCACGATCACGACGACCACCAGCAGCGATAGGCCGGCGGCCGCACTCTCATGCCGGGGCATCTTCTTATGCAGCCAGGCGTGCACCGGATAGAACAGCACAGCGAGTGCGGCAGCGGAAAAGATGGGCCACACAAAAGGCGCCACAATCCACGCGCACAGCCCGAGCGCGCCCAGCGCCAGGACCAAGAGAGTAATCTTCTGCAGTGTCGCGCGCTGAATCATCGGGGCTACTTCCAGTATTCCCGATCTTCGACCGGAGGATTGGCGCGGGGCGCTCGTTACGGTCTGCCGGCCGGACGGAGACCAACATAGGTGACCGTCTTTTCGACCGGCGCCACGCCCTGGTAGCGGACCCGCATCGTCAACACAATGTCCGCGGATCGCGGACGAACCTTGGCGGTTCCCGCGCCGAGAAAGCCGCCCGTCAAGTCGATG
>VFZO01000308.1 GCA_016871155.1 Acidobacteriota bacterium | reverse complement strand
GGCGGTACGACTACGGCGCGCTGCGCGGACAGCCGCCGCAAGTGTTCCACTGGAATTTCGTCTACGAGCTGCCGTATCACGCAAAGGGCCGCGGAACGCTCGGCGCGGTGTTCGGAGACTGGAATATGTCGGGGTTGGGGACGTGGCAGTCCGGGCAGGCGCTCACGGTGTCGAGCGCGCAGGGCCAGAGTCCCACGGGCGCGGCGGGCAACCGCGCGGACCGCATCGCCGATGGGCGGATTGATCAATCCGGCCGCTCCCGCAACGATAAGAGCGCGCGGTGGTTCGATCCGGCGGCATACCGCCAGCCGGCGTTCATCGACGCGCGCGCCAACCGCCCCACGCGGCAGTTCGGGAGCGCGGGAGTCAGTACGTTGTATGGTCCGCGCTTCTTCAGCTACGACATGACGGTGCACCGCGTGATTCCGGTCAAGGAGAAGTACCGCTTCCAGATCCGCGCCGAGATCTTCAACCCGTTCAACGTGCCGATGCTGGGGAATCCGGATACGGGGGTGGAGAGTCCGAACTTCGGCCGCATCCGCGCGTCGAATCCCGCCTACGCGCCGCGCAGCTTCCAGTTCGGCGCGCGCTTGGATTTTTGAGGCGTTTCAGTGGTACCCGTCAGTGGGTCCGTGTGCCGGTGCCTTCGCTGGTATCTGCAAGGACTCCCGGACCGTCTTGCGGTCCAATGCCCGCTTGTCGCTGATCGCTCGAACGCCCAGTCCTTCTCGCTTCTACTCGTGTATCGCTTCCACGAGCCGGCTCCGGCCTTGGTTCCCTTCTTCACGGAGAGATTTTTCAACCGCCACCTTGGGGATGATTGCACCGGCGGCGCCGGCGCGGTGTTGATGGAGAACCTCGCTGAGTCCCTCTCTTTAGCGGAAGCCGTCCGCCATCATCAGATCGCTGCCCTGGCTGTCGACCTGAGAAAACAGCACGATCTTCCCGTCCGGCGAGACACTAAGCCCGTTCGACACCGGTAACACGATCTCCTTCACCAGCGTGTCGGCACCGGTAGCAATCACATGTGCCCGCAGAGCCGCGCCGTTCCCTTGGGGCCGGAGATAGTAAATCCGATCGCGCGTGACGGCGAAAGAGCGGCCGAGGAGTCCCCTCAGCACCTTCGCCTCACCGCTGCCGTCTGGGCTGCTGCGATAGACATCCGTTTCTCCGTCGCTGCGGGAGTAGTAGAGAGACTGCCCGTCGAGTGACTCCATCGCCATCATCCCCCCGTTCCGCGTGACTTGGACCTCCGCTCCTCCCGCCGCGGGGACCTTCCAGACCTCCGGCCGCCCGGCGCGAGTGGAGGTAAAGTAGATCCACCGCCCATCGCGAGACCAGAACGGGGCCGCTTCGTCCGCGGCGTTGTTCGTCAAGCGGCGGGGCGCTCCTCCCCCTGCAATTATGGTGTAGATGTCGAATCTGCCGTTGGCGCTGTACGAGTCAAAGGTGAGTTGCTGCCCGTCGGGCGACCAGCGGGGGGAACCGGTATAGCCCGGCAAGGCGGATATTTGCGCGCAACGGGTTCCGTCGGACTCGCATACCCAAATCTGCGGAGTGCCGGATCGCCACGAGAGTAAGGCGATGCGCCGTCCGTCGGGTGAGAATTCTGGGGCGTTCTCGATTGAGGTTGAAGTGATGACCGGCGCCGCTCGGCCGGTGCCGAGGTCGAGCGACCAGATGTTCGTGTCGCCGAAGGCCCGGGTCCAAGCCACCCGGCCCACTGCGGCGGCCCGTGGCATGAGCGCTCCGTCGCCGGCTTCCGGAATCGGCACGGATTTCGCGCCCGGCCGCGCCGCCACGCGATGGAGAAAAGCGGGAAGCAAGCTGAACACGATCGTCTGTCCGTCGCTAGTCCAGGCCGGGTGCATTGCTGCTCCGCCAGAAACCAATTTGACCGCCGGCCCGCTGGGTTGGGAGTCGTGGCCCAAAGGCTGCAGGAAGATATCCCGCTCGTAGACGGAAGAACTGCGCACGAACGCGAGCGTCTTCCCGTCCGGCGAAATTGCAGGAGCCATCGAGGCCCCGTCCGTGTAGGAGTCCACAGGCGGATAGATCCAATTCTGCTCCCCTGTCTCCGTGGAGATCCTCATCAGACCGGTAAGAGCGTCGCGTACGGGACGATCGGCAAGCCCGGCCTTGCCGGCAGCGGCAATCAGGTACCTTCCGTCGGGCGACCAATCCAGGCTGCGGTTGAGTCCTCCCAAGCGGCGCGATTTCGGGTCGGGCGGGGGCAATTCAGCGAGCTTGCGTTCGACGCCACCGCCCAGCACGGGTGCCACGATCAAGGCGAGCCGCTGCGGATCGGCCAGCCGGAAAAAGGCGATGTAGCGTCCATCGCGCGACCACGCCGGGCTGTACTCGCCTTCCGTGGCTTTGGTTAAGCGGGTCGGATCGCCCATACCCACCTGGCGAAGGTAAACATGCGGCTCGTCGTCCCCGTCTTTCTGCCACTGATAAGCGAACTGAGTTCCATCGGGCGAAAAGGTGACATTGCTCTCCAGGCCTGGTTCTGTTGTCAGAGGGATGGTTGTCAGTGTCTCAGCACGTTCCGGAGCAGGCGCTCCCGGTCGCGTGGCAATCCACCAGGTGACGGCCACCGCTAGCGTCGCTAAGGCTGCCAAAGCCCAGGGTCTACGACCGGCTGCCTTCGCGGGGGCCGCTTGGACGAGAGGTGGCATAACACTCTCGACCGCGCTGGCCTCGGGACGTTCCACCGGGGCGATAAACCGGTAGCCCCGCCGCGCCACCGTCTCCACGTAACGCGGCGACTCGGCGGAATCGGACAGTGCCTGCCGCAGGCGCGTGATGGCCGCGTTCAGGCCCCGGTCGTAATCCACGACGGTGCCGTCCCCCCAAAGGCGGCCGATCAGCTCTTCCCGGCTGACTAACTCGCCGGGCCGCTCCAGCAGCGCGCAGAGAATCTGAAACGGCTGCTCCTGCAAGCGCACCGGCGTGCCGTGTTTGCGAAGTTCAGCAGTCGCCAGATCCACTTCGAAGGCCGCAAATCGCACAGTGCGGCGAGGGGGCGTCTGCATGCGGTCCAGTGTACAACGCGGCGATCCTCCTTAACATCAACGCGTTAGCTCGTGTCCTGATTTCATACGTCCGGTAATCGGCCGGCCATCGGCACACGCGGCGCGAGTGCGCAGGCTGGTCGGCATGAAACAGATCATCACCCTCTTTCTCGCCGCCCTGGCTGGTCAAGCCCAACCCCTCCCCATCACCTGGTACGACGGCGCTGGGCTCGATCGCGGCGTGGCGGATCATACCATCCAAACACTGAGCCGCATCTTCCAGCAATCCGGCCTCGATGTCCAGGTCCGCTCTGGCGATCCACACGAACAGGAAGCGAACCTGGTGCTCTACACCGAACGGCGCGACGTTTGCCGGGCCCGCCGCGACATCGCCCTCCGGCTCCGCGCATCGGCGCCGGACGGGATGCGCGGAGCTGTATTGGCCTATTCTCATCCCTTTGCGCCGGGCGGCGTGAATGTCACGGTCTTTCTGGATCGAGTGGAAGCGGCCGCTTTGCAGCAACGCCGGCCCATGAGCCTGCTGCTGGCCCACGTCATCGCGCACGAAATCGGCCATGTTCTCCTGCGCTCGACTGAACACTCCAAGGGCGGTTTGATGTCCAGCCACTGGAACGAGCACGAGTTCAGCCTGATGCCCATTGGCGCGCTGCTATTTTCCCGCGAGCAATCACGGCAGATCCGCCGCAGCCTCACCGGCGAAGGATGCAGGGATGCAAAGAACCGCTAGGGCATGCCCGTCTCAGGGCCAGTCACCTCTGCCGCCTCGTGCGGGTCATCGCCGCCAGGAAGAGCGTCTTGTGCTGAGCCGCTTGCACCGACTCCTCGATTGTACGGTGCTCAGAAGCTGGATGGAGGCCAGCGGCGGCTAAAGAGGAAGGACCTTCAAGCCAGGGATCATTTTGAAGTGCCGGACGTTGCGGGTCCCGATGGCGTAGTCGAGATGAAGGGCCGTGATCCCGATCAACAGATCGGCGGTTGCGATAACCAAGCCCACCTCCTTCATATCGGCGTCGATCTTGGCGGCCAGCACGCCCATATCACGCGTGAACGGTTCGACCGGCAGGATGGCCAGCACTTCATCGAGATAACGGCGGCGCTTGGCGGCGGCTTCCGGCGTGTTGGCGCGGTGCCAGCCGTGCTCCAGTTCCATCACGGAGATGGAAGAGAGCAGGAACTCGGTTTCGGAATGCTCGGTGGAAAGCGACGCGAGAAGCTGGCTGACCGGGCGCTTTTCCCGCTCCGCCGCGATGAGCACGCTGGAGTCGAGGACTAGTCCCATGCAGGCGGCTCGAACGAGTCGCGGCGCGAGTCGATGCCCGCTTGCACGTCCTTGGCGAAGTCCTCGTCCGGGATGGGCGCGTAGCCGAGCTTGGCTTCGTAGGCCTTGGCCAGCGCGATGCACTCGCTCAGCTTGCGGCCGGGCCGTGCGGGCATGGAAGATTTCAGCACGGCGATGGGCCGGTGGTCTTGCTCGATCACGACTTCGACGCCTTGCTGCACTTTGGCCAGCACGGCATGGAGATCGCGAGCCACTTCGGCTTCGCTCATGTGGACGGTTGCCATTGCTTCCATTATGGCGCTTGCTCCTCGTCTTCGTCTTGTTCGGCGGCCAGGGCGTTCAGCAGTTCCTCACGGGCGGCTTCATCGGGTTTTGCATCGCCGTCCTTTTTCGGAAGCTGCGCCGGATGCGTGGCCGAGTGGATCTACTATGGTTCACCTGGATCGCCGGATAGCTCAGCTTCACCGCCCCGCGCTTCACCGCCTCGCCGCTCAACGCCAGCGGAATCATTCCAGCCCGCACCATGCGCCGGTCCACGTCCACTACTTCCCACGGCACCGTGGGATGCTCGCGCCCGCTGCGGTCCACTGTGTACAGCACCCGCATCTTCGGCAACAGCGCGGCTTGATTGGCGACATAGTGCGGCACGTAGAAACGTTGCAACCCGCTCAGGCCCCCGGCCTCCGGCGGACCCATCAACCGCCACGCGCTGAACACGAACATCACCAGCGCCCCGAACAGGATCGCCCCCAGGCGCTTCTCCCATCCATGTCTCGGCCATCCTTTCGGCCTCGACTGGTACCAGTCCGTCTGTTGTTCCGGCATGTCCGTGAACCTCCGTGATGTTCTTTTTAGCTGCCTGCCTTCTTCGCGTCCGCCTTGGCGATGATCTCTTTCACGCTCTCGACCGTGATCTCTTCCCCGTTCGCCAGGTCAAAGAAGAGATTCAGAACGATGGCCCGCAGCGCCCGGACTTCACCGAGCACCACGTCATTTGAGTTGTTGGGATTTGGATTTGGAACGGTGGGCGTCGGCGTGGCCGCCGCGAGCAGCGCCGACCGCGCCCACTCGCTCACGCTCTGCCCCGTCGCGGCGGCTAAAGATTCCAGTCGCGCAAACTCCTCCTCGGTCAGCTTCGTCCCTACTGACCGCGTCCGCGCCGCCGCCCCGCTCTTGGAAGTCGCCGCCACTTGCGAAAGCTCCTACGGAAAACACTACACCCGTTTCGCAGAACCGCAAAACGAGTTGCAGGACAAGACGCTTTCACCCCGGCCCAAGTTCCCGCATTGCAGCAACCCGCCCGGGGTGACGTGTCACCCCTTTTTATAACGCGGTTACCGGACGGTAACCTGTTGTGAGATTGAGGCTTGCGCGATTCTCAGGGCTTCCCGCAACGCCGCACCGTTATACGCGCCGGTAACCTGTTGATTTTAAAAGCGGCCTCTTCACGCCGATTCCCGCGAACTTGTTGATTCGACGTGGTTACTCCGTATAACGTCTCAATAGATCCTCTCGTATCCCTCCAGCACCCAACTTGTCCCTTGTTGGCGGAGGGAAAGCCCAACGTCGGACAACAAGTCGTGGTGGGCCTCCTGAGAGCATTGGAATAGGAGCCACGTCGTAACGCCTTGGTCGCGGCGCTCGACCAAGGCGCATGATCCGTGTAGAGGCCTGCGTTCCTGCTTTTCACAGGCGACACTCTTCTCTTCATTGGGTACGTCGAGCTTGGCCATTGTCTCGCGGCACGTCGGAGAATGGATAGCTGCCAGAACCTCGGTCCCGAACTCCTCGGGTTGCCTGTTCCGAAAGGGATTCCATATCATCAGCCTTTTATCGCTCTGCAACGGCCCTGACTTGAAGTGTAGGAGCATCGGGCCAGCGAAGGCTGACCACAGAAGCACTGCGCCAACGAGAATGAAACCTAGTAAACCAACGAGAAGCGAGCGGCTCATCTTCACCGCATCACCTCGGCTTGGTCGGGTCTTTACGAACCGCAGGTCGACCATCGCGATTAGTCATGTAGAGATTCTGGCCACCGAGCCCCAATACGTACCAGTAGCTTCTGCCGGATGGAGAACTGGAAAATCCTGAGGTATCCGGGAAGCCGTAGGCTGGCACCCCTTGACGATCAGCAAAGGACTGGGCGAAACCTCCGTTGGAGTATCGATCTGCTGTCCGGCACCCCAAGAAGCAGGCCCGAGCCGACGAGTCCCAGTTCACCGTCAAGCCGGCTATACCAGATGGATTCTGCTCATTCGTATAGCGGGGGCCTCCAGAGCGGTTATGACCGTAATTGAAGTTTGGTCCATCCTGTCCGGCATGGGAGACGATCGAAAGCTCGCCGACCTTGCCGAAGCTCTTATCCAGGGCGTTGGCTTCCTTAACTAAGCCCTTCAAGTCGTCGAATGATTTGATTCCACGAACCAGTACCGTATCCTTCTTCGGATCGAAACCCTTCGCGTTCCTAATCTCGTTTGCTCGAGTCTGAGCAACCCTCTTGAACTCTTCGTCACCGCTCTCGTTGCCGACCGTATAGGCGATCACGTAAACCGTTTCGCCGGTTGGGTCGGTGTAGCGTAGCGGGTTGTTCCAGGTGTAGACGTACGCGTTCCAGTTTTGCGGTTGACTCAGGTACGTCTCGAATTGTTCTTGATTCGCCGCTCTCGTAATGATGTTGAATGGGTCTGGGCTTGTAAAACGGCCTTGAACGCCGCTGAAATAGCGTGCTTCAAAGTAATCGAGGCCCGTCTCGGCATCGCGTTCTTTGCCGGTAAACCGAACCCGCACCCCCAAGTCCTGTCCATAACACGCCGAAGCCGCCCGCGCGCTCCCGCCGGCAACTCCCAGTTGATCTCCAAACGGTAAATAGTCCTGACACTTGTACGCCTTCGTCTGGTCGGAAACAACCCGCGTCGTTCCCAAATGATCCACCGTCAAATACTGGGTCTGCGACACCGGCGCCGGCACCCCATATTCCGCCGACAACTGCCCAAACGCATCGTATACGTAGTGCACCGTCCCCGCCGCTATAAACGGCGGAGCAATAATAGACCACGAAACGCCGTTTGAGCGGCGGATTGTGGCGGTCGAAAAGTAGACCACCATGCT
>VFZO01000307.1 GCA_016871155.1 Acidobacteriota bacterium | reverse complement strand
CCGCTTACCAGGGCACGCAGTTCCGCGCCACCGGCGACCCCATCGTCGACCTCAAGCCACCCAAGGGTATGGACGACGCCCGCCAGAAGCGTTGGCTTGCCTTCCTTCAAAAGCAGAACGAAGAGCACCTCGCCAAGAATCCGCAGGACACCGAACTCTCCGCCCGGATCGCCAGCTACGAACTCGCCTACCAGATGCAGACCGAGGCCAGCGAGGCCGTTGACATCAACAAAGAATCCGCCGCCACGCGCGAGCTCTACGGCCTCAACGACTCTCGCAGCGAATACGTCGGCCGTCAGGCCCTCATGGCCCGCCGCCTGGTCGAACGCGGTGTCCGCTACGTCCAAATCTTCTCCGGCGGCGGCAACTTCCAGGAAAGCTGGGACGCCCACTGGGACATCCGCGAGAATCACGAGATGCACTGCGGCGAAACCGACAAACCCATCGCCGGCCTACTGGAAGATCTGCAGGCTCGCGGCCTGCTCGATTCCACTCTGGTCATCTGGCACGGTGAGTTTGGCCGACTCCCGATCTCCCAGCGCATGGATGGTCGCGACCACAATCCCTACGGCTTCTCAATCTGGATGGCTGGCGGCGGCATCAAGGGCGGTCAGATCATCGGCTCCACCGACGAATTCGGCCTCGCCGCTGAAGAAAACAAGAAGTCCGTCAACGACGTCCACGCCACGATGCTCCATTGCCTCGGCTTCGACCACACCCGTCTCACCTTCCCCTACAACGGCCGCCAATTCCGCCTCACCGACGTCGAAGGCGAAGTCATCAAGGAGATCCTCGCCTGATCCAGAACTTGTAGCGAACATTCTCACTCTTTGACGCCCACGTTCACTACAGCAACAAATCCTGCGCCCGCCAGCCAGTTGCGCTCGCCCCAAATAAGCCAATGGTGTCACCTATCTAACTATCTACACATATCGATTGTTACAATCAGGGCTCCTGATCCGAGACACGAATAAGATGAAGTTAGCGGGAGATGACCGGACACATTGATGGGGAACAGCGGTTTGGGGACGTAGGCGAAGGGAGGGTTTAGCCCGACCGGAGCCGGAGGCCCCAAACCGCTCCGAGCGGATCCTTGCGGTGATAGATTTGGAATCTTCCAAAACCCTAAATCACCCCCGAAAGGACACCACTCATGAGCGACACACAGAAGCTTATCAAAGCCCGCATCGGCCTGTTGCAACTGGCCCAGTAACTGGGCAATATCAAGGCAGCCTGCCAGCGGGCGGGCATCAGCCGCAGTCACTACTACGAGATCAAAGAGGCCTACGAGAAGCATGGCGCTGAAGGCCTGGAGCCGAAGGAACGGCGGCGGCCCCGCATGCCTAATCAGACACCACCTGAGCTTGAGAAACAGATCCTCGATATGACGGCGCAGTTTCCCACCTACAGCTACATCCGCATCGCCGACCAGTTACGGCTGGTCGGCATCGGCGTCTCCGCGCCAGCTGTTCGTGGGGTGTGGGTACGTCACGGCATCACGTTGCGCCTGCAGCGCTTGCTGTGGCTCGACAAGAAGACGGCCTGCGAAGGCGGCGTACTCACGGAACAAGCCAAGCGGTTGCTCCAGAAGCATGCCGGCCGGAATGGCGATCCCGAGCAACACATCGAAGCACCGCACTCCGGCTACTTGCTCTGTCAGGACACCTACTTTGTGGGCAGCATCAAAGGCGTCGGCAAGGTCTACATGCAAACAGTGATCGATGCCCATTGCTCCCAAGCCTTCGCCAAGGTCTATCTCAGCAAGATGCCGATCACCGCAGCTGATACACTCAACGACCGCGTCATCCCCTTCTATGAGGAAGAAGCTGTCAACATCGAACGGCTTCTCACCGACAACGGCAGGGAATACTGCGGCCTGGAAGCGCGTCATCCCTTCGAGATCTACTTGGCGATCAACCAGATCCGCCACAAGCGCACGCAGGTTGCTTCACCGCAAACAAACGGCTTCTGTGAACGCTTCCATCGAACCATCAAGGAAGAGTTTTACAGCGTCAAGTTCCGCCCGAAGATCTACCAGTCGGTGGCCGAGCTGCAAGACGATCTCGATGCCTATCTGGCCTTCGACAATCGCCAGCGTCCTCATCCTGGATACCGAACTCAGGGCCGCACTCCCTACCAGGCATTCCTCGATGGGAAACTCGCCCAGGCGCAACCCATGGCAGCATGAAGTAATCACTTCTTCACCCGAGGCCCGCAACCCTCGGTGTCCGGAGATCATCCGCTCAATACACAGAATGCTTATCGCCTTCTCTAGAAACCAAGTCGCAAGCCGAAGCGGAAGTTCCGCTGCGTTTGCAACGCGCTGGTGATGCTGAGAAAGTTCCCTTGCGCACTTACGTTAGCGGCCGGATTCTCCAGTTGTGGCGTATTCGTCAGGTTGAAGCACTCGGCGCGGAATTGGAGTTCAGCCCTCTCCGACAACCGGAACTTACGAAACAGGCTCGCGTCAGTATTAAACGCCCCTGGGCCGCGCAGGCTGTTGATTCCAGCACTTCCCACGCGCGCGCCGGTCACGGCTGCAAAGCTCGAACGATCGATCCAGAACTGACCCGGGCCATAGGCTCCGATCCTCCGCGTAGGCGCAAGCACATCAGCGACTTGAGTATTACCCGGCGCGTTCAGGCTTCCTCCATCGGCGGTCGGCGTGAAGGGCAATCCCGTAAACATCGACATGCTTCCATTGACTTGCCAGCCACTCAAGAACAAAGAACTGGCGGCGGAGTTCAACAAGCGCTTACCCCGGCCAAACGGCAGTTCGTAGCTGTAAGCCATCTGGAAATTGTGTGTCCGGTCGAAATTTGTAACGGACTTGTTGCGGTGGAATTCGGAGGGAATGTAGAAGCTGAGGCCAGAGTCGGAATCGCCACCGCTGACAATCGAGAACGTCTTCGACCAGGTATAAGAAAACGTTGCGTACAGGCCACTGGAGAACCTGCGCGTCAAGTTGGTTTGGAATCCGTCATAGCGTTGAGGCGCCATCGGGATGAAGAAGTTTCGATTGGCATTGAGCGCATTTAAGCCGGTCGCTCCCGGAGAGAACTTCAAGTAAAGCGGTCGGCCATTCGAGCCAGCACCAGCGATGATCCCAGCATTCATATTGAAGTAGTTCACGGGCATCCGAACGGCGCGGGTTCCGATGTAGGCGGCCGTGAGAGTCATCGAGTTGGAAAGTTGCCGTTGGAGGGTTACGTTGAAGCTCTGTATGTATCCGCGATTGAATTCGCCGGCTGGCAAAGTATTCGTTCCGATCGTGTTTGGGATGTTCAGGAAGCCGCTCGATAGATCCGGAAAGGTGACAGGCGGAATCCCTTGATCCAAATTGCCCGCTGGGATGGCGGCGGTAGTGGAACTGATGTCTTGTTGGAGGATGGCAGGGAATGGCGAACGGATTGGCCGGCCCATGGGGTAAGAATCGTTCGTGATTCCATAACCTCCGCGAAATACGGTGCGAGGATTGATCCTCCAGGCGAGGCCAAAGCGGGGAGCGTAGAGAATCCGCGGCGTGGTCGTGCCGCCGTTGCGCGGATTGCCGGCGCGTCCGCCGAGAATCACGCGGTTGGTGTCTGCATCGTAACGCTCCAAGCCGAATTCACCCCGGTTCATGATGGGCAAATGCTCAAAGCGCATCCCAAGCGTGAGCGTCAACGAGCGATTCACTTGCCATTGGTCGCGAAGATAATAGGCCTGGAAGAACTCCCTGGTTTGCATGGGATCGTAGAACTGGTAAGACTTTTGAACCAGCCTCGGCAAGCCCAGCAAGAAGGCCGCTGCAGAGCTGTAGTTGGTCGCGCCACTACCCGTGTTCGTAACAGGGGCTCCGCCGAACGTAAAGGCGCCTCGCGGTCCACCACCCATTTCCGGTTGCCAGTGATTCATCTGGTGATGGATGTAGTCCAGACCAAACCTCAAGTTGTGCGACCCGCGGGTCCAGCCGAAGTTAGCGGTGTAGGTGTAGAGCCGGTCGTTGCGGAAAGTAGGTGACCAGTTGTTTACATTCCCGAAGCCCTGATAGGAATCAATGTTGAAGATGGGAAAGCCACTCTGGCGAATGTCTGTTCCATTGGTTCCCGGAATCCGCAGCGTATCCAGGCCAAAGTTGGTTCCGTAGTCGGGTCCCCTCACGGATTGGTCAAATCGTACTGCACCGATATTGGCGTCAATGAGAAAGTTAGGCGTCACGATGTGATTCACCCCACCGCCAAAGACTTGTGTCCGTGTAAAGCCAACTCCGATGCCAGCTGACAGACCGCCTCCCGAAACGGCACAAGGCCCGAGGGCGGCTCCCAAAGCTGGGGTGCATTCAACGGGAGATCGCAAAATAGAGTACTTGCCGAAGAAATTCGTGTTTTGGCTGAGCATGTAGTTCAACTTGCCGTCATAGAGATCCCGATCGAACAGCAGTTCGGAACTCGAGAGGTAGTTCGCCAGCGCACCCGCTCGATTCGGTTGCGGCAGCAAATCCATCAGGCGCCGCGATGCCGGCGAAATTCGATTGGCGGGAATCACGTTACCTGGAAACGCCGTCCGGCTTCCCGGCGCGCCGCTGTTGGGATCGAAGATGGTCGTAAAGCCAGTGAAGTTGCCACCACGAATCGAAGTCTCGGGCAGCGAGTAGAATGGGCTGCCGAAAGTCTGCCGTTGCTTGGTGGACTCGAAGTCCGCAAAGAAGAACAGTTTGTCTTTCTTGATCGGCCCTCCAATCGCAGCGCCATATTGATTCTGAATATTCTTCGGGACTGTGGGAAAGAATACGTTGCGTGCTGTAGTTTTCGAATTGTTGTGAAAGGCGAAGAGCGCACCTCGAAAGGCGTTGCCTCCGCTCTTGGTAATCACTGATACTGCGGCTCCACCCACCAAACCTTGTTCGGCGTCAAATGCATTCGTGGAAATGTTAACGGTCTCAATCGACTCGAGCGGTGGCACGTAGTAGGTATGCTGCGGCAACCAGGTGAAGGTGTTGGAGGCACCATCAATGCGTGTATTGTTAATCGATCGCGACACCCCGTTCACGTTCACCACAAAGCTGCGTTGCGGCGTATCCGTAATGGCATTTTGACTTCTCGCGGGGGTCGTACCAGGGACCAGGTTTAGCAGCGACTGGTAGTTGCGGTAGCCGCCAATGGGTAGATTGGTGAGCTCCTTGGTCGTAACCTCTCGCGTAACGTCGGCGCGGTCTGTTTGCAAGAGCGCGACTTCGGCCCCAACGGTGATTGTTTCGTTGACGGAGCCCAGCCGCAGTTGCGCGTCTACGCGAGAGCTTTGATTGACGCTGACTGCAATTTCTTTCGCTTCAAAGGCGGCAAATCCGCTCGCTTCTACCCGAAGTGTATAGATCCCCGGTTGCAAGTTCAGAAACTCATACACACCTCGGGAATCTGTTTGCTGCCGGGCTTGAAATCCAATCGAGCTGTTTTGCAAAGCAACGGTGGCATTTGGGATCCCACTCGATTGCGCATCCACCACGTTGCCAATCAAAGTTCCGTAAAGCACTTGAGCTTGAACGGTGGGCTGATGCAATGCGGCCAACAAAACGAAGAATGCAAGAAGAATGATACGAATCGAAGGCTCCAATCGAATACGAAAAGACTAATCGCCCGTTTGACTCTGCGGGCTCACGCCAAAGCGAACAGCTTGCGGCCGGTTCCACGAAGCTCGCTTTTTCACAAGCACCCGGTTCCAATACATCAACAAGCCAGTCACAAACAACACCAACGGGCTGAGGCCGATGAAGAGCCACAGCACTCGCGTGGGCATCCCGCCGAACATGCCGAAATGCAAGCCGAAGATGTCGCGTTGCAGTCGCACTCCGAGAGGTTGCTCGGCGTGAAAATCCATTCGCACGACTTTGGCGGTTGCCGGGTCCAGGTACACCGTGTCGTCGCCTTGCGTACGCCAATCGCCTGGCAAGAAGCGCTTGAGCCCATGGGTGTCACCCGGCCGGGCGGCAAGCCGAAACAGGGTGGGTTGGCCTTCCGGCATAGCGGCACGAGCGGCGGTCAAAATCTCATCGAGACTCTTCCACTGCTCTTTCGGTGTTTTGGGCACAACGGGAGAAACTGTCTTTGCTGGACCCTGAGTGAGCCACGCCAAAGTGGCCTCATACTCTTTGGGCCAAGTCCAATAGCTTCCTGTCAAGCCGAGTAGAAACAGGAATGGCACCGTGGCCAAACCACCGATCTTGTGAATGTCATAGTTTTGCCGCTTCCAGCTAGCCCCGGTTGCGTAGCGAAATCCGGTCAGCCAATTTCGCAATCCCGGCCACCAAACCACCAACCCGGACACAGCCATCGCCACGAGCAGGAATCCGCCGATGCCATTCAGAAGTTCGCCCGTGTTGCCAGCCAATAAATCGACGTGAAAATCGTATACCAGTTGCAGAAGCTTGCCCCCGTAGCGATCTTCCCCAAGGATGCGACCCGTATACGGGTCCACATAAACCTGAACTCGTTCCTTGTTTTCGGACAGGCGAAAAGACCACGATGTACCCTCCGGATAAAGAAAGACATTGCTGATCGATGCTTTCGGGTATGCGGCGTGGACGCCGTCATACATCGACTGGAAACTTACTTTTGTGGGCTTTGCCTCAACCGCGATGAGGTGCGGGATCGCCGCACGCTCCAGTTCCTTCTTGAAGACGATCAGCGAGCCACTCACGCCAATCAGCAGAAAGTAAAGACCAGCCACAATGCCAGTCCACAGGTGTATTTGGAAAAGAGCGCGACGCCAGAATACTTCGCGGGGCTTGTTGATAAATCCCATAGGTGATGTGCGACTCCATCCATTTTCCCATCTTGTGCAGGATTCTCAATGCATTTACCGTAAGCGGGCGGAATCCTCGGCTGAGCGGGCTTGCTCCTAAGCGGGGTGGTCATGATCCGCATGCTCCGTTAGCGAAGCGATATCTGCAACGGTCAGTTCCGCAATCCCCTTGTGGATTTTGTACTGGCGGTTTTCGGTTTCGTCGAGAATTGCGATCACCGTTTCCAAAGGCGGACATCCCTCCTCGGTGCAACGCAGCTCCATCAGCTTGATGGTGGCGCTATCCGGAGGGTGAAAGCGGGAGCGAACCGCCTGCTTCAATATCTCGGATTGCTCGGGGGAAATTCCCTTACGGGGCGCGAAAAAGTCATTCATCGTACTGCACGTCTCTTGCTCAAGAATGCGGGAGTGCATCTCCGTTGTCAAGAACTCGATATCAATAACGCTACTCCCCGCGCAGTGCAATTTGCGGATCGATGCGGGATGCCTGCCAGGCCGGAAATGCGATCGCCAAAAGCGAAGCGCAGCCAACGAGTCTCCCGCTCCGCGATTTTGATGGACAGCTCCCTGGGACATTTCATAGAGAAAATGTTCGAAAGGAGATGTTCGATGTCGAGAGAAAACAAACACGATTCCGGGGCTGCGGAAG
>VFZO01000306.1 GCA_016871155.1 Acidobacteriota bacterium | reverse complement strand
CGCTAAACGCATCGGACCCGCCGCACTGCAGGCCAACGTTTAACTCGCTGGCCGGAATTGCGATCCTCCTCCGGCCGTTCAATTCCGCCAGGCGCTTCTCTGCCTGCTCGCAAATCGCAGCGACGGTCGCTTGAAAGCCCCGGTTATCCTGCAGCCGGATCACGTTTGGCTCGTAGAATGGCAGCAGCCGCGACGGCTGCATCTTCTCGCAGCCAAGACTCACCACCAGTGGATCGGTCCCGATGTTCGCATGCCGGGAAATCGCGCCGAGTGTTTGAATGGGCACCCGTGCCCCTGGCGCGTCGATCGCGACGCCGCACCCGTACGAGTGCGTCACTCCCACTACGCCGTCAACGTTCGGATACCGCGGCAGGATCTCCGCTTCGATCTTCCGCACGGCGTACTCCACGGTCGGCGCGACACACTGCACGGTCGTCGTGATCCCCAACAGGTTCCGCGTGCCCGCGCTTCCGTCCTTGTTCCGATAGCCGTCGAACGAATGACCCTCAAGCGGTGCGTGTGCGGCCTCGCCCCGGGTGGCTAGCTCCAGACGGTCCAACGCCGGCGCCGCGGGCAGCGAAAGCATGTCCTCGCGAATCCACCGGCCAGGCCCGGTATCGTCGAGCGCATGCCCAATCACCTCGCCGTAACGGATAATAGGCTGCCCGCGCCCAATCGTATTCAGCGTCACCTTGTGCGACTGGGGAATGCGCTCAAAGGCCGTTAGCCCGCTTTCGAATCGCGCGCCCGTTTCGATGCCTTCCGGATTCACGATGATGGCGACGTTGTCGCGCGGGTGGATCTGAATGTAGAGTGGTTTCACTTGGGCGGGTGCGCTCCGGACTCGGGCGGATAGGGCGCGACTTCCCGCGCAGCTCTTATTCTACCGGCTCCGCCAGCTTGCGCAGATGGTCGTAGCTGTAGATGCCCGCGTTGTGTCCGTCGTTCCAGAAGATCCGGATGGCGTAACCACCCACCTGCTCGACACTCTCCATTTTTAGCTTCGGCGTGAACGTCCGCAGCGGATTCGTGTCTGGTTGCCACTTCTGCGGCGGCGTTCCGTGGGCGCCCGTGCAATTGGCGCACGGGCATTCGCGGCGCAACAGTTCCAGAGGAAGGGTGCTATGACGCCCGTCCTGCCAATCGATCTCGATACCGCGGGACTTGCTGATCGCGATATGTTCGGGATTACTCATTGCTTCCATCGTAAAAGACCAGCGACGTGAGCCCCAAACCTAGCTTGCGATCGTCCTCTCCGTAGCCAAGCTCTCTCGGGCTCTTTGCGTCCGGGCAACGGAACTCCAGCAGCGCCGCGCCGCCCGGAATTTGGAACGGCGGCAGCTTGCGGGGTCCGTTTTCCGTAATCGCCCATTCGCCCACTAACTCGCCGTTGCAGCGGACTTCGATGCGTTGCCGCTCCACGCTGCCCAGCAACAGCGTGCGCCCGGTAGCCCGTACCATCTGGCCCGCCGTCCGCACAATCAGCCGCGCCGAGCCGCCGTCCGTCCACGTTCCCCACTCCTCCGCGCTGGACCAACCACCCAGTAGCACTCCGCCGGTATCGTCGCCGGCCGTGAAACGGATCTCGCGCCCGGTCGCATCGCGGATGCCAACCGGCTCGCCGCCCATCGCCGCTTCCAGCGCGAAGCGTTCTTCCCGGAAGCCCAAATCGTGCGCGAACCGCCAATCCACCAGATAGGCGTCCACGGCCAGGCCGGCATCGCGCATTGCCGCGAGGAACGCCCGTTTTTGCATCCGGTACGGTTCCAGCACTTGCAGTGCGCCGTCGATTGCCGCGTTTCGAAAATACGGTGTCAACTCCGGGTCCGCCAGATACGCGCACACCCACGGCAGCATTCGCCCCCCCGGCGCGAACAGCCGCCGGCGCCACCACGCGTCCAACGACTGCATCGCCTCCTCCGCGCCCGCCCGCATCGCCGCCAGCGCTCCCGCTAGCTCTCCCGCCGCAACGCCGCGCTCGGCACGGAATGAAGTGCGGATCGCGGCGTCCAGGTCCACACATTCCACAACTGCTCTTGGCGCCGCCTCTCCCAGCAGTTCGAACATCCGCGCCACGTGCGAAAAGCTATGCAAGTACGCCAGCGTCAGATGGAAATTCAATGGTTCCGTTCCCGCTAGCGCGTTGATATCCGCCGGATATTTTCGAAAGTTGTAAGCCGTCATCGCGCACGCTATCGTGTCGTGCGGCAGCGCTTCGGCTACCGGCAAATGAAAAGCGTTCCCGGCCAAATGGCGAACCGCCACGAACGGCAGAACGCTCGGAAGGTAAGGCATTGCCGATCGCGAAACCACCATCGGGTCATGCCCCATCAACTCTTTCTGCCGTTCGGAACAACGCGCAAGCGTGAACGGCGCCGGATCCGCGCCATCCCGAAGCACGAACAGCAGGTCCAAGTCCGAGAGCCCCGGGCACCCCACGGAGCCAAACTCATAGACCGCCTCGGCGCCGGCCGCGGCCACTCCCAGCCAATGCGCGCGCAGCGCATCGTACTCCGCTTCGAGAGCCGGCCTCGGGTAGCGGGCCACGCGCCGTGGCGCTTCAATCGCCGCCGCGTCGCGAATCGCGGCGCGTACCTCCGCCACCAGCCAATCGTCTAGCCCGATGTCGCGATCCAGCCGCAGCCGCTGCCGCCAGTGGGCGACACCCAGGCCTGGGTTGATCTCCGACGCTTGCGGCCAGCAACTCTCCCCGCCGATTCGCTCTGTCATCCAGGCGCCCAGCGCCTCCCGGCATTCGGTCAGCCTCCGTACATAGGGCAGCGAGAGCGCCGGAAGAAGTTCGCGCTTCCAGATCGACACGCCCGTGCGCCTTTGATGATCGAGCAGCGGAATCATGATCGCCATGGAGATCCACCACAGAGCGTCAAAGCCCGTGCGAATCTCCGCCGCGCCGCCGGAAAACCGCGTGCAGAAATAGTGCTCGAACGAGTCGAGTATCCGCCACGACTCCTCCGTGCTATCGCCGTAATAGACCGTGCACGCCTCGCCCGCCAGCAGCACCGAATTCGCAAGTACCGCCGACGGCAGCACGGCTTCGGCCGCATCTTGCAAATACCCTTCGAAGTAGACCATCGGCCCGTGATGCATGGCCGGGTTGTGCGCCACTAGATGGTGATTCAGATGCAACAACGCCTGGACCTGCTCCTGAAACTCTTCCTTCGCCGCCGGAACGCGAAGGATGACGACAGCGTCGAAGTCGCTGTAACCGTTCACCACGCGGCCATCGGCAAGCGAGCCCTGTAGTAGCAGTGATCGCAGCCCTGGGATCGGGGCGCGCGCGAACTCTTCGACGATCTCGGCCCTGGGCACGCGGACCTTCTCCCGCCAATCGTCGAAGCTTCGCGGGGTTGCCGCGAACTCCCGCTCCGCGCGCGGCGTCTCCAGGGAGCGCAGGGCCTCCCACAGCAGCCCCGCCAAGCGATCCGCCCGAACCACCGAATCGGCGGCCGCCACCAGCCCAAGGGCCGGAGCCAACGCGGCCAGCTCCGGAAGCCGCGGAACGGTCATCTGCTGCGCGATCCAGTCGTTCAGGATAACCGGCGCGCCGCCCCATACAGGTTGATAGGTCAGCGCGTGGTGCAACTGCATCAATGTGCCCCACGCCAGGCGCGTAAGCGCGCGCCGGTCGCCTTCGCGCAGAACGCGCGAACGGTGCGCCGCGTGCCGTGCCGCAAGCTCCGTCACTTACGAACGCAGGTCGAGAATGCCGGTCGAGTCGGCGAACGAGTCCGTCTCCACGCCGATCGCGTTCATCATCGCCACGAACAGATTCGCCACCGGAGTCTTCTCCGCCGCGTGCACGACGCCTCCCCGGATTCCTCCGGCGTGGCCGGCCAGCACCAGCGGCAGGTCGAAGTTCGAGTGCGCGTTTCCATCGCTCAGCGCGCAGCCGTAAAGCAACACCGAGTTGTCCAGCAGCGAACCCTCGTCCTCCTTTACCGACTTCATCTTCTCCACGAAAGCCGCGAACAGCTTCACGTGGTACTCGTTGATCTTTGTCACCTTCTCAATGAAATCCGGATGTCCCCGGTGATGCGTCAGCGGGTGATGCGGGTCCGGCACGCCAATCTCCGGATAGGTCCGCACGCTGCCCTCGCGGCCCAGCATCATCGTGGAGACGCGCGTCAAATCGGCCTGAAACGCAATCACCTGCAAATCGAACATCAGCCTCACGTAATCCGTGTAGTCGAACGGAATGCCGGACGGTTTTTCGATCGGCGGAATAAGCGGGTTCTTCTCGGCGTCCGCGATGCGCGTCTCAACTTCGCGCAGCCCGGTCAGGTACTCGTCCATCTTGCGCCGGTCTTCCGCGCCTAGCGTAGCCGTGAGCTTCAGCGTGTTTTCGCGCGTTTGGTCCAGAATGCTCCTTCGGTACATCGCCCGCCGCGCCCGCACGTCCGCCGGCAGACTTGGGTCCACGGCTCCGAATAGTCTTTCGAACACGGAGCGGGGATTGGTTTCCACTGCCAGCGGGGACTCGGCGTCCTTCCAGGAAAGTGTGTTTGTGTAGGCGCAACTGGAACCCGTGTCGCAGTTGCCCACCATCCGCGAGTCCTCGCAGCCAAGTTGCAGCGAACTGACACGGTTTTGGCTCGCGAACTGCTTCGCCGCCACCTGATCGAATGTTATGCCGGCCCGCACATCGGCGCCGGCCGTGTATTTGGGCGCCGCACCCGAAAGGAAACTGCCCGTTGCTTTGGCGTGTCCGCCGCCCTTGGCCTTGTTCGCCGCGTGGTTGGCCAGGTTCGTCAACACCGTCACGTCGGCTTTGAACGGCTCCAGCGGTTTCATTATCCGCGCATACGTGCCGTCCGGACCCAGCTTCCAGTCCTTCATCACGATTCCGTTCGGAACGTACACAACGCTCACGCGCCGCGCGCGCGCAACCGGGGCCGCCAGTGCCGGCCGCATCGCGTCCAACAACGGCAGGCCGATAATCGCGCCCGCACCGCGCAGCAGCGTGCGCCGGTCCACGTGTTTTCGCGTGATGAAATTCATTGCGCCCTCGCTACCATCTTATCCGCCGCCCGCCTGTTTTGGAACGGAAGGCTCCGCACCACGCCCATCACCAGAGCCGAGAACTTGTACTCCGCCACCGGCATTGCCGCGACAATCCGCGCTACCGCGGGCCGGTCAAATCGTTCCAGGCCGCGCCCCAGAGCGTAGGTCAGCAATCGTTCCGCGACGCCCCGCAAATAGGCTTCTTTTTCCGATTTCAGAATCTCTTTCAACTGCGCGGGAGACTGGAACGTCCGGCCGTCCGGCAGCGCGCCGGAGGCGTCCACCGCGTTGTCTCCGTCCTTGGCCCGCCACGCGCCGATCGCGTCGAAGTTCTCCAGTCCGAATCCGGGCGGGTCCAGCCGCGCGTGGCACGAAGCGCATGCTGGATTCGACCGGTGCTGTTCCATCTGCTGGCGGAGCGTTCCTTTGCCCGCCTTTGTCTCTTCAAGCGGCGGCACGCCGGGCGGCGGTGGCGGCGCTGGCGAGTTCAGCAACGTCTCCAGCACCCACTTGCCGCGCAGCACCGGCGACGTCCTCGTCGAGTACGAGGACACAGTCAAAACGCTGGCGTGCGCCAGGATTCCGCCCCCGCGATTCGTCCCGCTCATGTCCACACGCCGGAACTCCGGACCCGTCACGCCGGCCACACCGTAGAATCTCGCCAGCCGCTCGTTCAGGAATGTGTAGTTCGCGTCCAGAACGTCTAACACGTTACCGTCGTTCCGCACGATGTGTTCCAGGAAATGTTCGGTCTCACGCCGCATCGCCAGCCGCAGTCCGTCGTCGAACACCGGAAATTTTTCCTGGTCGGGCCGGACCACATCCATATTCTTGAATTGCAGCCATTGGCCCGCGAAGTTCTCAACCATCGCCGCCGCCTTCGGATCGCGCAGCATCCGTTTCACCTGCGCCTCCAGCGGCGCCGGCCGTCGAAGTGTACCGTTGGCCGCGGCGCGCAGCAGTTCCTCGTCCGGTGTGCTGCTCCATAGAAAATACGAAAGCCGCGACGCCAGTTCGATATCGGATATGGGCGCTGCAGGCGTGGTCGCGGCGCGGTCTTGCTCGATCCGGTACAAAAACTGGGGCGAGACTAGGATCGCTTGCAACGCGATTGCTACGCCTTCTTCGAAGCTGTCTCCGTGCTTTCGCGCCATCGCATAGAATCCGGAATACCGGTCGACTTCGAGGGCTGTCACTGGCCGCCGGAATGCGCGCCGCAGGAAAACGCCGATAATCCTGCTCGCACACCCATCCGTTTTTTCCTGGCATGTGAAGATCCTGCGTACACTCTCTGCCGAAGGTCCCGCGGTCTGTTCGAACGGCCCGCCGATGTCCAGCGATTCAAAGCGATTGTCGATGCGCGTCTCCACGGCGTCGGTCTTAATCCGCGTACCGTACTTACGCAGCGTTTCGATGTCGGCTTCGGTCAATTTGCCCTGCGCGTTGATCAGCGCAACCTCCGGCCGAGTTGACGGCTCCGGCCCGCCATAGCTGGGCGGCAGCCCGTGATAGGTCTTGAGATACGACGTCGAAACCAGCTTCTCGCCCGCCGTAACCTTCATCCGCGCCTCGACGATTTGGCCTTCTAAATCTGTAGCGTCGATCTCCCACTCGTGTACCTGTTTTCCGTCTATAAACAGCGCCGGCCGCGCAGGGCTTGATTGGTTCGGCCTGTGCCCGTTCAACACTACCCGGAAAATGTAGACGCCGTCCACCGGAAACCGGTGAATAAAGTGTGCGGAGTGAGGCGTGCTTAACCCTGTGAAGTCGTAGTTGAAAAAATCCCGGCCCGAATACCTTGTGCCTCGCGAGTCGTTTATGCGGACCGGTGCCGGATAATGAATGGCGGCCGGTTTACGCTTCTCCGGGCCGAAAATCGCCGTCCGCACCGCGCGCTCGGCGGCGTCGACGTACTTCTCCATCAGCGCCGGCGGCAGAGTAAGCGCATCGGAGATGTTGTCGAAGCCGAACGCAGCCGTATCAGCCGGAAAGTCGCCTGCTGGATTGTTGTCCACGCCCAGCAGGTCGCGAATTGTGTTGTTGTACTCCGCGCGATTCAGGCGGCGCGCGCTCACGCGCCCGGCGTCCGGCTTCGCCGTCCGGTCCTGGCGCGCGAACTCGGCCTCCAGCCAGTGCGTCACGGACTTCACCGCGTCGCTGGCGGGCTTGGGAAACCCTGGCGGCGGCATCTGACCCGTTTTTAGCTTTTCGCTGACTTTTTCCCAGACCTCGCGGTCGGCGTCGAACGTACGAGCGCCTCGCAAAGACTTCAAGTCGATGTCGCCGTTCTTTACCGCTGCGTTGTGGCAGCCGGTGCAGTTCTTGTCGACAAAGGCAATCACATCACTGCTCGCCGCGATCACCGGCAACACCCAAATGCACAGCAGAATTCGAAAAGCCATCTGATTCGTACGACGCTTCAACCTGGCGAAACGTAACTAAAGCCATCCTACCTTAACCGGGATTTCCATTTTGGGTCTCCCGGACCCCCACAGTATACACCAACGCCTCACTCCCGTGCCGGATTTGATCAGAATCCCCTTTCCGAGG
>VFZO01000305.1 GCA_016871155.1 Acidobacteriota bacterium | reverse complement strand
GCGAGAGGATTTTTCGTCTCGACCGTGGGCCGAGACGAAGCCGTCATCCGCAACTACATTCGCAGCCAAGAAGCCGAAGATACCAGATTGGACCAGTTGAAACTGGACTACTGATGCGCCACCTTTGAGGTGGTGCTAAACCACGGGGCCGCGCCAGCGACCCCAACCAGCCGCTTTGAGCGGCTCACGAACGAAGGCCCCCGGCTCTGCCGGGGGATCGTTACTAGGTACTGGGTAGGGTTCCAGTGACGATTGGCCTATAGCCGTCCCAATTGCTCCCTGGCCGAGCGCATCGCCTGCGCCAGCAGAAACGTATCGGCCGAGTAGTGCAGCGCGTCGGCGCCCAGGGCGATCCACGCCGAGGCCGCTTCGATCGAATTGACGAACACGCTGACTTCGCGGCGGTTCGTGTGGGCCGCGGCCAGCACGCGTTCGCCCGCGGCCAGCAGCTTTGCGTCCATGACCTGACCGGGAATCCCCATGGCCTGGCTCAGATCGTACGGGCCGATGAAGAGTTCGTCCACGCCTTCCACCGCCGCGATCGCCTCAACATCGTGTAGCGCGGAAGCGGTTTCGATTTGTACGATGACGCGAACGTCTCTATCCACGGAAGCCAGGTACTCGGCTACCGGCGTGAGCGAAAACCGCGCGGCCCGCACCATGTGATTCACGCCGCGCCGGCCCCTCGGAAAAAACCGCGCGGACTGGGCGATCCGGCGAGTCTGCTCCACCGATTCCACGCGCGGCACGATGACCCCCGCAGCGCCATTGTCGAGCGCCCCTTGGACGGTCTCCGGCTCGCCGTTCGGAACCCGGACATAAGCCGGAATCCGGGCGCCCCGCAGCATGTGTCCGAGCATGGCATTGTCGATAGGCGCATGTTCGCAATCGATCACACAGTAGTCCCAGCCGGCCCAGCCAGCCATCTCCACGGGCTCGGGCGTGGGCAACTCGAGAAAGACGCCAAATCGGGGCATCCCGCTATTTTCGCTTGCGCGCGGGCCTGGCGAAAAGTCCGCCGATGGAGCGCTGTAGCTGCCGGAAAATTACGTCGGCGGGCTTGGTGGCGTCGATGGTCTGGAATTCGTACTTCCGGCCCATGCGGTCCAGCGCCCGGATCAGCCGTGTCTGGTAGCGGACGTAGCTATCGTACATGTCCGCGCCGAAGTGCATATCCATGCCCGATTCCCAATAATCGAAGCTGCCGCGGCCCATCACGACGCGGGAGACGAGCGTCGGCACATCGGCGCGCAGATAGTACACCGCATGCGGCACCAGCGCGAAACCAGCCAGCTTTTCAAGCCAAACGGAGTCCTCGCCGCGGGCGATGCCCCGCGCCATGAGCGAAAAGATATAGCGGTCGGTGAGAACGACGAAGCCGGCGCGCAGCGCCGGGATAATTTCGTTTTCCAGCCGGTCGGCGAAGTCGGTGACATAGAACAGCGTCATGGTTACCGAACCGAGCGTATTGCCTTCCTTGGCCTCTTGAATGCCTTTTCCCGCGAGCGTACCCCGGGCCAGGCCGGTATCCAGCACGGCGTGCCCCTGCTGCTCCAGCCACGTTCGCAGCCGCGAAACTTGCGTGGACCGGCCCACCGAATCGGGACCCTCGATCACGATCAGCTTGCCCTGCAATTCTCCGGTATCGATGCCCGGAAGCGGTTCGTTATAGAACTGGAGCGGCTGCTGCATGGGCACGGTAAGAGCTCTCCTTCTGTAGAATCTGGCCGGAAGCGATCGCTTCGCTCAATTTTTCCAGTACGATCTGGCGCATCCGCGCCTGTTGCTCTTCGATGGAGCCGGTGGCGTCGATAATGTGGAAACCCATCTCCTCCGCCATCGCGTCGTACTCTTCCAGGATCCGGCCCTGGAACAGGCGGAAACTCTCTTCAATACGGCGGGAGAGATTCAGATCCATGCCGGCTTCGTAGTATTTGATCGAATCCCGCCCGCCCAGAATGCGGCCGAGCGCCACTTCCAGCGGAACGCGGAAGTAGAACGCCAAATTCGGTTGAATCGCAAACCGGTACACGTTGCGCACCCAGCGCGGCGACACGCCGCGGACAACATCGCGGGCGAACGCGGTGTAGGCGAACCGGTCGGCGCACACAATGGCGCCGGCCTTCAGCATCGGAAGAATAAACCGTTCCTGGCGGTCGGCGAAGTCGGTGGCGTGGATCAGGGAGAATGTCGTCGGCGTGAACATCTGCTTCTTCTTGCCGCGGCGCGTCGTTTCACGCACCAGCGGAGAAGAGTTCCACTCCGAAAACGCGACGGCCAGCCCCTGCGAGCGCAGCCACTGCGCCAGCAACGAGAGCTGTGTCGACTTGCCCGATCCATCGATACCCTCGACAACGATTAGCTTGCCCTTGAATCGGTTCGGCGTAAGGATTGGCATTCGGAACAAGCCAATTATACCGAGGCGGCCTCGCGGCATGCGTTTCAATCCGGTGAATAGTTCGGCGCGCTGGATATGATGGAATTTCATGCCCCGCTACGCAGCCGTCGACATTGGTTCAAACTCCGTCCGTTTGGCGGTCGCCGAGGTCGATGCCGGCAGGCCGGTCCGAACGCTCGCCGCCGATCGCGAAGTCACCCGGCTGGGCGAGAGCGTTTTTACCGGCGGAGAGATCAGCCGCGAGGCCTCCGATGCGGTGATGCGGACCTTTGCCCGGTTCCGGGAAGTGATTGAATCGTTGCACGTCGACGGGGCCCGCGCCGTGGCCACTAGCGCGGTTCGCGACGCGCGGAATCAGGAAGAGTTTCTCGCCCAAGCCGCCAACGCTCTGGGGATGCCAGTGGAAATCATCTCCGGCGTCGAAGAGGCGCGCCTGATCCACACTGGCGTGCAGTCCACCTGGCCGCACCCGGAACAGAACCTGCTGATGATCGACATCGGCGGCGGCTCCGCCGAAGTAATCTGCAGCGAAAAGGGCCGAATGACTTTCGCCGTCTCCAAGCCGCTCGGTGCGGTCCGCCTGAAGGAGCTCTTTCTGGAGCACGATCCGCCGCGCCCGCAGGACCTGGACCGGCTTCATAGCTTTATCGATCAGAAGATCGCCGGACTGGTGAAACGCGCCGGCGACGTAAGCTTCGACCGCGTCGTCGCCACCTCCGCCACGGCCGCCGCGGTCATCTGCGCCGTCAATGAAATCGGAAGGCGCTCCCGCGTGGATGCGGATCGCAAACGGGCCAGTACGGCCGCCATCGGAGAGCTCCTGGAGCGGTTGACGGAGCGCAACGTGGCGGGCCGCCGGAAGATCCCGGGCATCGGGCCGCGCCGCGCCGAGATCGTGGTGGCCGGGACGGCCGTGTTGTACCGCCTGCTCCGTGCCTTTGGCGCGCGCGGCGTCTACTATTCGGTGGCGGGCGTCCGCGATGGAATCATCGCCGACCTGGCGGCGCGCCGCGTGGGTGCGGACCGGTCCCGCCTGGACAAGGATCAACGCCGCATCGTCGAAACGATGGCCCGCAAGTACGGCGTCGACGTTCAGCACGCCCGGAAAACCGCCGAACTCGCGGGGAACCTCTTCGACTCCCTAAAGCCGCTGCACGGCCTGCCGCCGCACTGTGGAAAACTGCTGGACGCGGCCGCCCATTTGGCCGATATCGGCCACTATGTCAGCGATATGAGCCACCACCGCCATTCCTACTACATAGTGGCGAACGCCGACCTGCCCGCGTTTACAGCCGAGGAGCGCGAGATCGTCGCGCAACTGTGCCGCTTCCACAGAAAGTCCATGCCGGCGCCACGGCATCTGTTTTTTCAGAAACTTCCACCCGCCAATCAACGCCTAATTATGAGGTTGGTTCCGCTCCTCCGGCTGGCCGACGCCCTGGACCGCAGTCACGATCAGCGCGTCGAGGAAGTGGCTGTCGAATTGCAAGAGAAGCTGACAGTCATCTCGCTGCAGTCTGGCGCGGGGACGAACCTCGAAATCTGGGCTGGAGAACGCGCCGGCGAAGTGTTTCGAGAGGTTTATGGACAGGACTTAGTGCTACGCCGCCGCCGTTCACGCTGAGGTTCCCCCGGTGTGACAAACCGGTGCCAGTGTTGCAAAATGGGAATTTTGGACGATGTGTTTCACCTTTCGACTGTTAGCTTTTTCTTGTATCGGCCTGGGAACGTTGTGTGGGCAATCGGCCGAGGCGGCAAGTGATGAGGATTCCGCGAATGCGATTCGGCCGGTAATCGCGCCGGTCGCTCCGCCACTGCGGGAAACCTCCACCGATTGGAGGGCCGTGACCCGCCAGTCGGCTCTCTTCGCCAGTTTTCAGCACTCCTTCCGTCTGGCGACCGAACCCGGAACCCGGCGTGGAATGAAAGGGCCGTTTTTGAACGGCTATTTCGACTCGGTCGGCAACATGCACGGCTGGGGCGACGGCGATCCATTCCTTGTCAACTACGTGGGGCACCCCATGCAGGGCTCCGTCTCGGGGTATATTTACCTGCAAAACAACCCGAAAGAACGTGTCCTGCGTTTCGGCTCGGACCGCCGCTACTGGCGGAGCCGCATGAAGGCGATGGGTGCCGCCTGGGCCTACAGTACGATGTTTGAGCTGGGGCCCTTTAGCGAGGCCAGTATTGGAAAAGTGCAGGCGCGGCGGCCCCAGCAGGGTTTTGTCGACCACGTCGTTACGCCGCTGATCGGCGTGGGCTGGATGATCACGGAGGACTTCCTGGACGAAAAGGTGGTGCTGCCGTTCGAGAGACGGATGCATAGCACCTGGGCACGTATGATGGTCCGCGGATGGCTGAATCCCAGCCGGAGTTTCGCGAACCTGATGCGCATGAAGGTTCCCTGGTATCGGGATTCGCGCGGGGGCATCCTGTCGGAGAACTACCGGGATCCCTTTGTCGCTTCGCCGGAAGCCCCGCGCCAATTCCCCACCGCGGCCCCGTTCGAATTGACGGCGATTCCGGTGTGGACCCGATTCGCGACTACGCAGTGCGGCGGCGGGGGCGGGCAGGCCGCCTTCCGCGTCGATCCGCACTGGCAGATCGTCGGTCAGCTTTCCGGTTGCCAATTGCGCGACATGGCGGCCAACCGGAGCGGCGACGCGCTCAGCTACATGATCGGCCCGCGATGGACGCCCCTGGCGGCCCGGCGCGTGAGCCCATTCGCCCAGGTGCTGGTGGGTGGCAAAAAAATCACTCGCTATGAGGTCGACCTGCGAAAAAAAGCGTTGTTGACCACTCAGTCCAAGCGGGAGGGCAAGCCTCTCCCCGAAGAGGAACTGTATACCCAGGGAGAGATCCGGCACGGCCTCGGCTTGGCGGCCGGCGCCGGCGTGGACGTGCGTCTGAATCCAGTGCTAGCGCTCCGTCTGGGAACTGTGGAGTACACCCGTTCCTGGATCGCTCCGCTCGATGGTCTTAGCTACAATCGCGGCCTCCAACTGTCCTCAGGAATCATTTTGCGGATGGGGACCTGGTGATTTATACTCGGGAGTAGAGCCGCTATCGCTGGGAGATCGTCTAACGGTAGGACTGCAGACTCTGACTCTGCCTATCGGGGTTCGAATCCCTGTCTCCCAGCCAAAATATCACTTTTGGCCCGCTTTTGCTCTCAAGACATAATTCCGTGCCGCTAGGCATCTTGTCATTTTTTTTCTAGGTGTTACAGACTCCAGGTAACGCGTTACTTGGCCTTCCGAAACCCGCTGTTACTTCTATTTGCTGCAGTACATCCGTACAATCAAGTGGTATTTCTACCCTGGATCGCCTCAGGAACGGGAACCCTAAATCGTTCGATCGCGAATCCCCATTTACACCATTTGACTCCTTAAACGGTTCCCGTTCGTGCGGCAGGGGTCCATTGGGGGACGACCATCCGGCGGGGACAGTCATCCGGCGGGGCATCCGGCGGGGACGGCATCCGGCGGGGACGGCATCCGGCGGGGGCATCCGGCGGGGACAGTCACCTCTGCCACCAAGCCCGCGCGTGAGACTCTTGCCGTCCGACCAGGAGGAACGACTCTCGGGCCGGCCTCCAAGAAACGTTCGCGCCCACGGTTCCACCACAAGCGCGCAGCGACGCAACTAGCAGAAACAAATATACTTCCTCTCCGGTGACCACCCTCTTTCCCTGGGTGTCCGCACAGTCGGTTCTTGGGTCTGCGCACCTCGATACGGGCACGCGTGGGAGTGCCAAACCCCGTCCATCGTGTAGCGGCTCCGCGTGCCTGCTTCACCGCCATCCCCACGTCTACGGCTATCGTACCTGGCACGTAAATCATTCATTCCAAGCATGTTAGTGCACCTTTTCCGGCGTCTCAAACGTTGCCGGTGCTAAATGTTCTAGATTGCGCAAAATGCATTCCGGCTCGGTTCTGCGCTGCCGGCTTCCGGACCTCGTCCGGAAGCACTTGCCGCACACACCCGAGTTGTGGAACTGACTGCTTGACAAGGGTTTGTCGGAATCGATCCGACTCGAACGCAGCCGAAAGGCCTGCGAACCCAACAATCCGCCCGCCGCTCAATTCCACCCAAGGTCGATTCCAGAACACCTACTTCATATGCTACAACCGACAAACAATCAACTACTTACAGTCGAAACGCCGTCGTTGCGCAGCCGGTGCCAGAGGTGTCTGACCCCTAAGGAGATGATGCGAGATGCCCAAGATGAGATGCCACGGCGCGGGCTTGACCCCGCCCAGTCAATCCACCGCGGAAGCTGCGACTGGAGCTGCGTCTATCGTGCTGCCTGGAACCGTCCGCGCTTCGGCAACCTGCGAAAGCAGTTGATCAGCGCGCGCAGGCGACAACAGCCCTTCGGTCATCCATCCCGCATGGCCGTCCAGGAACGCAAATCGGCCGCCACGGTTCAGCGCCGCCGAACCGCGCGCATCCGGCGCCGGCCAGACAACCAATGTGAACCATTTGCTGGTCCGTGCCGCGGCCGGTGTATAACAGATTTCCGCCAACGTCACCTTCGAGCCATTCGACGTTCCGGTAATGACCGAAGCCCATCGCAAAGAGTTGGGTTCGCGGCCCGTGACCTGCGCCGCAACGCGCTGAATGACCGGTTGCCCGGCCTCCATCCCGGTGAATCCGCGCGCGCGACGCCACGCTTCCATCGCCAGCACACGGCGCCGCTCGACATACCCTGCAACGACGAAAAAGACGACGATGACCACGACACAGGTCAGCCACTTTGGCATTCGAAATTTCCTCTGTTCATTAGGGCGCATTTCAGGAAACGGACTTATCACGGCTTCCTGCGTGGTAACCGTCCTCCTGTGTTTGAGAAGGTAATCGTTGGTTTTGCGGCATCGATGCCTAGTCGACTCCGCGGATCTCTCGCCACCGGGTGCCAGAGGTGACTGTCCCCATTTCAAACACCCATTGCAAACCCTACAAAAACGCTAGCGGCTTCCCATCTGCCAGCCGGAACGGGCGGCCTATATTGCTGAAATACTCCTTCTCGTACGAGATGCCAAACTTGTGCAGAATCGACGCGGCGAGGTCGGGGATCTCCACCGGCGAATCCTTCACCCTAAATCCGGCAGTTGGCGGCGACCCCAACGGGCGTAACGCGCTCCGCGGCGAAGGCAAAACCCGCAAAGTCGCGATAGATCCGGGTGAGTATCTCGGGCCACGGCGTAGCGACGCGCAACTGCTC
>VFZO01000304.1 GCA_016871155.1 Acidobacteriota bacterium | reverse complement strand
CAAACCGCGGTTGGGCCACCCAGCGGCTGAAAGTCGCTGCCGGCAAGCAGACCAATTCCCATCGCACTGAAATAACCGTCGCTAACCGTTTGGCGGATCATCATGCGTTCACGGGGCGGCAGGTCCATTTTGCCGGGCACCTCCACCGACGACATTCCTAAGGCTCCGATCAGCGGCACTGTGGTCAGCAAACCCGAGGATTCGAACCGGCCGGAGGCCCGCACGGCGCGGAGGATGTTCTCGTAGGCGCGGCGATGGGCGGGGCGCTCCACTCCGGCGTTGTAGAGGTCGGGCGTCAACAGCAAAGTCCGCGCAGAATCGTAGCCGGTGGGTTCCTGAAAAAGAGCCTGGACGGATGCCGCCATGAGCGCGGCGCCGCCAAGCAAGGCGAAGGCAATCGCCGTCTGGCCAACGATCAGCGCGGAGCGAAGCCGAAGGCCGGCCGGCGTGACGCCGCGAGTCTGGATCGACGTCCTGGCTGCGAGCCAGGACGGGGCGAGACCCGCGATCAGAACCACAGCCACCAACATGGTCGAGATGTACAAGGCCACGCGCCAATCGGTTGACACGTCGAGCGCGAACATTCGCTCGCCGCCGAACAGCCCGGCGCGCACCCCGTCTCCGATTCCCTGGGCGACGGCAAAACCGAGAGCGCCTCCGCCTGCACCGAGCAGCAGGCTCTCCAGCAGCAACTGGCGGCCGATCCGCCAACCAGAGGCCCCCAGTGCGCGACGCACGGCTAATTCCCTGGCCCGGCGCATCGCGCGCGCAGCCATCAGGCTCGTCACGTTGCTGGCGCTGATCAACAGGACCGCGGCCACGGCTCCAAACAGCGTCCATAACGCGCCGCTGTAGTTCTCGGTGACCGACGAAAGGCCGGTCGGAATCGGCTGCGCGTGCAGCCGCATCGCCAGGTAGCCTTCACGGCCCTCCGCATTCGACGCCGGATCGACGCTTTCCTCGAGCACCCGGCGCGAATGGGCCTCGAGCGCCGCGCCTGGCCTCGTCCGGACGAACAGGCGGAGATTCGCGATGCTGCGGTTCGACCGCCAAGCAAAATCGGGAAACATCCGCTCCATCGCCGCGTATGGGATCCACGCTTCAATCCCGATGCCAGGTTGCACGCCGTGGAAGGAACGGGGCATCACACCGGCGATTGTAAAGGGCACGCGTTCCACCGTTACTTGAGCGCCGACGATTCCCGGACGGCGCTGAAACACGCGCTCCCAAAGCCGCTCGCTGATGACGATGGCCGCCTGGCCGGGTTGATCGTCCTCCGGGTTCAGGAGCCGCCCCGCCAACGGAGCGGCGCCGAGAACCGGCAGGTAGGTTCCAGTTACGAAATTGGCGACAATCTGGGAAGGAACGCCGTCGTGCTCCATCGCCATAGTGCCAAGACCGGCATGGCCAAACACGCCGGCGGTCAACTCCGGCTTGCGGCGCAGCGCTTCGTAAAAAGCGTAGTTGAAGTGCCCCATTTCCGTTGGCTGCACCTCGCGGCCGTTGACCCAGGAGCGGGTCCCCTTCGGCAAATTGGTGAAGTAGAGCCGCGCCAGTTGCTCCGGGGCTGGCACAGGCAGAGGCCGGAACAGAAGAGCGTTCAGCAACGAAAAAATCGCCGTGTTCGCGCCGATCCCCAAGGCGAGCGAGACAACGACAATGAGACTGAAGACACGCTCTTTGTTCAGCAGCCGCGCGGCATATCGCAGATCCCGAAACACGGATTCGATCGCCGGAAATCCGCCGGCGCCGCGGGTCTCCTCGATCCACGCGCTCCGGTTCCCTAGCGCCAGACGGGCCCGGCGCTCGGCCTCGTCCGGCGGAAGTCCTTCGGCTTCCAGCGCCCGCCGTTTGTGAGCCAGGTGGGATTCGAACTCCTCGGCGATATCGGCGCTGGAGGCCGGGATGCGGAACCAGCGGCGGAGCAGATCCCTCATACGCCCTCGAGCACCCGGCCCATGCCGGCCACTAGCGCGCGCCAGCGCTCTTTTTCTTTCTCCAGATTCTTCCGGCCGGCGGCAGTGAGTTTGTAGAACTTCGCCCGGCGGTTGGCCTCCGATGTTCCCCAGCTTGCCTTCAGCCATCCCTTCAGTTCCAGCCGGTGCAGCGCCGGATAAAGCGCGCCCTCCTCGACGCGGAACATCTCCCCGGAGGCGTTCCACACTCGCTCCATGATTGTGTACCCATGCGCTTCGCCAGATTCCAGCGTACGGAGAATCAAAAGCTCAAGCGTGCCAGGCAGAAGATCGGACGGCGTTTTTCCCATAAGTCACTTATGGGAATACTACACCCGCTCCCCTAAACTGTCAATGGGAAGTGCCGGAAACTTTCACAAAACCGGGCAAAAGTTGTTTGGCCACCCGGCCGGCCAGCAGATCCTCGCGCGTGGCCAGCGCGGCCGGCAGATCCTGCCGCGCCGCGGGCTCCTGGCCCGCCAGCCGGTTTGTGATTGCCTTGGCCGATTCATAACCCATGCGGAAGGGATCTTGCAGGATCAATGCATCGATCCACCCTTCCTTCAGGTCGCCGACGAGCGCTTCGGAGGCGTCGAAACCCACCAGCTTCACCTGCTTCGCGTTGCGCGATTTCAACGCCTGCACGGCGCCGGAGAGGCTCGATTCATTGTCGGCGAAAACACCGTTTAAGTCCGGATGGGCGGTGAGAAAGTTCTCGGTCGCGGCCATGGCCTTGGCGCGGTCCGCCATGCCGAACTGCATGCCGGCCATTTGAATTCCGGGAAACTTGGCCTTCAACTCCTCGATAAATCCATCCTCGCGTTCCATCGTGGAGGCGCTGCCGGGCATGAATCCGATTACGGCCACCTTTCCCTTCCCGCCCAACACGTCGCCGAGCCGCCGCGCGGCCATGCGCCCGCCCTCTTTGTTGTCGGTGGCAATGTAGCTGAGACGCTTCGGGGTATCGACGTCGGAGTCATAGATGACGGTAGGCACACCGGCGGCCTCCGCGCGTTCGACGACGCTGGCCATCGCCTTCCTGTCGACGGGCGCCAGGGCGATGCCCGCCAGCCGCCGGTTGACCATCGATTCGACGATGTCCTGCTGGCGCTTTGCGTCGATTTCCAGGGCCGGAGCGTTCCATTCGATCTCGTAGCCGGACTCGGCGGCGGCCTTCTCGGCACCCGCTTTGACGGTGAGCCAGAAGATGTGGCTTGCGCCCTTCGGCACGACGCCGATGACTCTGTTTGGTTGCCGCTGGCAGCCCATCAGTGCCAGCAGGAGTAGCGGGAGAAGACGCATGGTAGGTTAATTCTATATGGCGTTGGTGAAGTTCGGCGCGGCGGACAGTTTGCCGCGCGGCGCGATGCGGGAGTTGCGGCATGGTGAGGAAGAAATCGTCGTCTGCAATGTCGACGGCACGATACACGCCTTGGAGAACCGATGCCCGCACAGCCGGGGACCGCTGGCGCAGGGAGCGCTGCACGGCAAGATGATCGTATGCCCGTGGCACGCCTGGGAGTTCGACGCCACGACGGGCGAATGCGACTTTAACCCGGCGGTGTGCCTGCGGCGTTTTAACGTCCATTTGGAAGCCGGTCAAGTGTTTATCGAGGTTTAATTGCCAGAGCTGCCCGAAGTCGAGACGATTGTCCGCTCGTTGGCGCCCCGGCTGCGCGGGTTGCGCATACGGTCTTTCCAGGTTCATGCGGCGCGCGTCTTCAGGGAGGAGCCCGTGCCGGATTTAGCCGGCCAGAAGATCGAATCGATCACCCGGCACGGCAAGCACATCCTGTTTCGTTTTCAGGGACCGGGCGTGCTGTCGGTACACCTGGGGATGACCGGAAAGCTGCTGTTGGACGGCGAGCGCAGCCCGTATCTGCGCGCAGAGTTCGTTTTCGACAACGGCACGCTGCTTTTCGACGACGTCCGTCAATTCGGGCGATTCCGGTTCGGCGACAGCGCGTTGCCGCACGATGTTGCAAAGTTGGGTCCGGAGCCCTTCGAGGCAAGTTTCGCCCAGCGCCTGCGAGAGCGGCGGGGATTTGTAAAGCCGCTGCTATTGAATCAGGAGTTTGTGCGGGGACTCGGGAACATCTATGTCGACGAGGCGCTGTTCAGCGCACGCATACACCCGAAAGCGCGAGCGGAGACTTTGAGCCGGGCGCGCGCGCAGGCGCTGCACGTGCAGGTCGTGCGGATACTGAACGAAGCGATCGCTAGCGGCGGATCGTCGATCTCCGACTATGTCGACGCCGACGGCAACCGCGGGGGGTTTCAACAACGGCACAAAGTATACGGGCGGACCGGCGACGCCTGCACGGCGTGCGGAACGGCGATCGAGCGGATTGTGATAGGACAACGCGGGACGCATTTTTGTCCCCGGTGCCAAAGGCCTTAGCTGCTACTGGCCACCCTCGATCTTCAGTTGCCGCTGGAAGCGCTGCTCCGTTTCGGCGATGGCTTTGGCGTAGCCCTCTCTGTCGGCGAAGCCCTTCCCGGCGCGGTGTTTCGCGGCCATGCCGTACTGGCTGCCGTGCGCGGCCACCCAGATGTCCGGGTTCCAGGTCTTCTGCCGCGCGAAACTATCTCGCAGATCCTTGACGATGTTCGGATACTTCTCGTTGCCCACCAGCGGCATCACCACCGTGCCCATATTGACAAACCACAGGCTACCCTCCGGAACTGTCATCGAATAGCTCACCGATCCCATCGTGTGTCCCGGTGTCAGATGGACTTTCAAAGCGGTCTTGCCAAGCCGAATTGTGTCGCCGTCCAACAGACGCCTGGATACGTTCACCGGAGCGAAATGGGCGCTTGCGCCCAGGACCGGATCCAGCTTTCCGCCGCTTTCGAGAATCGGCGCATCGGCGGCCGTGGCGTAGACTTTTGCCTTCGTCTCGCGAACGATGCGAGCGAAACCGGCCACATGATCGAAGTGGCCCTGCATGGTGAGCAGGATCTTGACGTCGGAGTATTGGAAGCCGAACGACTCGATTCCCTTCCGGATGCCATCGACGGAATCAGCCAGGCCGGTGTTGATGAGGATATGGCCTTTCGGATCGGTGATCAGAAAACAGGCCAAGTCCTCGGTGCCAACGTAGTAGACGTTCCCGGCGATCTTGTGGGATGGATACGGAGCGGTCCACTCGGGGCGTTGGGCGCAAAGGCAGCCGATTGTCACCAAAAGTAAAGTTTTCATTGCCGACCTGGAAGCATGTAGCGTGCTTTCGCGTATTTTAGAAAAACGTAAAGGGCGCCCATCCATGCGATGGCCAATCCTTCGGCCCCATCGAGGAATCCGCGCTTGATGAAATAGGTTCGATTGAACTCCCACCATGGTTTCAAAAACAATTGGCGCATGGAGATGCGCTTGTTCTGCGCAACGAGTTGCTCGGCGGCCAAGGTGGTGTAACGATCCATGGTGCGCAGATGTTCCGACAGCGACTGGCAGGTGAAATGCAGCAGCGAGCCTTGGAGTCCGGCTACGCTGCCGGTCACGTCCAGCCCTTCATGAACATAATCGCCGACCCACTTGGCACGGCGGCGATCGTACAGGCGAACCTTTCGATCCGGGTGCCAACCCGAGTGCAGAATCCAGCGGCCGAGGTACTGCGCCAGGCGCGGAAATGTGTAAGCATCGGCGTGCCGGTCACTCTTTTTGAGCTGCCAGATTTCCGCTTCCAACATTTCGCTGAGCGCTTCGTCGGCGTCGATGGAGAGGATCCAATCGTGGGAAGCCTGTGTGGCGGCCCAGTTCTTCTGATCGGAGAAGCCGGTCCAGTTGTGCTCGATGACGCGGGCGCCGAGCTTTTCGGCGATCTCCACGGTGCGGTCGGACGAGCCGCTATCGACGACAAGAATTTCGTCTGCGCAGCGCAGACTCTCAATGGCGCGGGCGATATTCCGCTCCTCGTTGTAGGTGATAATCGTCGCCGAGATTTTCACAAAAATTCGGATCCCCGTACGAGCACTGGTGTGAAGGAAAGAACCAGAATCGCCAGCGCCAAGCAGGCCAGCCGGAGCCGCCCCGCGCCCACCGGCGTTTCGTCGACGATCGGAGGGTGCCGCATTCCGGTCACTACAAAGAATACCGCCCATAGGATCCAACCGGCCCAGCCAAAAGCGATTCCCGTGATTGCGAGGATCAGCGAGAACACCTGGGAGAGGAGTTTGTGACGTGCCGCCGCCACGGAGTAAAGAATGTGTCCGCCATCGAGTTGGCCGATTGGTAAGAGATTCAGAGCCGTGGCGAGCAGTCCCACCCAGGCGGCCCGCGCCATAGGATGGAGGTACAGGTCCGCCTGCTCAACGCCCGGAAACACAAGCTGCGAGGCAGCCCAGACTAGCAGTGGAGCACCGAAGAGCAGGTCGCCTTCCTTGGCGATTCCGTGCATTACCTTGGAATAGGCAAGACCAACTCCGAGCGCGGGAAGCAGCACGGCGAATCCGGCCAGCGGCCCGGCCACGCCGATGTCGAAGAGTATTCGGCGGGACAGGATAGGCTCCCGTATGCGGATAAACGCACCAAACGTCCCGATCGGAGAAGGCACGGGAAGGAAGTAGGGCAGCGAAGCGTTGACGCGGTGAAAGACGCAGGCGAAATAATGGCCCAGCTCATGCGCCAGCAGGATGCCGATTAGAGTGAAGGAAAATGGCAGCCCCTTCCACAGCAGTGCGGGTTCACTCCAAATGTCAACGAAGATCAGAAGGTCGTCCAGAATAAACGCCGGCAAGTTGCGCTCGAAGTTCGTCATCATGCGCGAACCCACGACGGTAGTGGTGACCATCGTTAACAGAAGAAGCAGAGCGTGCAGCCACAGTCGCTGCATGGCGGGACCCTAGGCCAACTGCTGCAGCTCTTTGCCAGGCTTAAAGCGAACGGCTTTTCCGGGAGGTATTGCCACTTCAGCGCCCGTTCGCGGATTGCGCCCGATGCCGGTTTTCCGGGGCCGGACGTTGAAGATACCGAAGCCGCGCAACTCGATCCGGTCGCCCTCAGCCAGGGACTTCTTCATGCTTTCGAAGACCGTCTCGACAGCCATCTCAGCCTTGGTCTTGGTGATCCCGGTTCGGTTCACTACTTCATTAATGATGTCGAGCTTAATCATCGAAAGTCTCCCCAGAGAAAAGAAGCGAAAGATCTGATCCCGAAAACCAATGATAAGATTAGGCTTACGGGACTGTCAAGGGCGATGGCGGAGGCATTCGATCAAAATCTGTACCGAAAGGCGTGCGGACGCTTCGCCACGGGCATCACAATCGCGACGGTCCTGGCGCCAGATGGGACACCGCACGGGCTTACGGCGAATTCATTCACAAGCGTTTCCATGGATCCGCCGATAGTGCTGCTGTGCGTCGATCATAAGGCGAACGTCATTCACCACTTCAGGGCGGCGCCTCATTTCGCGATCAACGTGTTGGCGGCTGGACAGGCGGCGCTGTCGAACCGCTTTGCCGAACGCGGTCAGGACAGGTTCGACGGGGTGGATTGGACGCCCGGCCAATTTGGCGTTCCGCTGCTGGATGGCGCTCTGGCGCAGTTTGAATGCGAGACGGCACAATCCATTGAGGCTGGCGACCACACCATATTCCTTGGAAAGGTGACGGCGACCCGTTACGAAGAGGGCTCTCCGCTGCTGTATTTCGCAAGCCGGTATCACACGCTGTGAACTATGCGCCCACCCGTGACGGCAACTC
>VFZO01000303.1 GCA_016871155.1 Acidobacteriota bacterium | reverse complement strand
CGGACGAGCATCCGGGAGATTCGCACGCGCGGCTCAAAACGGAAATGTGGGGTGATTCGGCATAGGTAGACAGGGGAAGTTCCGTTCACACGGAACGGCTCCGGTTGAATCGACATCTTGAGGAGGATCTGGTGAAGAAATTCACTCATCTTTTTTTCGCGACCCTGGTCGCCATGGGCACCCAAAGTACTGCCGTCGCGCAATCGAACGGCATCGTGGTCCTCGGCGGCGACGATCTGCAACAGCACGGTAACTTTAGCGGCGGACAAAACCGCCAAGGCTGGCTGTACATGGAGAATGTCCTGCGCAGCATGGCACCGCAGATTAGGCGCGCCGGACCCTTCACCGTCGACATCGTCGCGCTAACAGCGAGCTCGAACGGCGGCGATGGCCGGGCGCTCCTGAGCGCGGCCACGCCCAACAATATGACCGTTCAATACGTTGACGGCGCCGCGAACGTCACTCAATTCTTCACCAACCTTGCCAATGGCTCCGTGAATCCGAAGATCATCCACATTGCTGGCGACGAGGGCAGCGGCGGCACCGACAGCGCCGAGGAAGCGGCCCTCGCCGCAAACGCCCAGGCGTTGAATTCCTTCGTCGCGTCCGGCGGCGGCATCTTTTCGCACTCCGGTCAATATACGTGGCTCCAGGCGCTGCTGCCGGGGGTCACGACCGCCCCGCAGTGCACCTCCAGTTCGCTAACGTTCACACCGGCCGGCCTCGCGTTCCTGCCCGCTGTCACCGTGGCGGATATCCGGGCCGGCCCGTGCCACAACAGTTTCGTTGGCGACCTCGGTGCACTGCAAGTTCTCGCGCAAGACGGTAGCGGCCGCCGTGTCATCATCGGCGGCGTACCGCCTGGCGGCGGCGGCATCACCGGCGGCGGGAACAACCATTCGATTCCCTGCTTCTCCGGACCGGTCGTTACCGACCAGCCGGTTCACTTCGTATTTACCTCCTCGCTGCAGGCGCCGGTGACTTGGTCCATGAACCCCGGCAACATCGGCTCCGGCATCCAGCTGGCGGCCGATGGCACACTGAGCGGAATCCCGCGCAACCGCGGCGTCTATCCCTACACGGTGACGGCCACTTCCGGCCACACCTCGGAACATCAGCAGTGCCAGTTAGTGGTCAACCCGCCCGCCCCGCCGTCCCCCACTCTTAGCTTCACGACGGCCTGCCCGCTTTCGGCCGGAGTCACCGGCACCGCGTATAACCAACTCGTCACGACGTCGGGCGGCACAGCTCCAGTTACCATCTCCGTATCCGCCGGCTCGCTTCCCGCCGGACTCATCCTTTCCGGTGGCGTCATCAGCGGCACCCCGACCGGTATCGGAACATCCACCTTCACTCTCAGTGCAACAGACTCCGGAGCACCGGCGCAGACAGTGACCCTGGGCTGCTCGATCGCCATTAGCGCGGCCGCCACGGCACCGACGATCACATCCGCCTGCCCGGCGTCGCCGATCACGGTCGGCGTTCCGTTCCACACGGACATGACCGCGACCGGCACGGGACCGATCACCTGGTCCTTGCCCGCGGGCAGCCTCCCGACGGGCCTGCATCTGGCTCCGGATGGCACGATTTCGGGCGTTCCGCACCACGCGGGAACCTATAACTTCACGATTCGCGCTTCGAACCTGAGCGGCGTATCCAATTTGGTTTGCTCGATCGTTGTTAACAACCCGAGCGCGCCTCCTCCTTCGGCGCCGTCGATCACCACCGCTTGCCCGCTCACGTCCGGCACGGTCAACGTTGCGTACTCGCAGTCTTTCACCACGACGGGCGGCACCGCGCCGTTCACCTATTCGGTCATCGCGGGCGCCCTGCCCGCCGGCTTGACGCTGAGCGCCTCGGGCGTGCTTTCCGGCACACCCACCGCCGCCGGCGGTTCCAGCTTTACAGTACAAGCGGCCGACTCAGGCAACCCGCAGCAAACGGCCAGCCGGCCATGTTCGGTAACGATCAATGCCGCCGCTCCCCCCGTCACGCCGCCGGTGATCACGTCGGCCTGCCCGGCGTCGCCGCTCGTAACAGGCACGACGGTCTCCACCCAGTTCATGGCTACCGGCGATCCCACGATCACTTGGTCGGTCGCAGCCGGCGCGCTGCCGGTTGGTCTCACCCTCAGCTCCACCGGCTTGTTGAGCGGCCATGTGCACAATATCGCAACCAGTAACTTTACGATCCGGGCCACCAACGCCGGCGGCGTAGCCAACCTGTCTTGTTCGATAACAGTGGTTCATCACGCTCCCTCGGCGCCGTCGATTTCGGCCTGCCCGGCCGCAAACGGTCAGGCGACGGTCGCATATTCCTCAGCTGCGTCTGCCATGGGCGGTATCGCTCCCTACAGCTTCTCAGTGGCCAGCGGAGCGTTGCCGGCCGGTTTGACCCTGGCGGCGAACGGAACTCTCTCCGGCACGCCCACCACGGCCGGAACCTCCAACTTCACGTTGCAGGTTTCCGACAGCAGCAATCCGGCGCAGACCGCCACCCGCGCCTGCTCGGTTGCGATCGCGGCAGCACCGTCGACTCCTCCTCCGGCAGTCGCTCCTACAATCACTTCGGCCTGCCCGGCTACCTCGCTTCCGGTCGGGTCGCCGTATAGCTTCGTTGCCACGGCGACGGGCGATCCGGTGATTACCTGGACGATCGCTTCGGGCGCTCTGCCGCCCGGCCTGACGCTCAATCACAACACTGGGCAGATCAGCGGCACACCCAATCACGAGGGCGTCTACAACTACACGCTGCGCGCCTCCAACGGTGCGGGTTCGGCCAACCAGGCCTGTTCGACGTCCGTCACTCACCATGGTACGCCGCAGGGGCCGGCACCGGTCATCACCACCACTTGCCCACTGCCCGACGCGGTTCCTGGCGTGCCTTACAACGTCACGCTCACCGCAACCGGCGGCACGCCGCCTTACACCTGGTCGCTGGTTTCCGGCGCGCTGCCGGTGCCTTTGACGCTGAGCCCGGCCGGTGTCATCAGTGGCACTCCGGTGCCGGCACAGGCGCTCACCCCATTCACCGTGCGGGTAACCGGCGCCAACGGCGCTTCCTCCACGTTCTCCTGCGTCATATTGGTGCCCGCGGGCAGCGAAACGGGAGAGACCCTGCTTTCCCGCGGCGAATTCCAGTACGGCGACGGCGCCAAGGACGGAAACGTCCCGGTGGCGTTCCGGCTGGCCGAGGCTCTTCCCTACGATGTAACGGGCCGTGTGTACCTCATTGCCAGCCGGAAGTTCGGCACTGACAATGACATCATCGCCTTTACCTCGGGCGGCCGCGAGGCCGACTTCACCATCCGCGCCGGCGATACGCTGGCCCGGTTCGCGGTGGAGAACTTCGGCGTGAATGTGGGCGACCACAGCGCAAATCTGGTCTTAGCCGTCACCGTCGAGGGCAATGGCAAGGCAATCGTGATCGACCTGAACGGCACCGAAAGCGTGCCGGACTCGTCGGCCAAGTAACCGGAACGAACCCACGAAAAAGGGCCTCCCACAAGGGAGGCCCTTTTCGCGTTTACGGCCGATTGATCAGGCTGGCGACATAGCCGCCGCCGAATCCGTTATCGATATTGACCACAGTCACATTGCTGGCGCAGCTATTCAACATTCCCAACAACGCGGCCAGGCCATTGAAACTGGCGCCGTAGCCGATCGAGGTCGGAACGGCGATAACCGGGACGCTGACTAGCCCGCCCAAGGCCGAGGGCAGCGCCCCCTCCATTCCTGCGCATACGACGATGACTTTGGCTTGCGTCAGGCGTTCGCGATTGTTCATAAGCCTGTGAATGCCGGCCACGCCGATGTCGTGGATCGACTCGACGTCGTTGCCCATCACCTCGGCCGTGACCCGCGCTTCCTCGGCCACCGGAATGTCGCTGGTACCGGCGCAGACCACGGCGATGCGGCCCCTGCCGCGAACGGTGCGGTCCCGCCAAAGACGCATGGCACCCGACAGCGGAAAGTACTCGATTCCGGGTATCGCCTGCACCACGGCCTCGGCCGCCGCCGGCGCGGTGCGGGTAATCAGCAGATTCTGCGACCGTTCGGCCAGCCGGACGGCAATATCGCGGACGTGCTCCGGAGCCTTGCCCAAGCCAAAAACGACCTCCGGCATTCCCTGGCGCAACGCGCGATGGTGATCGACTTTGGCGAATCCAAGGTCTTCAAAAGGCATGTGCTTCAGGCGGTCCATCGCGCCTTCCACATCCACCGCGCCGCCGCGCACCTGCTCCAACAGCTCTCTTATTTTGTCAGCGTCCATAGTCGATTAAAAGTCCAACCTGTCTCCGGGTTTCAACCCGTTTTTCTCCGCCACGCCGGCGTTCAATTCCAGCACAAACTGGGACCGCGTCCGCCCGCCGTACTTCGGGCATTGGCTCGCCTTCTCGGCCTTGCAGGGCGGAACGTTCGCGATAACCTCGGTGATGATCCGGTTTGAATCCAGCCAGATGACGTCGAGGGGAAAGCGCCCGTTGTAGGTCCAGATGGCGTAGATGGCCGGTTCCTTGTTCAAAATCACGAAGCCGCGGTCCATGGGCATGGAGTCGCGAAACATCAGGCCGCGTGTAATATCGTAGGGCCGGAAGGCCATTTCGGCGCGGATCTTCGTGCCGTTGGGAAAACGGACCTCCGTGGAACGAAGATCGTCGAGTGTGGCCGTCTTCGGCCCCTCGCCGGCGCAGCCGGCCAGAAGGCCAAAAACAAAAAGCGCCAGCGTTGTTTGAACGCGCATTCGTTAAAATGGTATCGCAAGATGTTTTTCCAGCGCCTGCGCATGACGCTCGACATGATCAAATTCGAGCATTCGTTGTTTGCCCTTCCCTTCGCGTTAACGGGCGCACTGCTGGCCTGGCGCGATGCCGGATTTCCGGCCGGATCGGCCGGTTCGAAGTTCTTCTGGATCGTCGTGGCCATGGTCGGTGCGCGTTCGGCGGGCATGGCGTTCAACCGGATTCTCGACGCCGATATCGACGGCCGCAATCCGCGCACGAAGATGCGCCACATTCCGGCCGGCCTGCTGAGCGCGGCCTTCGCCTGGGGCTTTCTGGCCGGCATGAGCGCGCTCTTCGTGGCCGCTGCGGCCATGCTGGGCGAGCTGTGCCTGCGGCTGAGCCCGCTGGCGCTGGGCGTCGTCTGCTTTTATAGCTACACGAAGCGCTTCACCTCCTGGTCGCATATCGTGCTGGGCTTCGCGCTGGGAATCGCGCCGGCGGCGGCTTGGATAGCGGTCGCCGGTTCGCTCGATCCGCGCATCCTGTGGCTGACCGCCGCGGTGACGTGTTGGACCGCCGGGTTCGACATCATTTACTCGTGCCAGGACTTCGACTTTGATCGTTCGGCCGACCTGCATTCGGTCCCCGGACGGCTGGGAGTGGCGGGCGCCCTGCGCGCGGCGAAGGTCCTGCACGCCGCCATGCTGGTCTGCCTGGTGTTCCTGCTGCAGTCCTTCGCGCTCGGTTGGATCGGCGCGGCCGGAATCGCCCTGGTGGCGGCTTTGCTTGTGTACGAACACTCGCTCGTAAAGGCGGACGACCTGAGCCGCGTAAACGCGGCGTTTTTCACGGTGAACGGTTACGTCAGCGTGCTATTCTTCGTGTTTTGGGCCGCCGACGTCTGGTACACCTACAAAGGAGCCTGAAACTTCCCCGACATGGAACCGCAATTTGAAGACGCCCGGCTGCTGCCCATTCGCGACAAGGTGTTGAGCGGTCAGCGCCTTTCGTTCGAGGACGGTGTGGCGATGTATCGCAGCTCCGACATTCTCGCCGTCGGCTGGATGGCCAACCACGTTCGGGAGAAGCTGCACGGCGACACGACCTTCTACAACGTCAACCGCCATATCAACCCGACCGACGTGTGCACGGCCTCCTGCCGGTTGTGCGCGTTCGGAAAAAAGGCGAAGGATCCGCGCGGGTACACCATGTCGTTGGAGCAGGTGTGGGAGGTGGCCGGGCACGGCTACTCGGAAGCCGTCAGCGAGTTCCATATCGTGGGCGGGCTGCATCCGGAACTGACCCTCGATTGGTATTGCGAGATGCTGCGCGGGTTGAAGTTGCGCTATCCGAAGGTCCATTTAAAGGCCTTCACGATGGTCGAGATCTCTTACCTGGCGAAACGGGCGAAGCTTCCGATTCGCGAAGTTCTGATCCGGCTGCGCGACGCGGGCATGGATTCCCAGCCCGGCGGCGGCGCGGAGGTCTTCTCCGAACGGGTGCGCCGGATTATCTGCGACCACAAGATCGACGGCAACGAATGGCTGGACGTGGCCCGGATCTCCCACGAACTGGGCATCAAAACGAACTGCACGATGCTCTACGGGCACATTGAGAGCGAAGAGGATCGCGTGGACCATCTGACGCGCCTTCGTGCGGTGCAGGACGATACCGGCGGCTTCCAGACTTTCATTCCGTTGGCGTTCCATCCGGAGAACACGGCGCTTTCGCACATTCCCAAGACCACCGGCTACGACGATCTGCGAAACATCGCCGTTTCCCGTCTGATGCTGGACAACATTCCGCACATCAAGGCCTACTGGGTGATGATGAGCGAGGCGGTGGCGCAGATCGCGCTCCGTTTCGGCGCCGACGACCTGGACGGTACGGTTGTGGAGGAGAAAATCTACCACGACGCCGGTGCGACCACTAGTCAAGCGCTGCGGCGCGACGACCTGCTGCGGCTCATCCGCGAAGCGGGCCGCGAACCGCAGGAGCGGGACACGCTGTACAGGCCCGTGGAGCGGACCGAATCGGCGTTTACGATTCTGGTTTAAGCGGGCGGCACCAGGCGGATCATTGAGAGCGTGACACTGAACGTGCGCGCATCGGTCGAAATTTGCCACGTGGGCGCCGCCTCGATTCGAAGGTCATAGGCCGGCGCTTCGGGAAGGTCCGCTTCCAAAACAAACAAGCCCGTCCGGTCGAGTTTCCACTCGCCTGCCAGATCTCCGTTGGCCCAGACGCGAAGCGCCGGCGCCGGGCCGGCGGCGAACAGGTTTTCGTGCGCGTGGCCGCGGATGCGCAGACGCTGCGGTCCGCCGCGCAGATTACCCAAGGTGGCCGTCGCCGCCGCGCCGATCCAGCGATAGCGGTTCCCATAGACACCTTCCACATCGAACCAGCCCTCGCCCAGTTTGGTCTCGTGTCCGGGTACGGAGAAATCGATCAGGTCGTCGCGATCGCCAGGGTAAAGCTCTTTCTTGTCCACCGAGCGAAGCAGGTTGTAGACGCCGCCTTCGTTGGGCGCCCGGTACTCGCAGCTTGTGCAGACGATGGCCGCCTCATCGTCCAGGCGGACCTTCGCGCGGCAATCGGGACACTGCATGCGAGTCTCGAACGGCTTGTTGGGATCGATCTCCACCGGCTCGCCGGGTTTTTTGCAGATGGCGGCCAGGGTGCCCCCCAGCAGCCGCGCGCCCACCCACTCCGAGCCGTACTTGTCGATTTTCCGCGCCGCCGCCTTGGTCAGTTTCTCGCCCCAGCCGCGCTGCGGCACGAAGAGTTCGAACTCGTGTTCGTCGAAGTGCTTGGTAATCAGATCGTGCCAGTCCCGCAGCTCCATCGAGTGGTTCTGGCGGATCCCGAAGCTCTCTTCCTGCTCGGCTCCGATTACGTCCTGCACCAGGAACCCCAGCAGACCCCAATCGTGCAGCA